>CACYDL010000262.1 GCA_902773195.1 uncultured Lachnospiraceae bacterium
CATAGCCGCGGCCGCGGAGAGCGCCCTGGCAGGAAAGCGGGAGGCCTTCCTGCGGGACGTCAGCACGGATCCCGACCCGGGAACGGACAGAAGAATCGTCACCACCGGCGGCCACTACGCCTATCTCAAGATCGCCGAGGGCTGCGACAAGCGCTGTACCTACTGCGCGATTCCCGACTTCCGCGGGCATTACAGAAGTGTGCCCCGGGAGCGCCTGCTGGCCGAAGCGGCGTCCCTCGCCGAAGGCGGCGTGCGGGAGCTGATCCTGGTGGCCCAGGAGACGACCCTCTACGGGACGGATCTCTATCACCGAAAATGTCTTCATGAGCTTCTGGAGGATCTCTGCCGCATCCCCGGCCTCGTCTGGATCCGTCTCCTCTACTGCTACCCGGAGGAAATCTATCCGGAGCTCATCGAGGTGATCGCGAGGGAGCCGAAGATCTGCCATTATCTGGATCTGCCGATTCAGCACGCCTCGGACGACGTTCTCCGGAGAATGAACCGCAGGACGACGGAGGCCGATCTCAGGGAGCTGGTCGCGGACCTGAGGAAGAAGATTCCCGATATCATGCTCCGCACCACGCTGATCACGGGCTTCCCCGGGGAGACGGAGGAGGATCACCGGAAGGTTCTTGCCTTCGTCAGGGAGATGAAATTCGACCGTCTCGGCGTGTTTCCCTATTCCAGGGAGGAAGGGACGCCCGCCGCGAAGATGAAGCCCCAGATCCCGAAGCGCGTCATGAAGGCCCGCCAGTCCGAGATCATGACGGTCCAGCAGGGCATCTCCCTCTCAAACAACCGGGAGAGAATCGGAAGAACGATGCGCGTCATCGTGGAGGGAAGAATACCGGAGGAGGACGTCTATGTGGGCCGGACCTTCGGCGACGCCCCCCAGGTGGACGGTTTTATTTTTTTCAGTTCCGACAGGGAGCTCCTGAGCGGGGATTTCGTCTCCGTCAGGGTGACGTCCGCGTCGGAATATGACCTTCAGGGAGTGGAGGAAGAAAAAGAAAATGTTGAAGAATATGAATCTGCCGAATAAGCTCACCTGTCTTCGGATGGTCATGATCATTCCCTTTATCATCTGCATGCTCTGGGGAAGGGCGGAAGGCGGCTGGATGTGGGCGTCCCTGATTCTGTTCGCGGGCGCTTCCTTCACCGACATGCTCGACGGAAAGATCGCGCGGTCCCGGAACCTGATCACGGATTTCGGGAAATTCATGGATCCTCTGGCGGACAAGCTGCTGGTGTGCTCCGCCCTGATCTGCCTGATTGATCTCCGCAGAATTCCGACGTGGGTGGTTCTCATCATCATCGCCAGGGAATTCATCATCAGCGGCTTCCGTCTCGTCGCCTCCGACAACGGCATCGTGATCGCGGCCGGCTGGTGGGGCAAGATCAAGACCGTATCGCAGATGATCATGATCCTTCTGCTGATCATGGATTTCACCTCGGGACCGTTCTACTATCTCTCGAAGATTCTGATCTACGTGTCGACGGCCCTGACCGTGATCTCCCTCGTCGATTATATCGTCAAGAACAAGAACGTGCTTTCCATGCAGAAATAAAGCCGGCGCCTGCGCGGCAGACCCGGAGGAAGAAAGGAAAATACGCCATATGGACCGGATCAGGATGACGACGCCCCTCGTGGAGATGGACGGCGATGAGATGACAAGAATTCTCTGGAAGATGATCAAGGAGGAGCTGCTGCTTCCCTTCATCGATCTCCGGACGGAGTACTACGATCTCGGGCTGGAATACCGTGATCAGACGGGGGACCGCGTCACAAAGGACGCCGCCGAGGCCATCAGGCGGTACGGCGTCGGCGTCAAGTGCGCGACGATCACCCCCAACCCGGCGAGGGTGGAGGAATACCACCTGAAGGAGATGTACAAGAGCCCCAACGGGACCCTGCGGGCGATGCTGGACGGCACGGTGTTCCGCACGCCGATCATCGTCAGGGGGATCGAGCCCTGCGTGAAGAACTGGGTGCGGCCCATCACCATCGCGCGCCACGCCTACGGCGACGTGTACAAAAATGCCGAATTCCGCGTCCCGGGCGCCGGCGAGGCGAAGCTCGTCTTCACCGCCGAGGACGGCACCGTCTCCGAGCAGACGATCTTCCGGTTTGACGGCCCCGGCGTGATCCAGGGCATCTACAATCTGGACAGCTCCATCCGAAGCTTCGCCCGCTCGTGCTTCGAGTACGCCCTAGGGCTGAAGCAGGATCTCTGGTTCGCCACGAAGGACACCATCTCCAAGACCTATGACCGGGATTTCAAGGAAATCTTCGAGGAGGTGTATGAGAACGAGTTCAGGGACCGCTTCCGTGAGGCCGGAATCTCGTATTTCTACACCCTGATCGACGACGCGGTGGCGAGAATCATGAAGAGCGAGGGCGGCGTCGTGTGGGCCTGCAAGAACTACGACGGCGACGTGTTCTCGGACATGCTCTCCTCCGCCTTCGGCTCCCTCGCGATGATGACCTCGGTGCTCGTCTCGCCCGAAGGTTTCTACGAGTATGAAGCCGCCCACGGAACGGTGCAGAGACATTACTACAGGCATCTGAAGGGAGAGGAGACCTCCACCAATTCCGTCGCGACGATTTTCGCCTGGACCGGGGCGCTCAGGAAGCGCGGCGAGCTGGACGGCCTGGCCGATCTCGTCCGCTTCGCCGACAGGCTTGAGCAGGCGGTGCTGACGACCATCGAATCCGGCACGATGACCGGAGATCTCGCCAGAATCACCACCATCCCGAATCCCAGAACCGTGAATTCCCTCGACTTTATCAGGGAGATCCGCGGCACGCTGGAAAAACTGATGCAGGAATAAAGAACAGGGGGACGCGCCGCGTCCCCCTGTTGTACGATTTCATCTGTTTTTTTACGGCCGGTGTTTCTGCTTTTCTCCGAGGCGGCCTGTCCCGGACCGGGAGCTATTCGTCTTCCCCGGAGAGAGCTTCCCACCTCCCGTAGGCTTTTTCCAGCTTTCCGGCGATCTCGTCCTTCTCGAGGCTCAGCGCCGTGAGTCTGTCCGCGTCCGACATGACGGCGGCATCATCGAACAGGGCGTCGATTTCCCGGTCCCGGGACTCGAGCCGCTCGATTTCCTCCTCCAGCCGGGCGATCTCGCTTTTCTGACGGCGCCGTCTGGATTCCTCCTCCTTCTGCGCCTTCCAGTCCAGCTTCGAGGCCGTCTCCTGCCGGACGCCTGCGGCCGCCGTCTCCTCGCCGAGGCCGGCCCGCTCGACGTCCTCCTTCTTTTCCAGATAGTAGTCGTAGTTTCCGATATAATTCAGAAGCGTTCCGCAGGTGAGGTCGAGAATCCGAGAAGCGGTCCGGTTGATGAAATAGCGGTCGTGGGAGACGTAGAAGACCGTTCCCTCGTAGGCCCGCACGGCGCTCTCCAGAATTTCCCTCGAGGCGATGTCCAGATGGTTCGTGGGCTCGTCGAGGAAGAGGAGATTGGCCCGGGAGAGCATGAGCTTGCAGAGAGAGACTCGCGCGCGCTCGCCGCCGCTGAGGTCGTCGATCCTCTTGAAGACGTCGTCGCCGGTAAACAGAAAGGCGGCCAGCCGGGTCCGTATCTCCGTGTTGTTCATGCCGGGATAATCGTCGGATATCTCCTCGAAGATGGTCTTTTCTCCCGAGAGGACCTGCATCTCCTGGTCATAGTAGCCGATCTCGACGTTGGTTCCGTAGGTGAAGCTTCCCTCGTCGGGCGTGACAACTCCGTTGAGGATCTTCAGCAGGGTCGATTTTCCGGTTCCGTTGCTCCCGATCAGGGCGACGTGCTCGCCCCTGTGGATCTCAAAGGAGATGCCGCGGAACAGCGTGACGCCGTCGTAGGCCTTGCCCAGCTCCTCGGTCTTCAGCACGTCGTTTCCGCTCTCGTTGGCCGGAACGAATCTGAGGGAGATGCGGCTGTCGTCCTCCTCCGGTCTCTCCGGGGCGTCCATCCTGGCGAGCATTTTTTCGCGGCTTTCGGCCCTGCGTATGGATTTCTCGCGGTTGAAGGACTTCAGCTTCTGGATCACCTCTTCCTGGCGTTTTCTCTCGCGCTCCGCGTTGACGTAGGCGGCGTAGGCCGCCTTGAGCAGCTTCTCCTTCTTCTCGCTGAACGCGTCGTAGTTGCCCCGGTAGGTCTTCGAGACGCCGTTTTCGATCTCCACGACCTTTGTCACGACCCGGTTGAGGAAGTAGCGGTCGTGGGAGACGATGAGGGCGGCGCCCCGGTAATTGATCAGGTAATTCTCCAGCCACTCGATGGAGTGCATGTCGAGATGGTTGGTGGGCTCGTCGAGAAGAATGATGTCCGGAGCCGTCAGCAGGAGCCTTCCCAGGGCCACCCGCGTCTTCTGGCCGCCGGAGAGCTCGCCGACTTTTTTCCCGAAATCGGACTCAGCAAAGCCCAGTCCCTTCAGCACGCCGATGACCTCGCTGCGGTAGGCGTATCCGCCGCCTCTCTCGTAGGCCTCGGTCATCCTGGCGTAGTCCTTCATCTCGTCCTCAAGCTCACCGCCGTAGAGGACGGACATGCGCTGCTCCGAGCGCCTGATGCTGTCGCTCAGGGCGAGCAGGTCGCTCCGGACAGAGAACAGCTGCTCGTAGATCGTCAGGTCCCCGGTGAGATCCTGGTGCTGGGCCAGATAGCCGATCCGGCTGTCGTGCGTCAGAACGCAGGAGCCGGTATCGGGGGAAACAAGGCCCATCACGATGCGGAGAAGCGTCGATTTTCCGGCGCCGTTTACGCCCACGAGAGCGGTTTTCTCGTGTTCCTCCACATGAAACGAGACGTCGCGCAGGACGTCTTTTCCATCAAACGCTATGCTGATGCCGGAGATGTTGAGAATCATCGGCGTTCACTCCCGTCTGGTAAAATTCGGTCTTTTCCCCGGTATTGTATCATCCCCGGGTCGGGCCTCTCAAGGGAAATGTTGAACATTGACAACTCTGCCCGGTAAAGTTATATTGAATATTTGGACAGTCAGGAGATCTCTGCTTTTCAGGGCGCTCCTGAAGAGTTTTTCGGTGACCGGAGGGAGCCATGCGCAAAATTCTTACGGGAGCGCAGATGAAAGCCTGCGACATACATACCATCTCCGTGATCGGCGTTCCTTCCGCGGTGCTGATGGAGAGAGCGGCCTGCGCCGCGGCGGACGAGGTCTCTGACCTGCCGGCGGCCGGGAGTGTCGTGATCTTCTGCGGCTCCGGCAATAACGGCGGGGACGGCTACGCCTGCGCCAGAATCCTCTTTCTGCGCGGGAAGGACGTGAGGATCATCGAGGCCGGAAATCCGGGGCACCTGACCGAAGAAACAGAACGGCAGCAGAAGATCTGCGCCAGGCTCGGGATACCGATGAGCGGACCGGAAGAAGCGGAGGCGTTTCTTTCCCGGTCGGACGCCGTGGTCGACGCGCTCCTCGGGACGGGCCTTTCACGGGAGGTCGGCGGCCGGTACGCGGAGATGATCCGCCTGATCAACGGCTCGGCCCTCCCGGTCGTATCGGTGGACATCCCGAGCGGCGTCAGCTCGGACACGGGACAGGTGATGGGATGCGCGGTGAAAGCGCGCGTCACCGTGACGATGCAGTGCGTCAAGCCCGGCCTTCTGCTGTATCCCGGAAGAAGCTTCGCGGGGCGCGTGGTCTGCGCGGAGATCGGCGTGCTGACGGAACCGGCGGATCCCTCCGCCCTGCCGGCCGGCTGGGCCGGTCCGGCTCTGGCGGCGCTGGAGGAGGAGGACCTGAGCCTTCTCGTTCCCCCGAGGGATCCCCGGGGACACAAGGGCACCTTCGGCAAAGTGCTTCTCGCCGCGGGGAGCTTCGGGATGGCGGGAGCCGCCTTTCTCTCCGCGAAGGCAGCCCTGCGCAGCGGAGCGGGCATGGTGAAGATCCTGACCGACGCCCGCAACCGCGTGATTCTGCAGGAACTGCTCCCGGAGGCGCTGCTTTCCCTGTACGAAAGTCCCGGGGAAGCGGGAGAGCTTCTGGAGAAGGAGCTTAAGTGGTGCAGCGTCTGCGCGGCCGGACCCGGTCTCGGCACCGGCGAAGCCGCCCGGGAAATCGTCCGGAGGCTTCTTTCGGCCGGCAGGGACGTCCCCTGTGTCCTGGACGCGGACGCGATCAACCTTCTCGCCGGCTGCCCGGAGCTTCTCGTCAAAACGGGAGAGGATCTCTACATCACGCCCCACATCCTTGAGATGAGCCGGATCACCGGGCTCTCTCCGGAGGAGATCCTCCTTGACCCGGTGGGAACGGCGGCAGCCTTCACCGGGAGAACGGGCGTCTCCTGCGTCCTCAAGGACGCCTGCACGGTGACGTCCTGCGCGGACGGCAGAATTTTCCTCAACACGACGGGGAACGACGGGATGGCCACCGCGGGAAGCGGGGACGTCCTGACGGGCATCCTGGCATCCTGGCTGGCGCAGGGGGCTGAGCGCGCCTGTGCCGGAGCCGCCGCCGCATACCTGCACGGGGCCGCCGGCGACGACGCCCGGCGGAGGATCGGCGCCGCCGGCATGACCGCCTCCGACATCGCGGACGCGGCCGCGGGCGTGATGAGGAGGATCGGACGGTAACGGACACAGTCATTCCGGAAGGGGAGGTGTACGGAATTGAAAAAATACAGCAGAATCTGCGCGGAGATCGATCTCGGCGCGGTCGAGCATAATCTTCAGAAAATGAAAGAACTGAGCGGCGGGACGCCCATCTGCGCCGTCATCAAGGCGGACGCCTACGGCCACGGGGCGCTTCAGATCGCGCGGCATATCCAGCGGCTGCCCTATCTCTGGGGCTTTGCGGTCGCCACCTGCGAGGAGGCGATGCAGCTGCGCGGGGGCGGCATCATGAAGCCGATCCTTCTGCTCGGATACGCGTTTCCCGAGTCCTACGACGATATGATCGACTACGACATCCGGGCCTGCGTCTTTGATATGGAATCCGCCAGAAAGCTCTCGGACAAGGCGGTGATGCTGGAGCGCAGGGCGCTCATTCACATCGCGGTGGACACGGGAATGGGCCGCATCGGATTCCGCAGCGAGGACAGAGACGCCGTGGACGTCATCGCGGAGATCGCGAAGCTTCCCAACATCGAGATCGAGGGCATGTTCACCCACTTCGCGCGGGCGGACGAGACGTCCATCGCCCCGGCCGAGGTCCAGCTGATCCGTTTCCTGCACTTCGCCTCCGAGGTGAGGGCGGCGGGGGTGAAGATCCCCCTGTGCCACGCGGCAAACAGCGCCTCCATCCTGCGCTTCCCGGAATCGCACCTGGATCTCGTCCGGGCGGGCATCACGCTCTACGGCCTCGCCCCGTCCAACGAGACGGCGGCCCTGGCCGGACGCTACATGAAGCCGGTCCTGTCGCTCCGGAGCCATATCTCCCACGTCAAGACCGTGCCGGCCGACACGCCCGTCAGCTACGGGGGAACCTTTGTCACGAGGAAGGAGACCGTCATCGCCACGGTGCCCGCCGGCTATGCCGACGGTTATCCGAGAACCCTCTCGGGAAAGGGCTATGTGCTGATACACGGCATGAGAGTGCCGATTCTGGGAAGGATCTGCATGGATCAGTTCATGGTGGACGTCAGCGAGCTTACGGACGTGAAGGTGGGAGACGAGGTGGTCCTGATCGGCCGTCAGGAGGATCAGAAGATCACCTGCGAGGAGCTGGGAAATCTCAGCGGAAGGTTCAATTACGAGCTTGCCTGCGATATTTCCAAGCGCGTCCCGAGGTCGTTCCGCGTGAACGACTATGTTGTCGAACAGGTTGATTATTTTAATTGATTATGGTACGATTTTTATCAAAACGAACGGAAGAAGCCGACAATCAGGCCCTTGAAACGGCGGCGCCGGAGGGGGAAGAACCTGCCGTCTGCGCCTCTGACGCGCGGGATATCATGATCCGGAGAAACGACATGACCGCGATCGAGGCGGGGATGACGCTGGAGGAGTGCGTGAAGTGCATGATGAACGACCCGCTTCCGGCCTTTCCCGTCTATGAAGACAACGTCGACGCGATCCTGGGAGTGATCTCGGGCGGCGACGCGGTGAGAGAGTACGTGGAGCGCCCGGCGAGCCGGGAAAAACCCGTCTCCACGCTTCCCGGCCTGATCCGGGAGGCGGCGATCATCCCCGAGACAAGGCCGGTGGTCAGCATCTTCCGCTATATGAAGGCGCAGAAAACCCGCATTATGATCGTCGTCGACGAGTACGGCCAGACGGCGGGGATCGTGACCTACGAGGCGGCTCTGGAGGAGATCGCGGGCTGCGCGGTCCCGGATGCAAGAGACGACGAGCTGGTGCTCTGCGGGTCCGGAAACAGCGTGGTTCTCGACGGCATGACGCCCCTGGACCGCGCCGGCGCGGTTCTGGGCTGCGACTTCGGGACGGAGGACTATCAGACGCTGAGCGGCTACCTGACGTCTCTTCTGGGGCACGTCCCGGACGAGCGTGACAGGAGCGTGTCGGGAGCCGGTTTTCTCTTTCATATTCTGAAAACGGGAAATCACACGATCAAAAAAGTCAGGGCTGAGAGACTGCCCGAGTAAAAAGGAGAGGCAAGAGCTATGTCAGGACATTCGAAATTTGCGAATATCAAGCACAAAAAAGAGAAAAACGACGCCGCCAAGGGCAAGATCTTTACCATCATCGGACGGGAGATCGCCGTCGCCGTGAAGGAGGGCGGACCCGATCCGTCCAACAATTTCAAACTTGCCGCGGTGATCGCGAAGGCCAAGGCGAACAACGTCCCGAACGATACCATCGAGCGCGGCATCAAGAAGGCGGCCGGCGAGAACGGCGGCGCCAATTACGAGCAGCTGACGTACGAGGGCTACGGGCCGAGCGGCGTGGCGATCATCGTCAAGACCCTGACGGACAACAAAAACAGGACCGCGGCTGACGTGCGCTCCGCCTTCTCCAAGGGAAACGGCAACATCGGGACCAAGGGAAGCGTTTCTTTCATGTTCGATGAGAAGGGCCAGATCATCATCGACAAGGAGGAGTGCGAAACCGACGCCGACGAGCTCATGATGATGGCCCTCGACGCGGGCGCGGAGGATTTCCGGGAAGAGGATGACAGCTACGAGGTCATCACGGATCCTTCGTCCTTCGAGGCGGTCCGCAAGGCACTCGAGGAGCAGGGCGTGCCGATGGCCGAGGCGGAAGTGACGATGATCCCGCAGAATTACGTGTCGCTCAGCAATCCCGCCGACATCGCCAGTCTTGAAAAGATTCTGGACCTGCTCGACGAGAGCGACGACGTCCAGAACGTCTGGCATAACTGGGACGAAGAGGAATAATCAGGACGGAGTTTATGGATTTTTTGATTGCCGCTATACTGGGTGTCATTCAGGGGCTGACGAAGTTTCTGCCGGTCAGCTCCTCCGGATGCCTCGTTATTCTGGAACGTCTGACCGGCTTTCAGCCTCCGGTGCCGGCGTTCCATGTCTTTTTGCACGCAGGGACGGCGATCGCCGTATGCCTGGTGATGAGCAGGGACATCGCGGGAGCGGCGGGAGACGCCGCGGCCATGGCTTCCGATCTGGCCGGGGAACTGAACCAGAGTCTCAAAAGCGGAGGCAGTCTGCCTCTCCGGTCAAGAATTATCTGTACCGACTCAAGAAAAAGGTCTTCCATGCTGATCACAGCAGCCCTGTCAGCCTGTCTGACGGGAGTTCTTCTTTCCGGACCCGTCGCCTACACATCGAGGTCGGCGCTGTTCTCCGGAGCGGGAATGCTGGTCACCGGCATCCTGCTTCTTGTCACTGACATGGTCAGGCCTCAGGAGAAATCCCCGTCCGACCTCGGGGCGGGCAGCGCCGTTGTCATCGGCGCCGCCCTCGGCATCGCGGCCCTCCCGGGGATCTCCGGGACGGCTCTCGTGATATGCGCCTGCATTCTGGCGGGAATGAGCCGGAAATTCTCCGTACGCTTCAGCTGTCTTCTGTCTGTGCCGGTCACAGCGGCCGCGCTGGTGTATTCGACCGCCGCGGCTCTGAGACAGGGACAGCTTTCGCTTCCGATGCTCGGATGCTGTCTTCTCGGAATGGCGGCGTCCTGTATCGTCGGAAGATTTATGATCCGGATTTGCCTTGTCAGGCTGAAACGCGGGAAATTCAGTTCATACGCCTACTTCTGTTTTGCGGCGGGCTTCGCCGCCGTACTGCTGAGTTTCTGAGCGAACCGGGGGTGGAAATGGCTTCAGGGACTTCGACGAAAAAAAGGAATACAGCCGGGAGAACGTCTGCTTCCGGCCGGGGAGGAAGCAAGACTTCCCGCGGGACAGGCACCCGCGGCACCGGGACCCGCAGCGCGGGCACCAGGAGCGCAGGAACTTCCGCCGCCGGAAGGACGGCATCCCGCGGGCAGAGCGGCAGATCCGGACAGACGGGCAGAAGCGCCGTCTCCGGGACCTCCCGCGGCAGCTCGGGCAGTATCGGCAGAGAAGTGGCTCTCTGCCTTGTTCTCGCGTTCTCCGTTATCATGGTTCTCGCGGATTTCGGTCTCGCGGGACGGTTCGGCAGCGTCATGGGCAGCGCCCTGTTCGGAACCTTCGGACTGATGGCCTATGCCCTTCCTTTTGTGCTGTTCTTCGGCTTTGCCTTTTTCCTCGCCAACAGGCGGAACGCCCTGATCTTCCGCAAGATCACGGGCCTGATTCTGATGTTCCTCTTTCTTTCCGCCTTTCTTCAGCTGCTGACCATGGGATACACCAGGGGAATGAAGCTGAAGGAGATCTACCGTCTCTGTATGGAGGAGAGGAACGGCGGAGGGATCGTCGGCGGCGCCGTGACACAGCTGTTCGGCTACGCCTTCGGCACGATCGGGGCGTACGTCCTCACCTCCTTCGGCCTCGTGGCGGCCGCCATCATCATGACACAGAAGCCTCTTCTGACCGGCATCGGGCAGAGGGGAAGACGCGCGGCGATGGACGCGCTGGAGAGACGTCAGATCCGGCAGGCCGAGAGGGACGAGGAGAGAAAAGAGCGGCAGGCGCTTGAAAAGCTCAGAAGAACGGAGGAGCAGATCGAGCGCGACAAGAGAATCCGCGAGATCGAAAAAGAGGCCGAGATGCGGGAAAGGGCCAGGTCGAGAGAGGCCGGCGCCTACGCCGCCTACCGGGAGCCTGTCATCAACGCCGACGAGAATCCCCTGGACCGGGTCACGCTGGAGCGTCCCGAGCCGGGAAACATTACCCAGATTCAGGAGTATGACCTGACGAAGAAAAAGACGTCCGCCCCGAAGCGCGCCCGCCCGGAGAAGGCGCCTGCCGCGCCGGCGGTGCCGCCGCTTCCGGAGCCGTACGCCGAAGAGCCCGCCGACAGCTTCAGCATGCCGGCCTTCCTCTCCTCGCGCGAGCGGGAAGCCGCGGATTTTTTCAGCGCCGCGGAGAGCGGGGGCCTGTCCGGCGGAGCTTCCTCCGCCTCCGGCAGCGCTGCGCCGTCCGACGGTTTCTCCGCGTCCGGCGGCTTCTCCGCCGGAGGCTTTGGTGACACGCCCGGAAAGGAGCCCGGGACCCCGGTCTCCCCGGAGGCGGACGATGCCGCGGAGAGAGCGAAGCCTTCCTCCGGCGCGTCCGGAAGGACCGGAGGGAAGTCCTCCGGGAAGAAGGCGGAGGCCGGCGGCGAAGACAACACGCCGGTCAGCGTGGACGCCATCCGCAGCGAGATACAGGTAAAGACAGAGGAGAAGCCCGCCTACAGGCTTCCCTCCGTTGAGCTGCTCACTCCCGGGAAGGCCAAGAAGGTCGACTCGGAGAGAACGCTCATGACCACCGCCTCAAAGCTTCAGCAGACGCTGCAGGATTTCGGGGTCAACGTCAAGGTGGTCAACGTCAGCAGAGGGCCCACCGTCACCCGCTACGAGCTTCAGCCCGAGCAGGGCGTGAAGGTGAGCCGCATCATCAATCTGCAGGACGACATCAAACTCAACCTCGCCACCTCGGAGATCCGCATCGAGGCGCCGATCCCGGGGAAAGCCGCGGTGGGCATCGAGGTTCCGAACCGCGAGATCGCGCCTGTCATGCTGAGAGAGCTGATCGACAGCCCCGAATTCAGGGCAAGCCGGGCGACGCTCGCCTTTGCCGTGGGCAAGGACATCGGCGGCAGGACCGTCATCGCCGACATCGAAAAAATGCCGCATCTTCTGATAGCCGGAGCCACGGGATCCGGCAAGTCCGTCTGCATCAACACGCTCATCATGAGCATCCTGTTCAAGGCCACGCCGGATCAGGTGAAGATGCTGATGATCGACCCGAAGGTCGTGGAGCTGAAAATCTACGACGGGATTCCCCATCTGCTGATTCCCGTCGTCACGGACGCGAAAAAAGCGGCCGGCGCGCTTAACTGGGCGGTCTCCGAGATGACGGACCGCTACAACAAATTCGCGCAGTACCCGGGCGTGAGGGACATCCGCTCCTACAACCAGCGCATTGAGAAGCTGAACGCCGGTCTGGACGAGAAGGACCGGATTCCTTCCATGCCCCGGATCGTCGTCATCGTCGATGAGCTCGCGGATCTCATGATGGTCGCCTCCTCCGAGGTCGAGGACGCCATCTGCCGGCTGGCGCAGCTGGCCAGAGCGGCGGGAATCCATCTGATCATCGCGACGCAGAGGCCCTCCGTCAACGTCGTCACAGGCCTGATCAAGGCCAATATGCCGTCCCGCATCGCCCTGGCGGTCACGTCCGGCGTCGACAGCCGGACGATCCTCGACATGAACGGCGCGGAGAAGCTTCTCGGAAAAGGCGACATGCTGTTCTATCCGCAGGGCTATCCGAAGCCTGCCCGGGTGCAGGGCGCCTTCGTGTCGGATGAGGATATCACCGAGGTGGTGAAATTCCTGTCCTCCCAGTCCGGGACGACGGAGAATGACCGCGAGGTGGAGGAGCAGATCAGCTCCAGCATCAGCGGCTTCCAGAATTCTTCCGGCGGAGGCGACGACGAGAGGGACGAGTATTTTGCCGACTCCGGCCGTCTGATCATCGAGAAGGACAAGGCGTCCATCGGCATGCTGCAGAGAGCCTTCAAGATCGGCTTCAACCGGGCCGCCAGGATCATGGACCAGCTTTCCGACGCCGGCGTCGTGGGAAGCGAAGAGGGCACGAAGCCGAGAAAGATCCTTATGACGAAGGACGAATTCGAGGAGCTTCTCGCCAGCGGCAGTTGACGCGGCGCTCCGGTTCCTCTCAGCGGGTGATGAGAATGAAATGTGAAAAATGCGGAGCGGACATCCCCGACCGCAAGGTCTACTGTCCGGTCTGCGGCCATGAAATCGTTCTGGTGGCGGATTACGATTCGATCGACATGATCCGCGCCAGAAAGAAGCTCGCCGACAGGGCGGGACGGAGAGAAGAGGGAAGGCAGAGAAACGCGCGCAGGATCTTCGCGGCGTGGAAGACGGCCTTTGCCGCGGTGATCGCCGTCGCGCTGGCGTTTGCCGGCATCACCGCCATCAGGACCCACAACGACGGGCGGCCGGAGTATCAGCGGCTCAAGGCGGAGGAGGCGTACGCGTCCGGCGACTACGGGCAGGCCGCCGTCTACTGCGAGAGAGCCGTCGCCCTGTCCCCGGATTCCGAGGACCTATACTCCATGCTGGCCGATCTCTATATCAGGAGCGGCCGGGACGACCGGGCCATCGCCTCTCTCCGGGAGGCCTATGAGAGATTCGGGAGCGAGACGATCCTGCGGCAGCTGATTGCCTCCTATGAGTCTTCCGGCGACGCCGCCGCGGTGGCGGAGCTGCTGCGCAATACCGAAAACAGCGGACTGCTGGATGAATACAGCAGCTACCGGGCGTCCGCGCCGGAATTCTCCCTGATCAGCGGAAAGACCTATCCCTACGGGACCACCCTTTCCATCGGCTGTCACGCGGGCCTGATCCGCTATACCACGGACGGAACCGTGCCGGATGCCGGGAGCCGGCTCTACACCGGTCCCATACCGCTGAAGGCCGGAACCAACAGGATCTCCGCCGCTTCCTTCAGCGATTTCGGGGTGCGCGGCCCGGTCGTGTCCGGCGTATTTACGGTCAAGATCCGTCAGGCGGCCGCCTCTGTCATCCGAAGGAAAAACGAAGACGACGCCCGGAACGACGGCGGAGAAGACGCGGACGAACCGGACGACGGCCACGGGGAGGAGGATTCGCTCCTGCCGGAGGACGAGGAGGAAGAGGAGACGTCCCATCACACGGAGGAAACCGATGAATCCGTCCCGGCCGACGAGGACGGGACCGAAGACGGTTCCGACGGCGGAGAAGACGCGGACGGCGGCGATCCCTTCACCGGGGACGGGGAACCTTCCCGCGACGAGGAGGATCCCGGCCTGATCTACGACGACTTCCTCTACGACGACGAGGAGATGGACGGGGAGACGCCCGAGGACGAAAACCCCTTCCTCGACATCGACGACCCTGACCACTACGACGGCGCCGAGATCGATTTTGAACGTACCGACTACGAATTCGAAGACGCCATTGCCGAATAAACGAGTTACCTGCTGACCTTTCTTTTTATGGAGGCGAATCTATGTACAAAATCCTTTCAAAAAGACAGTTGAGTTCTGTCGTATGGGAGATGGTGGTGGAGGCACCGCTCCTCGCGGCACACTGCAAGCCGGGCCAGTTTCTCATCGTGAAGAAAGATGAGAAGGGCGAACGGATTCCTCTCACGATCTGCGATTACGACGAGGTGAAAGGCACGGTGACCATCGTGTTCCAGCCCGTCGGCGTCTCGACGGATAAATTCCTCGAGCTTGAGGAAGGAGACGCCTTTGAGGATTTTGTCGGTCCTCTCGGCCGTCCCTCGGATATCCTGGAAATGACGGACGAGCAGCTTCATTCCACCCGCTTCCTCTTTGTCTGCGGCGGCGTCGGGACGGCCCCCGTCTACCCGCAGGTCAAATGGCTCCATGAGCGCGGCGTCAGCGCGGACGTCATCATCGGATGCAGGACGAAGGACCTTCTCTTCTACGAAGACAAGATGCGCGAGGTCGCCGGTCATCTCTACGTCACCACCGACGACGGTTCCTATATGCACAAGGGCGTCGTCACCACCGTGATCGACGAGCTCGTGGCGGAGGGAAAACAGTACGACCGCTGCGTCTGCATCGGCCCCATGATCATGATGAAGTTCTGCTGTCTCACGACACAGAAATACAATATTCCCACGATCGTCTCCATGAATCCGATCATGGTGGACGGAACCGGCATGTGCGGAGCCTGCAGGCTCACGGTCGGCGGCGAGGTGAAGTTCGCCTGCGTCGACGGCCCGGAATTCGACGGCTTCAAGATCAACTGGGCCGAGTGCATGAAGCGGGCCCAGATGTACAAGACCGTCGAAGGGGAGGCCCGCCTCAGATACCAGGAAGGCAAAACACACGAGGGCGGCTGCGGAAACTGCTGAACGGAAACGATGGGAATGAGACGGCCAGATTCGCGTCTCATTCGGGATAAGGAGGAATTATGGGCGATGTCATGAAAAAGGTCCCGGTCAGGGAGCAGGATCCGAAGGTCCGCGCGACGAACTTCGACGAGGTTTGTCTCGGATATAATGAAGAAGAAGCGGTGGAGGAGGCCTCCCGGTGCCTCAACTGCAAGAACGCCAGATGCATTCAGGGGTGCCCCGTCAACATCCGCATCAATGATTTCATCGCGAAAGTCAAGGAACGCGATTACGAGAGCGCGTATCAGATCATCTCTCTGTCCAGTTCGCTTCCCGCGGTCTGCGGGAGGGTCTGCCCCCAGGAAACCCAGTGCGAAGGGAAATGCGTGCGCGGCGTCAAGGGAGAGGCGGTCTCCATCGGCAAGCTGGAGCGCTTCGTGGCCGACTGGGCGAGAGAAAACGGGATTAAGCCGGAACCGGCGAAGGAGAAGAACGGACACCGCGTGGCCATCGTCGGCTCCGGGCCCGCAGGACTGACCTGCGCCGGCGATCTGGCCCGTCTCGGGTACGACGTGACCATTTTCGAGGCCCTCCACAAGGCCGGCGGCGTTCTCAGCTACGGCATTCCGGAGTTCCGTCTTCCCAAGGACGAGGTGGTCGCGAAGGAAGTCGCCAACGTCGAAGGGCTCGGCGTCAAAATCCGTACGGACGTGATCATCGGAAGGACGGAATCCGTCGACGAGCTCCTCACCAAAGAAGGGTTTGAGGCGGTCTTTATCGGTTCCGGGGCCGGTCTCCCGATGTTTATGGGAATCCCCGGAGAAAACGCCAACGGCGTCTTCTCCGCCAACGAGTACCTCACCAGAAACAACCTGATGAAGGCGTTCCGCGACGACTATGACACACCGATCTTCCGGGCGAAGAAGGTCGTGGTCGTCGGCGGCGGCAACGTGGCCATGGACGCAGCGAGGACCGCCCTCAGGCTGGGCGCCGAAGTCCATCTTGTCTACCGGCGCTCCGAGGCCGAGCTGCCCGCCAGGGCGGAGGAGGTTCACCACGCGAAGGAGGAAGGCATTATCTTCGACATCCTGACGAACCCCGTGGAGATCCTGACGGACGAAAACGACAATGTGCGCGGAATCCGCTGCATCCGCATGGAGCTCGGTGAACCCGACGCCTCCGGCAGAAGACGCCCCGTCCCCATCGAGGGATCCGAATTCGAGACCGAGTGCGACGCCGTGATCATGTCCCTCGGAACCTCTCCGAATCCGCTCATTTCCTCGACGACCGTCGGACTCGACGTCAACAGAAAGAAGTGCATCATCGCCGACGAAGAGAACGGCAGAACCAGCAGGGAAGGCGTCTTCGCGGGCGGAGACGCGGTCACCGGCGCGGCGACGGTCATCCTGGCGATGGGCGCCGGCAAGGCGGGCGCCAGAGGCATCGACGGCTTTATCAGAGGCAAAAACGCCTGAACGGAGGGTTCGGGCTGACTATCAGACATGCGCGGCGGGCCGGATTCCGGTTCCGCCGCGTGTCTTAGGTGAGGCGCGGCAAAAAGTGATCAGTATAAAAATTCTATGCGCCGGCAGAATCAAAGAGTCCTTCTACCGCGACGCCGTCGGGGAATACGTGAAGAGGCTGGGCCGCTACGCGAAGACAGAGGTCGTGGAGGTGCAGGACGAAAAGACGCCGGACAGCCCCTCCGACGCCGAGAAGGAGCGGATCCTGCAGAGAGAGGGCGGACGGCTTCTGTCGAAGATCCGGGAGGGGGATTATGTCTGCGCCCTCGCGATCGAAGGCAGGGAGACGGACTCACCCGGTCTTGCGGGACACCTGTCGGCTCTCATGTCCGGGGGACGGAGCCGTCTCGTATTCGTGATCGGGGGATCGCTGGGCCTGTCCGGCGAGGTGATGGCGAGAGCCGACGAGACCCTCAGCTTCTCGAAAATGACGTTTCCCCACCAGCTGATGCGCGTGATTCTCGCGGAACAGCTGTACCGGGCTTTCCGGATCATGAATCATGAGCCGTACCACAAGTGATCCGGCGGGGCAGGCGGCGCGGCACGGCGGTACCGCTCCCTTAGCGCGGCGCGGCAAACTGCAAATCCGTATTCCTTATTCAGCCTAAAAGTGTTAGAATATTACGATACATACTGCCGGAGGGGTATTTTTCACGGATGATGGACCAGAACGAAATCACGATCGCGATTCCTTCAGGACATGAGCGGAACATTTTCGGGGAATTTGATTCCCATCTGAAAAAGATCGAGCACGCCCTCGGGATCAGCGTGATCCTCAGAAACGGAGAAGTCAGAGTCACGGGTGACGCCGCGGGAACGGAGAAGGCCCGGAAGCTTTTCGCGATGCTCTCGGCGCTCTCCGTCAGGGGAACCGAGCTGACGGATCAGAACATCGACTATTCCCTGTCTCTTCTCAGGGAAAACCGTCAGAACGAGATGATCGCGATGGACAGCGACATCATCGTTCACACCGCCGCCGGAAGGCCGGTGAAGCCGAAGACCGTCGGCCAGAAGGACTACGTCGACTCCATACGGAGCAATATGATCACCTTCGGAATCGGTCCGGCCGGCACGGGAAAGACCTATCTGGCGATGGCCATGGCCATCAGCATGTTCCGGGCCGACGAAGTGTCCCGGATCATCCTGACGCGGCCGGCGATCGAGGCGGGTGAAAAGCTGGGCTTCCTTCCCGGCGACCTGCAGAGCAAGATCGACCCCTATCTGAGGCCTCTCTATGACGCCCTCTACGAGATCATGGGGGCCGAGACCTTCCTCAAAAATTCCGAAAAAGGGCTGATCGAGGTGGCGCCCCTCGCCTATATGAGAGGCCGGACCCTCGACAACGCGTTCATCATACTGGATGAAGCCCAGAACACTACCTCCTCCCAGATGAAGATGTTTCTGACGAGAATCGGCTTCGGCTCCAGGGTGGTGGTGACCGGGGACAGAACCCAGAAGGATCTTCCCGCGGGGACAGCCAGCGGCCTGGACGTGGCCGTGAAGGTTCTCTCCAAAGTCAGCGGCATCGGCTTCTCGGAGCTGACCAGCCGGGACGTGGTGAGGCACCCGCTGGTGCAGAAGATCGTCGAGGCCTATGAATCCTATGAAAAGCGCCTGTCAGAGCGGAAGGGCGTATCCGCGGACAGGGCTTCCATCCGTATCAGGAGAGGAGAAGCCGGTGGAAACGCACGAAAGAGTACTGGTCGAATTTGAGCTGGGGGAGGAGGCGCCGGAGCTGGTCCCGGGAGGGGAATTCGATCTCCGGGAGACGGCCGCGGCGGTTGCCTCCGAGGTTCTCCTTTCGGAGAACTGTCCCTTCCTGGCCGAGCTTTCCCTGGTGATCACCGACGACGGGGAGATCCGGCAGGTCAACGCCGGGACGCGGGGCATCGACCGGGCCACGGACGTGCTGTCGTTTCCGGCCTTCCCGTACGAACATCCCGCAGCCTTCGGGGAAGCGGAGGCGGACAGGGCGGGAAGCTTTGATCCCGACAGTGGGCGCCTGATGCTGGGCGACATCCTGATCAGCGGGGACGCCGTCCTGAGGCAGGCGGAGGAATACGGCCACTCCGTCAGGAGGGAATACGCCTTCCTCGTGGCGCACAGCGTCCTTCATCTGATCGGCTATGACCACATGCGGCCGGAGGAAGAGCGGACGATGACGGAGAAGCAGGAAGCGGTACTTAACAGACTGGGAATCACCAGGGACGTCGGCTGACCCTGTGCGTTCCCGCGGGAGAAAACGGATTGGGAATCAGAGAGCATCTGAAGGACAGGAGAAGAGTCGTGATCAAGATCGGCTCCTCGTCGCTGGTCCACAGTGAGACGGGCAGGCTCAACCTGCCGAAGATAGAGATTCTTGCCAGGGAAGTGGCGGATATACGGAACCAGGGAAAGGACGTCGTCGTCGTTTCCTCCGGCGCCATCGCGGTCGGACGGGCCGCCATCGGGGCGGGAACGCTCCGCTCCCTCAAGGAGAAGCAGGCCTGCGCCGCCATCGGGCAGGTCCGGCTGATGATGATCTACCAGAAGTTCTTCGCGGAGTATGGCCAGACCACCGCCCAGGTTCTTCTGACCAAGCAGACGATGACGGACCGGGACAGCCGCGTCAACGCGCGGAACACCTTCGAGGAGCTGTTCAGCCTGGGCGTGATCCCCATCGTCAACGAAAACGACACAGTGGAGACCTACGACATCCGCTTCGGGGACAACGACCGTCTCTCGGCCATCGTCACGGCCCTCATCAACGCGGATCTTCTGATTCTTCTGTCCGACATCCGGGGACTTTTCACCGACGATCCCAAGCAGAATCCCGACGCCGAATTCATCAGCGAGGTGGAGGTTCTGGACGAGAAGCTTCTCGCCATGGCGAAGGGCACGACGGGCAGCGCCTACGGTACGGGCGGAATGGCGACGAAGCTGGCGGCCGCGGAGATCGCCTCCTCGTCGGGCGCGGATATGATCATCGCCGAGGCGGCGGATTTCAGAATCCTGCACCGCCTTCTCGAGGGAGAGGATCTCGGCACCGTATTTCACGCCCATCCGCATGAATTTCACCTTATGGACTATCTTGAAAAGATGTGAATATCATCGTGCGCAGCGCGCGGCCCGCGTCAATCAGGGCGCCGCTGCGGGTGAAAGGACGCGAAGCGGGGGCGGAGACCTCCGCTCTCGCTGACTAAAGGAATTCGAACGGAATCACCGCTTCCGCACACCCGGTCCGTCCGGCTTCGGGCGGTCCCCCAAAGACACAGGAGATGAAATATGGATCTTCAGGAAATCGGAAAACGCGCGAAAGCCGCCGAAAAGGCGGTCTCTGTGCTCGGAACGGATCTCAAGAACCGGGTGCTCCTCGAGGCGGCCTCCCTCCTCGAAGGCAGAGCCTCCTTCCTTCTGGAAGGGAATCAGCTTGACGTAAAAAGAGCCGAGGAGAAGGGGATGCCGCAGGGGCTTCTCGACCGTCTCAGGCTGACCGAGGAACGAATCGCCGGCATGGCGGAGGGACTGAGGACCGTCGCCGGCCTGGAGGATCCCATCGGCTCCGTCACGGAGATGAGAAAGAGGCCCAACGGCCTCCTCATCGGTAAGATGAAGGTCCCGATGGGCGTGATCGGCGTCATCTACGAGGCGCGTCCCAACGTGACCGCCGACGTCTTCGCCCTCTGCTTCAAGACCGGAAACGTGACGATTCTCAAGGGCGGCAGCGACGCGCTGGAATCCAACAAAAGAATCACGGAGCTCCTGCGCGGCGCCCTTTCCTCCTGCGGCGCGCCGGAGGACGCCATCCAGCTCATCGCGGATCCCTCCCGGGAGACGGCCAGGGAATTCATGCGCCTTGACCGGTACGTCGATCTCATGATCCCCAGGGGAGGCGCCGGGCTGATCCGCACGGTCGTCCGGGAGAGCACGATCCCCGTGATCGAGACCGGAACCGGCAACTGCCACGTATATGTAGACGAATCGGCGGACCTTGGGATGGCCGTCCGTATCATCAATAACGCCAAGACGCAGCGCATCGGGGTCTGCAACGCCGAGGAATCCCTGATCGTGCACGAAAAGATCGCGGAAAAGCTGCTCCCCGTCCTGGAGAAGAAGCTCGACGAGCACCGGGTGGAGCTGCGGGCGGATGAGAAGGCCATGGCCTGCCTCACGCACGCCGTGCCCGCCTCGGAGGACGACTGGGGCCGGGAATACCTGGATTACATTCTCTCCGTGAAGACGGTTTCCGGCGTCGACGAGGCGATCGCCCACATCAACCGCTACAACACGGGGCATTCCGAGACGATCGTCACTCAGGACTATGACAACGCGCAGAAGTTCCTGAGGGAGGTGGACGCGGCCGCGGTCTACGTGAACGCCTCCACCCGTTTCACGGACGGATTCGAATTCGGCTTCGGCGCCGAGATCGGCATCAGCACCCAGAAGCTTCACGCCAGGGGACCCATGGGCCTGGACGCCCTGACCACCTATAAATACATCATCTACGGAAACGGACAGGTGAGAGGCTGACAGTGAACGCACAGGATGAAAAGAACAGGGCGGAGGAGCTCCGCCAGAAGGAATACATCGCCCGCGCGGGAGCGCTTCTTCGGCGGATCGGGGAGGACGAGGGGCGCCGGCTCAGAGCCTGCGTCGTGACCTTCGGCTGCCAGATGAACGCCCGGGACTCCGAGAAGCTGCGCGGAATCCTGGAAGAGACGGGATTTGAGCTCACGGAGGAGGAGGCCGGGGCCGACCTCATCCTCTACAACACGTGTACGGTGAGAGAGAACGCCGATCTCCATGTCTACGGGAGACTCGGGCGTCTGACCGGGCTCAAGAAAAAAAATCCCGATCTCATCGTGGGCCTCTGCGGCTGTATGATGCAGGAGGAACACGTCGTCGCCAAAATCAGAAAGAGCTATCCCGTCGTCGATCTGATCTTCGGCACCCACAATCTTTTCACCTTCCCCGAGCTGCTGTTCCGCAAGCTGCAGGGGGACCGGAGGGTGATCGAGCTGTGGGACGGGACCGACGAGATCGTCGAAAACCTCCCGGTGCGGAGGAAATACCCCTTCAAGTCGGGCGTCAACATCATGTTCGGCTGCAACAATTTCTGCAGCTACTGTATCGTCCCCTACGTTAGGGGAAGAGAGCGCTCCAGAAAACCGGAGGACATCCTCTCCGAGGTCAGGGCCCTGTCCGCCGACGGCGTCAAAGAGATCATGCTCCTCGGGCAGAACGTCAACTCCTACGGAAAGACGCTGGAGGAGCAGGTGTCCTTCGCCTCGCTTCTGCGCGAGGTGAGCGGCGTGCCCGGCATCGAGAGAGTCCGTTTCATGACGTCCCACCCCAAGGATCTGTCCGATGAGCTGATCCGGGCGGTAGCCGGCGAGCCCAAGGTCTGTCGCCACATCCATCTGCCCGTTCAGTCCGGGAGCTCCCGCGTGCTGAAGAGGATGAACCGGCACTACACCAGGGAGGATTACCTTCGTCTGACGGAAAAGATCAGGGCCGCCGTCCCCGACGTGTCGCTGACCACGGACATTATCGTGGGCTTCCCGGGAGAGACGGAGGAGGACTTTGAGGACACGCTCTCCCTCGTGGAGGAGGCGGGCTTCGACAGCGCCTTCACCTTTATCTATTCAAAGCGCACGGGGACGCCGGCGGCCGGGATGCCGGACCAGATCCCCGACGACGTGGTGCACCGCCGCTTCGACCGTCTGCTGGCGCTCATCAAGAAGACGGGCGAGGAGAGAACCTCCCGCTTCACCGGGCGGGTCATGGACGTGCTGGTGGAGGAGCTCAACAAGGAGCCGGGGCTGGTATCGGGGCGCATTTCCCAGAATATCACCGTCCACTTCCCCGGCAGCGCGTCCGATATCGGCAGGATCCTTCCGGTCCGCTTGGACAGCTGCAAGGGCTTTTACTACTTCGGAACCCGGACAGACGGATGAAGGAGGTCGGTCATGGCGCTGTCACCCATGATGCAGGAATACAGACAGAAAAAGGACGAATACAAAGACTGCATACTGATGTATCGCGTCGGAGACTTCTTTGAGATGTTTTTCGAGGACGCCGTCACCGTCTCGAAGGCGCTGGAGCTGACGCTCACCGGCAAGGAGTGCGGGCTTCCGGAGAGGGCGCCCATGTGCGGCGTCCCTTATCACGCGGTGGACACCTACATCGGACGGCTCATCAGGCAGGGCTTCAAGGTGGCGGTCTGCGACCAGGTGGAGGATCCCAGATTGGCCAAGGGCCTCGTGCGCCGGGAGGTGACGCGGGTCGTCACCCCGGGGACCAATCTGGATCCCTCCGCCATGGAGGAAGGAAAGAACAACTTCCTCACCGCCATCGTCTGCACCGACGACCGCTTCGGCATCGCCTCCTGCGACGTCTCCACCGGTGAGTTCCTGCTCACGGAGACGGACCGGCTGAAGAAGCTGACGGACGAGATCCTTAGGCTTTCGCCCTCCGAGATCATCATGAGCGAAGCGGTGCGCATCTCCGGACTCGATATCGACGATCTGACCGGCCGTCTGGGCATCATGGTGGAAACCCTCGACGACCGCTATTTCTCGGACAGCGCGGCGGAACAGACCCTCTCGGATCATTTCCACGTCCTGACGATGGAGGGACTGGGCATCGACACCTTCCCCACCGGAATCTGCGCCGCGGGCGGGCTGCTCACCTATCTCTTCGAGACGCAGAAGACGGATCTTTCGCATATCACCCACATCACGCCTTACCGTTCCGAGTCCTATATGGTTCTGGGCAGCTCCACCATCCGGAATCTCGAGCTGACGGAAACCCTCCGCGAAAAGGAGAAGAGAGGATCCCTGCTCTGGGTCCTGGACCGCACCAGGACCGCCATGGGCGCCCGCATGCTGCGGAGCTGGATCGAGCAGCCCCTGATCGAGAAGGCCCCCATCGACGAGAGGCTGGACGCGGTCGCTGCCCTGATGAACAACGAGATCTCCCACGAGGAGCTCCGCGAATACCTCGGACCCGTCTACGATCTCGAGCGGCTCGCCGCGCGAGTCAGCTACGGAACCGCGAACCCGAGGGACCTGATCGCCCTCCGCACGTCCTTCTCGATGCTTCCCTCCGTCAGGATGCTGCTGAAGGAATTTCCCTGCGCGCTCTTCGGCCGCATGGACGACGCCTTCGACGATCTCTCCGATCTGCGCACGCTGCTGGAGTCCGCCCTCAACGACGATCCGCCTCTGGCGATGAAGGAAGGCGGCATCATCCGGGACGGCTGGTCGGAGGAGGTGGACGAGTACCGACGCGCCGGCCGGGAGGGACACACCTGGCTGATGGAGCTGGAGGCGCGGGAGAGGGAGAAGACCGGCATCCACACCCTGAAGGTCAAATTCAACCGCGTGTTCGGCTACTGCATCGAAGTGACGAATTCCTTCAAGGACAAGGTGCCGGACACCTACATCAGGAAGCAGACCCTGGTGGGCGGGGAGCGGTACACGACGCCGGAGCTCAAGGAGCTTGAGAACAAGATTCTCGGAGCCGAGGAGCGGCTCTTCGGCCTGGAGTACCAGCTGTTTTCCGGGATCCGCGACACCCTGAGTCAGAACATCTCGCGGATTCAGGCGGCCGCCCGCAGCGTCGCCGCGATCGACGCCCTCTGCTCCCTGGCCTATACGGCGCGGAGAAACCACTATGTCCGCCCCGTCATCCGGAAGGACGGCGCCATCCGCATCAAGGGCGGCCGCCATCCCGTCGTCGAGAACATGATGAAAAACGAGGGCTTCGTCCCCAACGACGCGAATCTCGACGGCAAATCCAGACGGATCGCCATCATCACCGGCCCGAACATGGCCGGGAAATCGACCTATATGCGCCAGACGGCCCTGATCGTCCTGATGGCGCAGATCGGCTCCTTCGTCCCGGCGGATTCCGCCGAGATCGGGATCGTGGACCGGATCTTCACGAGGGTCGGCGCTTCCGACGATCTGGCCAGCGGACAGAGCACGTTCATGGTCGAGATGACCGAGGTCGCGAATATCCTGAGAAACGCCACCTCGAAGAGTCTCCTGATCCTGGATGAGATCGGGCGCGGCACGTCGACCTTCGACGGACTGGCCCTCGCCTGGGCGATCATCGAGTACATCGCCAATCCCCGCCTGATCGGCGCCAAGACGCTCTTCGCCACCCATTACCACGAGCTGACCGAGCTGGAGGGAAAGATCGACGGCGTGAGCAATTACTGCATCGCCGTGAAGGAAAAAGGGGACGGCATCATCTTTCTGAGAAAGATCATCCGGGGCGGCGCCGACAGAAGCTACGGCATACAGGTGGCCCGGCTTGCCGGCGTTCCCGAGGCGGTCCTGGCCCGGGCAGACGAGCTGGCGCTTCAGCTGCAGATGGCCGACATCACGGCCGGGGTCGAGTCCCTCGCCGGCGGACCGAAAAAACGCAGCAGGCCGGTCCGCTACGACGACGTCGATCTGGAGCAGATTTCCTTCTTCGACACCGTCTCCGACAGCGACGTGCTGAAGGAGCTGAGGGAAGCGGACATACAGAACATGACGCCCGTCGACGCGCTGAACGAGCTGTACCGGCTGCAGAACAAGCTGAAGAACAGATGGAAGAATGAAGAAGAGAAAGGTTCCACGGCAGCGAAATGAACAGCATTCATAAACTGGACCAGACAACCATCGACAAAATCGCCGCGGGCGAGGTGGTGGAGCGTCCTTCCTCCGTCGTAAAGGAGCTCACGGAGAACGCCGTCGACGCCGGAGCGGACCGGATCACCATCGAGATACGCGACGGAGGCATCAGCCTTATCCGGGTGAGCGACAACGGGAGGGGGATTTCCGCCGGGGATATCTCCCTCGCTTTCCTGCGCCACGCCACCAGCAAGATCCGCACGGCGGAGGACCTCAGCTCCATCGGATCCCTGGGCTTCCGGGGCGAGGCTCTTTCCAGCATCGCCGCCGTGAGCCGCGTGGAGATGATCACCAAGAGAAAAGACGAGCTGGCCGCCACGCGTCTGCTGATCGAGGGCGGCCGCGAAAAAAGCCGGGAGGAAGTCGGCGCGCCGGACGGGACGACGATCATGGTCCGCGATCTGTTTTACAACACGCCGGCCAGGGCGAAATTCCTGAAAACGCCTCTCACGGAGGCCTCCCACGTCGGAGACTACACGGAGCAGCTGATTCTGTCGAATCCCGGGATTTCCTTTACGTGGATCGTCAACGGACAGACGCGTCTCGCCTCCTCCGGAAGCGGCAGGCTCATCGACGCCATCTGCGCGGTCTACGGGAGAGAGACCGCCGGCCTGCTCATTCCGCTCTCTGCGGATGAAGGGGGAATCCGGCTGGAGGGCTATATCGGAAAGCCCGCCCTCACCAGGGGAAACCGGAATTTCGAGAACTACTACGTCAACGGGCGCTACGTGAAAAGCCGCGTGATCCAGAAGGGAATCGAGGACGGATACGGAACCTCCCTCATGCAGCACCAGTACCCGTTTACGTGCTTCTGCCTCACCGTCGCCGGCGAGGCGGTGGACGTCAACGTGCATCCGACGAAGATGGAGGTGCGCTTCTCCGACGAGAAGAAGATCTACGACGCGGTCAGGGAGGCCGTACACGGAACCCTCTCCCGGATCGATCAGATCGTCGCCTCCTCCATGAACAAGCCAGAGAAGAAAGAGAAGCAGACGGAGAAAAAGAAGGACGCCGTCATGCCCTTCCAGGCGTTTGAATCCGGCGCTCCGGGCACCGGGTCGGAGGCTGTGAAGCAGAAGACGGCGGAGGAGGAGAGCGGCGTGCCTTCTTCCGGCGGCCGCCGGGAAAAAGAAAGCGCCCTGCCGCCGTCCGGCATGGGCCGGGAGGAAGAAAGTGTGCTTCCGCCGTCCGGCATGGGCCGGGAGGAAGAGAGCGCCCTGCCGCCGTCCGGCGCGGGCCGGGAGGAACGGAACGTCCCGCCGGCCTCCGCCGTCTATGAGGAAGCCGGCGAAAAGCTGCGCGGACAGCTCATGTCGGAAACTCCCGCAGGGTACGCCGGGGCGGTGATCCGGAACGAAGAGGAGGGCAGCCGCAGGGAGGGCGCCTTCGTGCAGCAGACCTTCGCGCCGCGCTTCCTGTCCGAGGAGGCCCGTCCGCTCCGGAGAATCGTGGGACAGGTTTTCTCCACCTACTGGATCTGCGAATTCGGCGAAAAGGTCTACCTTTTCGATCAGCACGCGGCCCATGAGCGGGTTCTCTACGAGAAGTTCATGACGGCCTACGAGAACAGGGAGATCACGTCGCAGCAGCTCATGCCGCCCATGCTGGTATCCCTGAGCGCCCGGGAGCAGGCGCTGCTCGAGGCGTACGGCGAAGCCTTCGAAGAGCTGGGCTTTGAGATCGAACACTTCGGAGGACGGGATTTCGCGGTGCGCGCTGTCCCCTATTATCTGGGAACGATCAACTCAGACCAGCTGTTCAGGGAATTCCTGGACCAGCTGGAGGTGACGCCCTCCCTCGGAGACATGCGCACCTATATCCTGAAGGTCGCCACCGAGGCCTGCAAGGCAGCCGTCAAGGGCGGGGAGAGGATCTCCGCCGCGGAGGCCGGAAAGCTTCTCGACGACCTGATGAAGTGCTCTGACCCCTACCACTGCCCGCACGGAAGACCTACCGTCATTTCGTTCACCGAGAAGGATCTCGAGAAGAGATTCAAGAGGATCGTCTGATGAAACAGCCTGATAACCGGGACTCTCTGATCGTGATATCCGGTCCCACCGCCGTCGGGAAGAGCGAGCTCGCGGCGGAGCTGGGACGACGGATCGGCGGAGAGGTCGTCTCGGCGGACTCGATGCAGGTTTACCGCCACATGGATATCGGCTCCGCCAAGGTGACCCTCGAGGAGATGCTGGGCGTGCCCCACCACATGATTGACGTCGTCGACCCGCGGGAGGAGATGGACGCGGCGAGATACGCGGCCATGGCGAAGGAATGCATCGCCGGCATTCTGAAAAGGGGACATGTTCCGATTCTCTGCGGCGGAACCGGCTTCTACATCCAGGCCGTGGTCCGCGACATCGATTTCACGGAGACGACTGCCGACGAGGCGTTCCGCGCCAGGATGCGCCGTCTGGCCGAAGAGGAGGGCTCCGGCGCCGTCCACCGGCTCCTGCGGGAGGTCGATCCGGAATCCGCGGCCGCCATTCATCCCAACAATCTCAAGAGGGTGATCCGCGCCCTCGAGTACGCCGGGGAGACCGGCCGGAAGATTTCCGAGCACAACGAGGAGGAGCGGCAGAAGGAAAGCCCCTACCGCCTCGTCTGGTTTTACATCGACGACGACCGTCAGGCCCTCTACCGGCGGATCGACCGGCGTGTCGATTTTATGATGGAAGAGGGGCTGCCGGAGGAGGTGGCCTATCTCCGGGCCATGGGGCTCGACAGAAGCTGCGTCTCCATGCAGGGGATCGGGTACAAGGAGATGCTGGACGTCCTGGACGGGCGCGTCTCCATGGAGGAAGCCGTCCGCGTCATCAAGAGAAATTCACGCCATTACGCGAAGCGCCAGGGAACCTGGTTCCGGCGCGAGAAGGAGGCGGTCAGGCTCAGCCGCGTGGACTACCGTGACACGTCCGCCCTGCTGGCCGAGATGATCCGCATCATAGAAGAAAGAACCGATATCAAAGCCATGGAGGTGGGCAATCCCCATGAAACCTGAAAATGAGAACCGCGCTCTCCGCCAGGAGATGTACAGGGAATCCGGCATCGATCCGGACGTCTTCGAATACTGCGAGGAGATCTGCGAAAAGCTGAAGCCGCGTTTTGACAGGATCGATCTTGTGGCGGAGTACAACCAGGCCAAGGTCATCCGCGCGTTTCACACCGCGAAAGTGAGCGGCGCCTGCTTCACCGGCTCCACCGGTTACGGCTACAACGACCTGGGCCGGGACAAGCTGGAGGAGGTCTACGCGGCCGCCTTCCACGCGGAGGCAGCCCTCGTGCGTCCCCTCATCGCCTGCGGCACCCACGCCCTGTCCATCGCGCTGGCGGGAAATCTCCGCCCGGGAGACGAGCTGCTCTCGATCTCCGGCAAGCCCTACGACACGCTGGAGGAGGTCATCGGCATACGGCCCTCCAGGGGCTCCCTCGCCGAGTACGGGATCACCTACCGGCAGACCGAGCTGCTTCCGGACGGGCATTTTGACCATGACGCGATACGGAAGGCCATCTCCGGCAGGACGCGGATGGCGGCGATCCAGCGCTCCAAGGGCTACGACAGCAGGAGAACCCTCTCCGTGGCGGAAATCGGCGAGGCGATACGGACCGTCAAGTCCGTCCGCGAGGATATCATCTGCATGGTGGACAACTGCTACGGGGAGTTTGTCGACGTGATCGAGCCCACGGACGTCGGCGCCGATCTGGCGGTGGGCTCCCTGATCAAGAATCCCGGCGGGGGACTCGCCCCCAGCGGCGGCTACATCTGCGGGAAGAAGGAGTACGTGGACAACGCGGCCTTCCGGATGACCTGTCCGGGACTGGGCGCCGAGATCGGCCCCTCCCTGGGACTCAACACCAGCTTTTTCGAAGGGTTCTTCCTGGCGCCGGTGGTGACGGCCTCCGCCCTCAAGGGCGCGCTTTTCGCCTCCGCCCTGTACGAGGGCCTCGGATTTCCGGTCATCCCCGACAGCACCGAGGAGAGACACGACATCATCCAGGCGGTCACCCTCGGCACCCCCGAGGGAGTCGAGGCCTTCTGCCGCGGGATCCAGAAGGGAGCCCCGGTGGATTCCTTCGTCACGCCGGAGCCCTGGGACATGCCGGGATACGACGATCCCGTCATCATGGCCGCCGGCGCCTTCGTGGAAGGCTCCTCCATCGAGCTGTCCGCGGACGGTCCGATCCGGCCTCCCTACAACGTGTATTTTCAGGGCGGCCTGACCTGGCCTTCCGCCAAATTCGGGGTCATGATGTCCCTCCAGTCCATGAAGGAAGCGGGACTGGTCTGCTTGCACAAGCGGAACGAATAGTGTAGAATAGATGCACCCGAATCTGCCGGCATACCTGAATCGGAAGAGAGGGTGCTTTGAAAAAAAGAAGAACAGACGGACTGACCGATCTCAGCCGTCCCTATGAAAAATGTCTGCGTTTCGGCGCCTCGGTTCTGACTGACGCCGAACTTTTGGCTGTCATAATACGAACGGGAACCCGTAAAACCGACTGCTTCCACCTGGCCGAGCAGCTGCTGCAGCTGTCCGGCGGCGGGGAGGGGCTGAGCTTTCTGGCCAGGATCACCGTTCCGGAGCTCATGACGCTTTCGGGCATCGGAGAGGTCAAGGCGATTCAGATCTGCTGCATCGGGGAGATATCGCGGCGGATTTCTTCCTCCGGCGCCAGGAGCAGGATCCGGGCGGATGATCCCGGGAGCGTAGCGGATTATTACATGGAGCGGCTCCGGCACGACGAGCAGGAAAACATCTGCTGCATGATGCTGGACATGAAAAACCACGTGATCGGGGAGGAGCTCGTCACCAGAGGCACCGTGTCGGCGTCCCTGCTCTCGACGAGGGATCTCTTCCTGGCGGCGATGCGCTTCAGGGCGGTCGGCATCATACTGGTTCACAATCATCCCAGCGGCGATCCGACTCCCAGCGGAGAGGATTACGCGCTGACCGAAAAAGTCGCCCGCGCCGGCGAACTGCTTGATATTCATCTGCTCGACCACATCGTCATCGGCGACCGCTGTTATGTGAGCTTCACCGAGAGCGGCTTCCTGAAGCACGGGAGTATCTATGTTTAACAAAAATGTATTTGGCGTTGATCTTGGCACAAGCGCCGTCAAAATATACAGCCTCAGAAAAAACCGTCTGATGATCGAGCACAACATCATCGCGGTCAGGGACGGGGCCCAGGTGCTCGCCGTGGGGAGCGACGCCTTCGAAATGTACGAGAAGAATCCGCCCGGCATCTCCGTGGACCGGCCCATGTCGAACGGCAGGATCGCCGACGTGGCGGAGGTGGAGATGCTGCTCCGCGTTCTTCTGATGAAGACGGACAAGCACTGCGGTTCCAATCCGGTCATCTATTTCTCGGCCCCGCTCAACATGTCGGAGCTGGAGAAGAGGGCCTACTACGCCATCAGCCACACGGGCAACATCCGGAATCCCAAGGTGTTCCTGGTGGACCGGCCGATCTGCGACGCCCTCTCCCTGGGGATCCCGCTGTCGAAGACAAAGGGCAGCATGATCCTCAATATCGGCGCCCAGAGCACGGAGATCTCGGTCATCGCGGGCGAGCAGGTCATCATCAGCGACTCGATCCAGCTGGGCGGCCAGCAGCTCAACGAGAGCATCTGCAGCGAGCTCCGGCGGTCCAGAAACCTCCTCATCGGCAAGAGGACGGCCCGGAGGCTCAAGACGGTTCTGGCCTCGTTCGAGCACAGGGAGAACGAGACCCGGCGGATCACGGGGGTGGACACCCTGTCGGGCCTGCCGCGGGAGGAGGAGGTCTCCTCCGATCTCGTGAGTCTGGCCGTGGAGGCGGAGCTTCACAAGGGGGCGGAGCAGATGCGCACGTTCCTGGAGAGGACGCCGCCCCAGATCGCCAAATGCATCATCGACGAGGGGATCTATCTGACGGGCGGGACGGCGCGGATTCCGGGCATCGACCGCTATCTCAGCCGGGTGATCGGCTGCCGGATCAATCTGTCGTCGGACTACGAATTCTCAACGGTGAAAGGTCTGGAGGAACTGATCAGGCACCGCGAGCTTAAGAAGTGGGCCTGCTCCATAAGGAATAAAAAATGAAGAGGAAGCTTGATTTTAACGGCAGGGGGAAAAACCTCCTCACAGTCCTCGTGATCATCTGCATCGGACTGATCCTGGTCACGCTGACGACCACCTTCGTCGCCGAGCCGGTGAGAGACTTCACCGGCTATCTCGTCGCGCCCTTTCAGAACGGGGTGAACAACGCGGGACGGTGGCTCACGGACCGCTTCGCCGGCTTCCGCGACGCCGCGGAGCTGGCGCGCGAGAACGAGGAGCTCAGGAAGACCATCGACGATCTCACCCTGAAAAACAACGAGCTGGTGCAGAACCAGACGGAGCTGGCAAGGCTGGAGGCCCTCTACGTACTCGACAAGAAGTACAGCGATTACGACAAGGTGGCCGCCTCGGTGATCTCGAAGAACCCCGGGAACTGGTACAGCACCTTCATCGTGAACAAGGGAAAGGACGACGGGATCGAGGTCGACATGAACGTGATGGGGCAGGGCGGCCTCATCGGGATCGTCACGGAGGTGGGCGCCAGCTGGGCCCAGGTGCGCTCCATCATCGACGACGAGAGCAACGTCAGCGGCATGGCCTCCAACACGTCGGAGCCCTGCGTAGTGACCGGCAACCTCCTCGGCATGGATTCCGGGAAAATCGATTTCAAGGGACTCCGGGACGACGACAACGAGGTCACGGAGGGAACCAGCATCGTCACCTCCAATATCAGCGACAAGTACCTTTCCGGCCTGCTGATCGGCTATGTGAGCGAGATCCATCTTGACTCCAACAACCTGACCAAGTCCGGAACCATCATACCGGCGGCGGATTTCAGAAGCCTCAGAGAGGTCCTGATCATCACCGACCTGAAAAAGACGAAGGAGAATGCCCGGTGAGACGGAAGATCGTGATCGCGCTGCTGATCTGGTGCTGCTTCATTCTGCAGACTGCGGTATTTCCCATGCTTGATTTTCTCGCCTCCGTGCCGGATCTCATGCTGATTCTGACGGTGGCCATCGCCTTCATGCAGGGACGCGTCGAGGGAATCCTGACGGGATTTCTGTGCGGGCTTCTGACGGATCTTTTCTACGGGGACATCTTCGGCTTTCAGGCGCTGCTCTATGTCCTGATCGGCTATTTCTGCGGCTCCTTCTCCCAGATCTATTTTGACGAGGACGTCAAGATGCCGCTCCTTCTCGTGACGGTATGCGACGTGTCGAAGAATCTGATCATCTACTTCAGCCGCTTTCTTCTGCGCGGCAGGATCCAGCTTCCCGGTTATCTCAGGAACGTCATCCTGCCGGAAGCCGTATCGACGATCCTTTTCACCCTGTTGCTCTACAGACTCTTTTACCGGATCAACCACTCCATGGTCGAGAAGGAGAAGAAAGGCAGACAGTCACTATGGATTCGAGACTGAAAAAAAGATTCCGCAAATTTCATATCAACAGGGCGCTGATTCTGGCCTTTATCTTTCTGCTGATGTCCGGGACGCTGATCCGGAGGCTCTACGGTCTCCAGATCATCAACGGCGAAAACTACCGCAGCAATTTCAGCATCAAGACGACGAAGACCCGGTCGCTCAACAGCACCAGGGGCAATATCTACGACAGAAACGGCAACGTCCTCGCCTACAACGAGCTGTCCTACAGCCTCACGCTGGAGGATTCCGGCACCTACGATACGACGAGGCTCCGCGACCTGTACCTCAACGCCGAGGCCTACCGGATCTCCAAGATCCTGCAGGCCAACGGCGACAGCCTGAACAACAACTTCCACGTCGTCCTCGATGACAGCGGGAACTACGTGTACAACTGCGAGGGCCGCACCCTCGAGAGATTCCGGGCCGACGTGTACGGTCACGCCAAGATCGCGGATCTCACCGAGGAGGAGGCCGCCAGCACGGCGGAGGAGATGATCGCCACCCTGATGCACGAGAAGCGCTTCGGCATCATCCGCGTGAAGAATCCCTACACGCCCGAGGAACTGGAACGCGTCGGTCTCCCCGAGGAGCTGACGAGAAGGGAGATCCTCGACATCGTCTACGTCCGCTACCAGCTCTTCACCACCCAGTACCGGAAATATATGCCGGTCACCATCGCCGTGGGCATCTCGGACAGGTCCGTCGCCGCCCTCACGGAGGAGAAGGACACGCTCGAGGGCATCGAGATCGTCGACGACACGACCCGCGTCTACTCCGACCCGGAGGCCTTCGCCTCCCTCATCGGCTACACGGGGCGGGTGTCCAGCGAGGATCTGGCGGAGCTCCGCGCGGAGAACTCCTCCTATTCCAGTGAGTCCATCGTCGGCAAGTCCGGTATCGAGAGGGTCTGCGAGTCGACCCTCCAGGGGAGCGACGGGCAGGAGACCGTCTACGTGGACCGCTTCGGCCGGGTCCTGCAGCTTGACGAGGAATCCACCATCCAGCCGACGGCGGGCGGAAACGTCTACCTGACCATCGACCGGGATCTCCAGATCGCCACGTACCGCATCCTCGAGCAGAGAATCGCCGGTATCCTCAGAAGCGTCATCGTCGACCAGGAGGAGTACGACAACTCGAACCTGACCGACACGGAGGCCGTGCGAATCCCGATCACCAAGGTCTACAACGCCATCTTTGAAAACGGCGTTCTCGACATCGCCCATTTCGACGCGGAGGACGCCTCGGCGACCGAGCGCTCCATCGCGGAGATTTTCGCGGACAAGCAGGACCAGGTGTTCAGCGAGATAGAAGAGCAGCTCATGGGGAGTAATCCCTATCCCTACAACGAGCTCGACGACGAGACCAAGGAATACGAGTCCTACATCGTCAACAATATGCTGATGTCCGACACGAAGATCCTGGACAGCACCAAGATCGACAAGACGGACGCCACCTATCTCGCCTGGACGAGGGACGAGACCATCAGCATGAAGGAATATCTGACCTACGCCGTCAGCAAGAACTGGATCGACATCTCCGCGATTGCCTCTGACGTCACCTACCTCGATTCCGGGGAGACCTATTCGCTCCTCTCGGATTTCATCGAGCAGTACCTTCAGAACGACATCCGCTTCTCCAAGACGCTGTACAAGTACCTGATCGGCGCCCACAGCATCAGCGGAAGCCAGATCATCAACGCCCTCTACGACCAGGGCGTCTTCAACAAGGAGGACGGCATCTACGAGACCTTTGCCCAGGGCAGCGTCGACAGCTACGACCTGATCTGCAGCAAGATCGACTCTCTTGAGCTCACGCCCTCGATGCTCGCCCTGGATCCCTGCTCCGGCTCGGCCGTCGTCACGGACCCGAAGAACGGAGAGGTGCTGGCCTGCGTGACCTACCCGGGATACGACAACAACCGTCTGGCCAACTCCATGGACGTCGCCTACTACAACCGCCTGGCGCAGGACGAATCCAGGCCGTTCTACAACAAGGCGACGCAGCAGGAGACCGCCCCGGGATCCACCTTCAAGCTGATCACCACCACCGCCGGACTGGAGGAGAGGGTGATCTCCAGGGACACCATCTTCAACTGCACGGGCACCTTCAGCGAGACGGAGACGCCTCTGCGCTGCTGGCTCACCTCGGGTCACGGCCCCCTCAACATCGTGGGCGGCATCCAGAACTCCTGCAACGTCTTTTTCTGTAACGTCGCCTATACGCTCGGCACCAACGAAGAGGGCGTGTGGTCCGACTCCCTGTCCCTCAGCAAGCTTCAGCAGTACGCCCGACTCTACAACATGGACAAGGAGTCCGGCATCGAGGTGCCCGAAAACGAGCCCCACGTGTCCGACCAGTACGCGATCCAGTCGTCCATCGGCCAGGGGACCCACACCTACACCACCACCCAGCTGGCGAGATACGTCACCACGCTGGCCAACGGCGGCACCAGCTACAACCTCTCCATGATCGACAAGATTACGGACGCTGAGGGGTACGTCACCGAGGACTACGCGCCGGACATCGAGAGCATTCTGTCCATCAGCAGCTCCACCTGGAACGTGATTCACGAGGGAATGCGCGCGGTGATCGAAAACAAGGAGGAGTTCTCCGACATGGCGGTCAGCGTCGCCGGCAAGACCGGGACGGCCCAGGAGAGCAAATCCAGACCCTCCCACGCCCTTTTCATCTGCTACGCGCCCAGCGAAAATCCCGAGATCGCCATGGCCGTCAGAATCGGACACGGGTATTCCTCGACGAACTGCGTCATGACGGCGAAGGACATTCTGGAGTACTACTTCAAGCTGGCGGACGAGTCGGAGATCATCACCGGTACCGCGAGGACCGGAAACCTCACATCGGAAAACGTGGATTAATGATCAGACAATATCGGATAAAGGACTACAATTTCAGACTGATACTGTGGCTGGTGGTGCTGTCGGTGCTCGGGATCCTTCTCGTGGGCAGCGCCGACAGCTCGCTTCAGACCAAGCAGACCGCGGGCGTGATCGGCGGCGGAATCGTCATGATCATCGTGTCCCTGATGGACTTCTCGTGGATCATGAACTTCTACTGGCTGGCCTACTTTTTCAATCTCGCCATGCTGGCCGCCGTCCGCATCACGGGCAACTCCCTCAACGGAGCCTCCCGGTGGATCACCATCGGCGGACTGCGCTTTCAGCCGGTGGAGCTGTCGAAGATCATCCTGATCGTCTTTTTCGCGAAATACTTCATGATACACGAGAACGACCTCAATAAACCGCGGATCCTGTTCCGGTCGCTGCTCCTGATCGGACTGCCCCTGGGACTGATCTTCCTCCAGCCCGACCTGAAAAATACCATCACGGTGGTGCTTCTGTTCTGCGTGATGTATTTCATCGCCGGACTCAGCTGGAAGTACATCTTCGGGGTCCTGATCGTCATCGTGCCGCTGGCTGTGATCTTCATGACCATCGTCGTTCAGCCGGACCAGACCCTGATCAAGGACTACCAGAGAAACAGAATCATGGCCTTCCTCTATCCGGACAACGAGGAGTACACCGACGGAACCACGCAGCAGAACAACTCCGTCATCGCCATCGGAAGCGGGGAGCTGTCGGGGAAAGGACTCAACAACAGCGACGTCTCATCGGCGAACAAGGGCAAATTCATCGCGGAGATCCAGACGGACTTCATCTTCGCGGTGGCGGGAGAGGAGCTCGGCTTCATGGGAAGCGCGGGCATCGTGATCCTGCTGCTGCTGATCGTGCTGGAATGCCTGATCACTTCCATGAAAGCCAAGGACATCTCGGGCAAGATTGTCTGCTGCGGCATGGCGACGCTGATATCCATACAGAGCTTCATCAACATCGGCGTCGCGACCAGAATGCTCCCCAACACGGGGACGCCTCTGCCTTTCGTCAGCTACGGTCTGACGTCCCTGATGACGCTCTATCTGGGCATGGGATTTGTACTCAACATCGGCCTTCAGAGCAAGATCCGCTTCGTCCCGCGCGGCGGAAGACACGGCAGAAGGAGGGCGAGGCTATGACGGATGCCGGTAAGAAACGCGTCGGCCGGAAAGCGCCCCTGACCCATGAGCGGCGCCTGTGGCTCATCATGCTCATCATCCTGATCCTTCTCGCGGGGGCCGCCATCGCCGCCCTCTCCGTCGTGCTGTCGGGCGACTCCTCGTCGCTTCCGGTTCCCATGGCCTGGACCAACGCGGAGATGGCCTACTCGCCCGCGGACCAGTCCGCGATGCAGACCAGGGAGACCTACTCCTCGGATCTCTGCATCGGCGGAAACAACGTCGCCAACAGCGGGATCAACCTCCGCGAAAACGAATCCGGGGCGCTTTTCTCCATCGACGACCGCAAGGTCGTCTTTGCCCGGGACATGTACAAGCAGATCTATCCCGCCAGCGTCACGAAGATCATGACGGCGATCCTCGCCATCAAATACGGGAACATGAAGGACACCGTCACCATCAACTGGCAGGATCTGGAGCTGGAATCCGGTTCCCAGGTGGTGGGGCTGCGGATCGGGGACCGCGTGAACATGGGCGTTCTGCTGAGAGGCCTGCTGATCCATTCCGGCAACGACGCCGCCCAGGCCATCGCCAGGCACATCGGGGGCAGCCAGGACAAGTTCGTCGCCATGATGAACGAGGAGCTGAACAACCTCGGCTGCACCGGCAGCCATTTCACCAACCCCACCGGCCTGCACGACACGAATCACTACACGACGGTCTACGACATCTACCTGATGCTCAACGAGGCCATCAAGTACGACGATTTCGTGAATATCATGCAGGTGAGCGTCTATGATTTCCAGTACGAGAACGCGGACGGGGAGGAGATGCACGTCACCCTCGACTCCACCGACCGCTACCTGACGGGACAGACCAGTCCCCCGAAGGACGTCACCGTCCTCGGAGGAAAAACCGGGACGACCGCGGCGGCCGGCAACTGCCTCGCCCTCGTCTCGCAGAACGCCTACGGGCAGTTCTACATCTCCATCGTGGTGGGCGCCCTCTCGAAGGACGACCTGTACGAGGATCAGAACATGCTGCTGTCGCAGATCAACGCCTAGGGCTTTCCCGCCGGTCGTTAAACGCGCGGGATCTGCGGCGCGGATCCGCGCGGAACCGCCGCCGGTTTTTAAGCGGGCGGGGCTTCCGCCGAAGGCTGGTCCTTAGCAGGCACTTGTTTTTTCCGGGTGGCTGGCATATAATAATCACAGTATTGATCTTTCGCATTTTCGTTGATTTTCAGATATTCTCAGATTTTTACAAAAGACAAGGGAGGTAACCGCAAGATGGTTCAGCTGATCGCCGGCCAGAAGGGCAAGGGCAAGACCACCGAAATACTTGGCAGAGTGAATGAAGAAGTGAAGACCGCCGCCGGAAATATCGTTTTCATCGACCGGAACAGCCAGCACATGTTTGAGCTCAGCAACAAGGTGAGGCTCATCGACGTATCCGGCTACCCGATCTCCAACAGGGATGAGTTCATCGGATTCGTCTGCGGCATCATTTCTCAGGATCATGACATCCAGTCGATGTATCTTGACCGGTTCATGAAATGCGCGCATATCACGGGAAGTGATATCCTCGACACGATCATGCGTTTTGACCGGCTCAGCTCCATGTTCAACATCAATTTTGTCATCTCGGTTTCTCTTGACAAGGATGAGCTTCCGGAGGAAATTCAGGACAAGGTACTTGTAGCGCTCTGATGCAGAACAGCAGAATAACAAAACAAACGGATAGAATGTCAGACAACGGTCCTTCCGGGAAAAAGCGGCGCTTGACGCTCAATATCGGAACGATTGTTTTTGGCATTCTTTTTGTTTACATTCTGATCAGCGTGTTCCTCTACATGACCGCGACCCACGTCAAGTCCTATCAGGTGACGTCGGGCCCCCTGGCCAAGAACCAGAATTACACGGGCATCGCGGTCTACACGGAGCGGATCGTCACCGCGGACACCACGGGGTATGTGGAGTATTACGCCCGCGACAACTCCAGGATCCGGAAGGGCGGCGTGGTCTACGGCATCAGCCCGGAGCTGCACGCGAAGGAGCAGATCATCCCGGACGACGAGACCCTCGCCAAGATCCGGAACGAGATGGAGGCCTTCTCGCAGACCTTCGATCCGGCTGATTTTCACGACGTATATTCTCTGAAATATCTGGTGGAGGGGGATATCCTGAACCAGAATCTCTCCATGGTGAGCTCCGTGACCGGGACGATGACCATCGGAAGCGAGACCGTCAACACCGCGCTGTCCGACGGGATCATCACCTACTCGACCGACGGCTTCGAGAACCTGGAGTACAAGTCGGTCACCTCCGATCTGTTCGACGAGAAATCCTACCGGATGAAGAATCTGAAGACGGACAGCCGGATCGAAGCGGGAGATCCCGTCTACCGGATCATCGAGTCCGACGACTGGTCCCTCCTGATACCGCTCACGCCGAAGCAGATCGTCCGGCTCAGCAGCGTCAGCCGGATCCGGGTCAAATTCCTGAAGGACGGCGTCACGCAGAGCGCCGGGTTCACGATTCTCACCTCGTCCGACGGAAGCTACTACGGAAAGCTCGACTTCACCTCCGGGCTCATCCGCTACATCGACAGCCGCTTCATCGACATCGAGCTGGTCACCAACACCGAGGTCGGCCTGAAGATCCCCGTCTCCTCCATCGTCACGAAGAAGTTCTACACGATCCCGGAGGAGTTCTCCACCTACGGCGGGGACGACAACGTGATCGGTTTCCTCAAGCTGACGGCGGACAGGCAGGGCAAGACGACGGCGGTTTTCGTCACCACGACGCTCTACGAGAAGAAGAACGGAAGGTACTACGTCGACGGCTCGGTCCTCTCGGAGGGGGATATCATCGTGAAGGACGGATCGACGACGGACCGCTACATCGTCAGGGACAGCGACGACCTGGAGGGCGTCTACTGCATGAACAAGGGATACGCCGTCTTCCGCAAGGTGAACATACTCGACAAGAACGAAAACTACTGCATCGTCGAAAAGGGCACTCCCTACGGCATCGCGCAGTTTGACAACATCGTCCAGAACGCGTCCAGCGTGAAGGAATCACAGATTACCGCAAAAAGCTGAAAGCAGGGAGGTTTTGATCATGCCGCTTTCCGACAATCTCGCCGCAGTCAGAAAAAGAATCGGCGACGCATGCAGAAGGGCCGGCCGGGATCCGGAGGAGGTCGTGCTCGTGGCCGTGAGCAAGACGAAGCCCGAAGAGGATATCCTGGAGCTCTACGAGGCGGGGCACAGAGTGTTCGGCGAGAACTACGTACAGGAACTTCGGGAGAAGCATGAGCATCTCCCCGGGGACATCGAGTGGCACATGATCGGCCATCTTCAGCGGAACAAAGTCAAGTACATCGCCCCCTTCATCTCCATGATTCACTCCGTGGACACGCCGGAGCTGGCGCGGACCATCGAGAAGGAGGCCGCCAAAAACGGCCGGGTGATCCCCGTTCTGGTGGAGGTAAACGTCGGGGGAGAAGAGAGCAAGTTCGGCGTCACGCTTCAGGAGGCGCCCCGTCTTGCCGCTCTGATCGGCACCCTTCCGCACCTGGATTTCCGCGGATTCATGACCTCGGCGCCCCCCGCGGAGGATCCCGAGGAGGTGAGGCCCGTGTTCCGCAAACTGCGGGAATTAAGTGTTGACATGAATTTAAAAAACAATAATAATAAGAAAGCGGATGTGCTGAGCATGGGCATGTCCGGCGATTTTGAAACTGCCGTCGAGGAAGGTTCGACCTGCGTGAGAATCGGAACATCCATTTTCGGCGAGCGCAGCTGAGCAGGCATCTATACTATTGGAGAACTAAGAAATGGGATTTATCGACAGATTTCTCAATGCGATCAAGTTGAATGACGACTTTGACGACGATGACTTCCTTGACGACGAGGAAGATCTGGACGATTACGACGATGACTCCTATGAAAAGCCGAAAACCAGAAAGAGATTCTTCAGCAAGTTCGGATCCGCGGACGACGAGGACGATTTTGACGACGACGAGGACGATGAGACCGACGAGGAGCCGGTGACCGCCAGGCGGTCCTCCCGTACCAGGACGGCCCCCGCCAAAAAGGAATCCAGGAAGAGCACCCCTTCGAGATCCGCTTCTTCGTCAGACTATGAGCCGGCTTCCGCCCGGAGAAAGACCCGCAGCACCACCTCCGCTTCGTCGGACAGCGGTTATTCCTACGGCGGCGCCTCTTCTTCCTCCTCCTACGCGGGGACGGGCAGAAAGCAGAAGGTCACGCCGATCCGGAAGAAGGCCGCCCCGTCGGCCAGCAGCATGGAGGTCAGCGTGATCAGGCCGTCCTCCATGGAGGACACGAGAGAGATCGCCGACACCCTGATGAACGGATGCACCGTGATCCTCAATCTCGAAGGGCTGGACGTCGATATCGCCCAGAGAGTGATCGATTTTTCCTGCGGCGTCTGCTACTCCCTCGAGGGAAGGCTTCAGAAGGTGGCGAGCTACATCTTTATCCTTACCCCCGCCGACGTCGATATCTCCGGAGATTTCCAGAGTATCCTGACCGGGGCTTTTGATCTTTCTGCGATGCAGACCAATTATTGACGAAACAGAGACGACGCGGATCTCCGGAGCGCTGCTCTTGGGAGACCCGTGTCTTTTATTCAGGGAGATTCCATGGAAGAAATCATCACCGCCCCTGTCATCGCGGATGGCTTTGAAGGGCTTCCCGACGTCTTCCGGAGGTCCGGCATTCCTCTTCGGAAGCTCATGATCGTCGGAGATACCAATACCGTTCCGCTTTTCGCCCGCGAGGTCGGCGGCCTGCTCCGGGACGTCTTCCGGGAGGTCCACTCCTACAGCTTTCAGGCGGGAGAGGAGCACAAGAATCTGAGCAGCATCGAGGAGCTGATCGGCGTCCTGACGGCGCTGCACTACGACCGCACCGACTGCATCGCCGCCCTGGGCGGCGGCGTCGTCGGGGACATGGCGGGCTTCACGGCCGCCATCTATCTCAGGGGCATCCGCTTTGTCCAGCTTCCGACGTCGCTTCTCGCCCAGATCGATTCCAGTATCGGCGGGAAGACCGGCGTGGATTTCAGGAATTATAAAAACATGATCGGGGCGTTTCATCTCCCGGTCTTTGTCTACACCAGCCCGTCGGTTCTCGGAACGCTTCCGGACGACCAGTTTTCCTCCGGCATGGGAGAGGTGATCAAATCGGCTCTTCTGGCGGACGCCGGCTTCTACGGCTGGCTGAAGGAGAACGCCTTCGCCGTCGCCGCGCGCCGGAAGGACGTCGTCCTGGAGATGATCCGGCGGACCGCCGCCATCAAAACCGGCATCGTTTCGCGCGACCCGACGGAGCAGGGCGAGCGGGCCCTGCTGAATCTGGGACACACTGTCGGACACGCGATCGAAAAAGCCAAAAACTTTGAGATGCTGCACGGCCACTGCGTGGCCCTGGGCCTCAAGGCCGCCGCTGCCATCAGCCGGAGGAGGGGGCTCATCCGCCCGGAGGAGGAGAAGGACATCGGCGATACCTGCCGCGCCTTCGGCCTGCCGGAATCCGTGAGTCTTCCCGACAGGGAAGAAATCCTCCGGATTACAAAATCGGACAAGAAGATGTCCGGCGGGCAGATCCGCTTCATCCTTCTTGAGAAGATCGGAAAGGCCGTCGTCACGGACGACGTCACGGACGAGGAGCTTCTGTACGGGATCGACGCGGTCCGCGAAGGAGGCGGAAGATGAGCGGCCGGTCCGCGCCGCGCTTCCGGAATCTTCGTCTCTGCCTGCTCTCCGTGCTGCTCATCCTGGCGGATCAGGCGACGAAATCACTGGCGGCGGACCGCCTGCGGGAAGGGCCCTTCGTGCTGATCCCCGGCGTTTTCGAGCTTCGCTTCGTCGAGAACAGAGGGGCCGCGTTCGGGATTCTGTCGAACGGACGCGTCTTCTTCATTGTCCTGGGGCTGGTATTTCTCGCGGTCTGCCTCCTGTTTCTCGCCCGGGTCAGGGATTCCGGGAGGTTTCTCCCCCTGGCGGTCTGCGCCGCAGTGCTGATCGCGGGAGATGCCGGGAACCTGACGGACCGGATCGTTCTGGGATATGTGAGAGACTTCCTCTATTTCCGCCTGATCGATTTTCCGGTCTTCAACATCGCGGACATCTGTGTCACCTGCGCCGGAGGCGCCGCCCTGGTCCTGATCCTTTTCAGGTACCGCGACGAGGAGCTGGCTTCCCTGCTCAGAAAATGAGGATCCTATCATGCCGGACAACCGTAGTTTTATCGCAGAACCGGGACAGGACGGACAGCGCCTCGACCGCTTTCTGTCCGTCACGTGCCCCGATCTGTCCCGCACCTACCTGCAGGAGCTGATCGAAGAGGGCTTCGTGTCCTGCGGAGGAAAGAAGACGGACCGCAGCAGCCGCCGGCTCCGGGCGGGGGAGACGGTGGAGATAAGCATCCCGGATCCCGAACCGGCGGAGATCTCCGCCGAACCGATGGAGCTTGACATTCTGTACGAGGACGACGACCTTCTGGTCGTCAACAAGCCGAAGGGCCTGGCGGTGCATCCCGCCCCCGGCCACGAGCACGGGACTCTCGTAAACGGCCTTCTCGCCCACTGCGGAGATTCCCTCTCCGGCATCGGAGGCGTGCAAAGGCCCGGCATCGTGCACAGGATCGACATGAATACCACCGGCACGCTGGTGGTGTGCAAGAACGACGCGTCGCACCGGAATCTCGCGGCCCAGCTCAAGGAGCACTCCATCCGGAGAGTGTACCGGGCCGTCTGTATCGGATGTCCCCGCGAGGACGAAGGAACGGTCACGGGGAATATCGGCAGGAGTCCGAGGGACCGGAAAAAGATGGCGGTGGTAAAGGAGGGCGGCCGGCATGCCGTGACCCACTACCGCGTACTGGAGCGTTTTCCCGGCTATTCCTACTGTGAGTTCCGGCTTGAGACGGGGCGGACCCATCAGATCCGTGTGCATATGGCGTCCGTCGGCCACCCGATTCTGGGGGACGACGTCTACGGGCCGTCTTCCTGTCCGTTCCGTCTGGAGGGACAGACGCTGCACGCCATGACCATCGGCTTCCTTCACCCGACGACGGGAGCGTACATGGAATTCTCCGCGCCGCTGCCGGACTACTTCCGGGACCTTCTGGACAAGCTCCGCGCGGCCGGCCGGTGAGGCCCGGGACAGATACAGGATACCCGGGAAGCGGCTCAGGGATACTATTCAGGATACCCGGGACATCGGCTTCAGGGATACTATTCAGGATACTCCGGGAAAGCGGCTCGCTATAATACACAGCATGCGATACTTCCGGTTCCCCCGGAACAAACAGCAGAAGAGGAGGTTGCACATGAACAGAAGTGACGTAATCGTGACGATCGGAAGACAGACAGGCTCAGGCGGATGGGAAATCGGTCAGAGGCTGGCGGAAAAACTCGGCGTCAAGTGCTATGACAAGGAAATCCTTTCCCTGACAGCCAAGGAGGGAGGCTTCGACGAGAAGGTCGTCGAATCCCACGACGAAAAACCCACCAGCAGTTTTCTCTATTCGCTCTACATGGGGGCCACCTCCTTCAACTACAGCACCGCCAACCCGGTAGTGGATCTGCCCCTCGATCACAGGATCTTCCTGGCCCAGTTCGACTCCATCCGGAAGATCGCCGACGAGGGCTCCTGCGTCATCGTGGGACGATGCGCGGACTACGCCCTGGAGGAGCGCAGCGAGCTTCTCTCCGTCTTCATTCTGGGGGACGAGGAGGACCGGTACGCCCGTCTTCAGCAGCAGCTCGGCGTCAGCCGGGAAAAGGCGAGGGAGACGGCAATCAGGGGTGACAGAAAGCGCAGCAGTTATTATAATTATTATGCCAACCGCAAATGGGGCGCCTCCGACAACTACGATCTCTGCCTGAACAGCACGACCTTCGGGATCGACGGATGCGTCGATCTGATTCTCGCCGCGATAGACGCGCGGGCCTGACCAAACTTACGTAAAAAGCCATGAAGTGGAAACCGACGCACGGATACAGATCAATCGGAATCGTAGCTTTTCTTGTGGTAGCAGCAAGCATGCTGTTCTATTTCCTGCTGTTCCGAACCCACACGCTTGGCGTCGGCCTGAGCAAGGTGATCGAAGTGATGAGCCCCATCATCTACGGGTTCATCACCGCCTATCTCCTGAACCCGGTCATGACCCTGTTTGAGAAGGCCTCCTACAGGATCATCAGCCGGCTGAAGCTTCATCCCGGCCGGAAGAGGAAGAAGGTCATACGCATCGCCTCGTCCTTCCTCGCGCTGTTTGCCGCGGGGGTCGTGATCTACGCCCTTCTTTCGAGCGTTCTTCCCGAGCTGGTCAAGAGCGTCAGAAGCATTGTCTTCAATTTCCAGAGATACGTGAACAACGTCAATCACTTCCTCGACACGGTTCTGAGCGGCAACGCGGAGCTGGATTCGAAGACGACCGAGCTGATCTCGGAGTACGCCCAGAAGGCCCAGGACTGGCTCAGCGCCGAGATGACGCCCTGGCTGGACAATCTCGTGAACGGCCTCACCAGCGGCATCTTCAATCTGGTGACCTTCCTGAAGAATATCTTTCTGGGGGTGGTCATCTCTCTGTACATCCTGATCGCGAAGGAGAGCATGCTCGCCAGATTCCGGCGCTTTCTGTATGCGGTTCTTCCCGTTCCCACGACAAACCGCATCCTCCACAGCCTGAGATTCGCCGACGAAAAGTTCGGCGGCTTCATCATCGGCAAGCTGATTGACTCCGCCATCATCGGCGTCATCTGCTATGTCTGCTGCCGCATCTTCAGCTTCCCCTACGCGATGCTGATCTCGGTCGTCATCGGCGTGACAAACGTCATCCCGTTCTTCGGGCCCTTCATCGGGGCGATCCCGTCCACGGTGCTGATCTTCGTCGTAGATCCCATAAAGGCCCTGATCTTCATCATCTTTATCCTCTGCCTCCAGCAGTTCGACGGAAACCTGCTGGGTCCGAGGATCCTCGGCTCCTCGGTGGGCGTCTCCAGCTACATGGTCATCGTCTCCATCCTGATCGGTTCCGGCTTCTTCGGGGTCAAGGGAATGGTAATCGCGGTTCCGACCGGCGCCGTGGTCGTCGCCTTCTCCCAGGGAGCGATTCTCAGAAAGATCAAGAAGAAAGGGCTTCCGGGCAGCCTGGAATCCTACCACTATGTGGATAAGGTCGATCCCCTCACGGGAGAAATCGTCGACCTCGAGAGAAACAAGGAGGCCGTCAGCCTCTATGACTGGATCCGGAACAAGGGCGACATCCTGAGCGCCTACGAGGAGCCGATCCGGGAGAACAGCTGGGACAGGACCATCGAACAGGTCGAGCAGGAGGACGCCGACCTGGGAGGCATCGCCGCGCCGCCGCGAAAGAACCAGGACGGCGGGACGGACGGCAGCGTACCGGAGGAGGCCTTCCGGGAGGACGACTGAGAAGGTTCTTCCCGCCCGCGTCCGCTCTGGCCCGGGGCGGCGCGTCCCCGCTGCGGAAATGCCGGCAAAAAAAGTGACACAAAAATGTAATATTATGGTAATATGGTCTCAGCTGGTAATCTGCAGCCCACCGTGAAAGGAGTCTACGGTATGAAACTGTACAGGAAAGCCCTCCGGCCTCTTCTCATCGCCGCTGCCGCCGTGTTCGCGCTGGCGGTTCCGACCGCGGGCAGGACCGAGGCGGCTGTCACCGTATACAAGAACGTCACCGTCAGTTCCCTGACGGCCACCCAGCGGAAGATCGTCAATTCCATCATGAATCAGGTGAAGAATTCCACCCAGTCCGTCGTCACCATCGACTACAAGACGACCAAGAAGGGATTTCTCCGGATCTGGAACGCCATCGACGACACCTATTTCCGCTATTATTCCTCCATCAGCATGAAGGCCAACGAGCTCGTCAGCAGCAGGACGGGAGAGCCCGTCGGAATCCGCATGAAGCTCTACGTGACCACTTCGAGGAACCGCTACAAGCAGCACCTGAAGAATAAGGCAAAGCTTCAGTCGATCGCCAGAACCGTCACAAAGGGCAAGACCACCGACACCCAGAAGGTGATCGCGATCAACAATTACGTCTGCAAGAAGCTCACCTGGAGGGACAACGCGGGCACCCTCAACGTCGCCCTCAACTCGAGCTACGCCAAGTGCACCGGCTACGCGACCCTCTTCATGGCCTTGTGCGAGCAGAGCGGCCTTTCGTGCTGCCAGGTCGCCGGGTACGCCAGAGGGGGAGGCCATGACTGGAATTACGTCCGGATCGGCAACGGATGGTACTACGTGGATCCGACGTGGAACGACACGACGGGAAACCAGTATCTGATCAGCCGGAAGCTCTGGAGCGACCACACCGAGGTCTGGGCAAGAATCTACATCATCAATTTCCAGGCCTGCGGCTATATGTTCGACATCTGATGTATGTCACCCCGGGTCCGGACTCCGGACAGACAGCTGAAATCAACCGGCCCATTTCACGCGCCCGGCAGCACCGTCGCTGCCGGGCCCTTTTTGTTCCGAAAGGCCGTTCCGGAAGTTCCGGCGGTGATTCAAGCGCCCGGACCTCCCGGAGACGGGCCGGCGCTTCCGTCAGCGGGAACACGTCTGCCGACGCGCGGCAGCCAACGTATAAAGGAATCCCAGGAAGGAGAAATCCATGAAATTCAAAGAAATGCCCTACACCCGCCCGGACGTCGGCGAGATCACAAGACAGCTCGAACAAGTCACGGAGAACCTGGCCGGGGCCGCGGACTACGCCTCCGCGAAGGAAGCCTTTCTCGCCAAGGACCGCCTCGAGCGCCGCGTCACGACCGTGTCGACGATCGCTTCGATCCGTCATTCCATCGACACCAGAGACGCATTTTACGACGGGGAATCCCGGTTCTGGGACAGGACGAAGCCCGAGCTTCAGGCCTATCTGGACAAGTGGACAGAGACGCTGCTTAGCAGCCCGTTCCGCCCGGACTTTGAAAAAGAGTACGGCCGGATCGTCTTTCTCAACGCGGAGCTGGAGAAGAAGAGCTTCACCCCGGAGATCATCCCGGAGCTTCAGCGGGAGAACGAGCTGACCACGGAGTACGAGAAGCTCCTGGCCTCCGCGCAGATTCCCTTTGAGGACGGCGTCTATACGCTCTCTCAGATGACCCCGTTCAAAAATGACCCCGACGACGCGAGACGCCTGGCGGCCTGGAAGGCGGAAGGGCAGTGGTTCAAGGAGCATCAGGAGGCGCTGGACGCTCTCTACGACGAGCTTGTACATCTCAGGGATTCCATGGGGCGGAAGCTTGGTTTTGACGGCTATCTGGGCCTCGGCTACTGCCGCATGACGCGGAACTGCTATACCCGGGAGGATCTGGAGCTCTTCCGCAGATCGGTGCGGGAGACGGTGGTTCCCGTCGCGGACATGATCCGGCGGAGACAGGCGGAGCGCTGCGGGACCCGGTATCCGCTGAGCTTCTCCGACATGCAGCTGGAATTCCGCGACGGCAATCCCAAACCGGCGGGCGGCGCGGAGGACATCCTGAACGCGGGCTCCGCGTTCTACCGCGCACTTTCTCCCGAGACCGACGAATTCTTCACGAAGATGCGCGGCATGGAACTGATGGACGTGCTCAGCACCGAGGGGAAAGAGGGCGGCGGCTACTGCACCGGCCTTCCCGACTACGGAGTTCCCTTCATCTTCGCCAACTTCAACGGGACCCAGGGCGACGTGGAGGTCGTCACCCACGAGGCCGGTCACGCCTTCGCCGAGTACCTCAACGAGAGCCGGATTCCGCTCTCCACCGTCTGGCCGAGCATGGAGGCCTGCGAGGTTCATTCGATGTCGATGGAATTCTTCGCGTGGCCCTGGGCACGGGAATTTTTCGGCGCCGACACGGACAAGTTCCTGTACAGCCATCTCGCCTCCGCCCTCACCTTTATCCCCTACGGCACGATGGTGGATCATTTCCAGCACATCGTCTACGGGAAGCCGGACCTGACGCCGAAGGAGAGGCACGGCGTCTGGAAGGAGCTTCTGGGCCAGTATATGCCCTGGGTGCGGGCCGACGGAGAGATCCCCTTCTATGCGGAGGGAGAGGGATGGCAGAGACAGCACCACATCTACAGCTATCCGCTCTATTACATCGACTACTGCCTCGCCCAGACGGTATCGCTTGGCTTCTGGGCCATGATACAGAAGGACAGGGCTAAGGCCTGGGAGCGCTACCTGGCCTACACCCGTCAGGGAGGCTCCGAGGTATTCACGAAACTCCTCGAAAATGCCGGCCTGCGCAGTCCCTTTGACCCGGAAAATCTGAAAGAAGTCTGTAAAACAGCGGAAGAGTGGCTCTCCGGGCATTGACAGAGCCGCTGTTCAAATCGTATAATTTTGTTTGGCATTATGCAGCCGGCCGACGGCATTTTTGCCAAAACAGCAGAGGCGCCGCACAGACGCCCCCGTCTGCGCCCGGATCAGCCGGGAACAGACCGGCCGGAGATGAAAGGAGGACGTTCAGTATGATCAAAGGAAGAAAGTGGTTTGCCCTTGCCGTGACGGCGGCAATGACGCTCGGGATGTTCGGAGGCACGGCGTCCGCGGCGGAAAGCATCGCCGAGGCCCCTGCCGCGGCGGAAAGCGTCGCCGAGGCCCCCGCGGAGGAAGCGCGCGAGGATGGATCCCTCGTCGTCGGTTATTCCCCGTTCAACAGCAAGTTTTCGCCGTTCTTTGCCGAGACGGCCTACGACCAGGACGTGCAGCTCATGACCCAGCTGCCGCTGCTCAACAGCGACAGAATGGGCGCGATCATCTACAAGGGAATCGAGGGTGAGACCATTCCCTACAACGGAACGGATTACACCTACTACGGCCCGGCCGACTGCGTCGTGACGGAAAATGAAGACGGAACCGTCTACTACGACTTCACCCTGAGGGACGACCTTGTCTTCTCCGACGGCGAGCCGCTGACCATCGACGACGTCATCTTCAGCATCTACGTCCGCTGCGATCCGACCTACGACGGCTCGGCGACGCTGTTCTCCCAGCCGATCGAAGGCCTCGAGGAGTACAGAAGCGGCATGGATACGCTTTTCAACCTCCTGGTCGAAGCGGGAGAGGACAACACCGATTTCACCTACTGGACGGAAGACGAGCAGACCGCGTTCTGGGCCGACTATCATCAGGCCGGCGAAAAGTTCGCGCAGAGCATCGCGGATTACTGCATCGCCAACGGATACAACGCCGAGGGCGACTCCATCGCCGCCTGCGCCGCCAACTGGGGCTATGAGCTGGCGGATGACGCCACGGCCGGCGACTTCTTCAACGAGATGCTCAGCGCCTACGACAGCGTCGCCGAGATGACCTCGACGGAAGCCGCGGACGTCAGCTTCGCGGACTGCTTCGAAGACTACGACGCCTACTCCAAGGGCATCGAGGCCGGCGAGAGCGTTCCGAACATCAGCGGCGTCCAGAAGCTCAGCGACACCGAGCTCCGCATCGTCGCGACCCAGGTCGACGCCACGATGATCTATCAGCTCGCCATGGAGATCGCGCCGCTTCATTACTACGGCGACCCGGCCCTCTATGACTACGAGAACAATTCCTTCGGCTTCCCGAAGGGCGACCTGTCCATCGTCAGGTCGAAGACGACGGAACCCCTCGGCGCCGGCCCGTACAAATTCGTCAAATACGAAAACGGCGTCGTCACCTTCGAAGCGAACGAGAACTACTTCGACGGCGCGCCGAAGACGAAGTATCTGAGCTTCCGCGAATTCACGCAGGAGACGGATAAGCTCAGCGCCATGATCACCGGCACCATCGACGTCACCGAGCCGACCTTCAACAACGACACGGTCGACCAGATTCAGCAGATCAACGGCGGCGACATCACCGGCAGCGTGATCACCACGGATACCGTGGACAACCTCGGCTACGGCTACATCGGCATCAACGTCAACAACGTCAACGTGGGCGGCGTTCCGGATTCCGAGGAATCCAAGAATCTGCGCCGCGCCTTCGCGACCATCTTCTCGGTCTACCGCGACGTCGCGATCGATTCCTACTACGGCGAGCGCGCCTCGGTCATCAATTACCCGATCTCCAACACCTCCTGGGCGGCTCCGCAGCCCACGGACGACGACTATGAGATCGCCTTCTCCACGAACGTCGACGGAGAGCCGATCTACACCTCCGACATGAGCGCCGACGACAGGTACGCCGCGGCGAAGGAGGCGTCCCTCGGATTCTTCGAGGCGGCCGGCTACACGGTGGAGGACGGCGTCCTCAAGGAAGCTCCGGAAGGCGCGAAGCTTGAGTACGAGGTCCAGATCCCGGGCGACGGCACCGGCGATCACCCCGCTTTCATGGTCCTGAAGCTCGCCCATGACGCCCTCAGCGAGATGGGCATGAACCTGATCATCAACGACCTTTCCAACTCCTCCGACCTCTGGACCGGTCTTGAGGCCGGACAGGTTGACATGTGGTGCGCCGCGTGGGGAGCCACGGTGGATCCGGATATGTACCAGGTCTATTACTCCGGCGTCGGCACCGACAACGAGCCGGGCGGATCCAACTACATGTACGGCATCGCCGACGAGGAGCTCGACGAGATGATCCTTGACGCCCGTACGTCGACGGATCAGGATTACCGCAAAGAGATGTACAAGGCCTGCCTCGACACCATCATCGACTGGGCGTGCGAGATCCCGGTCTATCAGAGACAGAACGCCGTCATCTTCAGCACGGAGAGAGTCAACATGGATACCATGACTCCGGATATTACGACATTCTACAAGTGGTACGCTGAGATTCAGAACGTGGAGATGAACTGATCAGACGGAACGCAGAACATCCCGCGGCCTGACGGATCCGGTCTGACCCGGAGCCCCGCACCGCAGGACACCGTATGATCCTATGCAGGGAAAGCCCCTGTGGTTCCTTACCACAGGGGCTTTCCCGTTAAAAATCCTCGCGCAGCGCCAAAGAGGTGCTTCATGAGAAAATTCATCCTGAAAAGACTGATCATTTCAGCCGTCATACTTGTTTTTGTCGCGTTCCTGATCTACGTCCTGATGCGCTGTCTTCCCACCTCGTACCTGGAGCAGGTCGCCCGTCAGAAGTCGATGGCGCCCGGTTCCAAGAGCTTCGAGGAGTGGATGGCGCAGCTGTCCGCCACCTACGGCATGGACAAGGGAATCCTCCAGGGATTCATCGCCTGGTGCGGGAAGGCGCTTCGAGGCGACTTCGGGGACAGCTGGAAGTGGACGGTTCCCGTCGTCGAGAAATTCAAGGACTCGGTGTGGATCTCCTTCATCATGGGCGGCATCGCCTTCCTTCTCGAGATTCTCATCGCCATCCCCCTGGGCATCATCGCCGCCACGAAGCAGTACAGCCGCACCGATTACACCATCACCATCGTCGCCCTGGCCTGCTTCTCCCTGCCGACGTTCTTCTTCGCCTCTCTGATGAAGCTGCTGTTCAGCGTCAAGCTCGGCTGGTTCGATCTCGGGGGACTGGTGGGCAGACATTATGAGCAGCTGAGCGCGGCGGGGCAGATCGCGGACAAGGCGCACCATCTGGTGCTCCCGATCGTCACCCTCGTCGTGATCAGCATCGGGTCGCTGATGCGCTACACGAGAACCAACATGCTCGAGGTGCTGAACGCGGACTATATCCGCACCGCCAGGGCCAAGGGCCTGTCGGAAGGCCGCGTCATCTACCATCACGCCTTCCGCAACACGCTGATCCCGCTCGTCACGATGCTCGGCGGCTCTCTGCCCGGGCTGTTTTCCGGCGCGCTGATCACCGAGACGCTCTATTCGATCCCCGGAATCGGCTTTGTCTCCTACCAGTCCATGATTGCCGGAGACATACCTTTTTCCATGTTCTATCTTGTCTTCCTCGCGATTCTCACGCTGCTCGGAAATCTCATCTCGGATATTCTGTACGCAGTCGTCGATCCGAGAGTCAGGATCAACTGAGGAAGGGAGATGAAGAACATGAGCGATTCCAAGGAATTTAAGCGCAGCCCCGCGGCGGAAGAGGAGAACTACTCCCTGAACGACGACAGACGCGTGAAAACGCTCTCTCCGGGAGCGCTGGTCATGCGCCGTTTTCTGAGAAACCGCGTCGCCGTGACCGGTCTTGTCATTCTCGTCGTAATGTTTATTTTCTCCTTCATCGGAGGCGCCATCACGCCCTACAAGGAGGATCAGCTGTTTTACCGGTACAATTCCCAGCGCAAGCAGTACGCCAGCGTCAAGGAGAATACCGATCTTCACTATGTCGAAGCCTCCAAGAACAGCTTTCCTTCCGTCGCGCGGGCGAAGTTCGTCCTGGCGGTCAAAAAGGGAAATGACACCTTCGAGGCGAAGAAGGTCACCTATACCGTGAAGGAGGAGGGGGAGCATTTCTACTCCATCTTCGCGGACGGAAGCGACGAACCGGTCGCCTTCGCGACCTACGATATCATCAGCAGCAGCACCGAGGGCCAGAAGCTTCCCTTCGGACTCCAGTACGAGACCGAGAAGGCCGCCGCCTCCGGCGCCGAATCCTTCGTCTACGAGGGCACGGAATACCGCATCGACGAGGCGGGAACGTTCTACGACGGAGATACGGAGATCGGCTACGCCAGCCGCTACATCGTCCAGGCCGTCATGAACGACGTCTTTCTCACGCGGCACTTCAAGGACGCCCTCATCACGTCGATCCAGGACGGCAATGAGAGCTTCGTCTTCACGGACGACGACGGGACGGAAGCGGAGTACGATATCACCTACGACGCCGCCAACATGACCTGGAAGGTCCTCCAGTCCGTCGAGACAAAGGTCTTCGACACCTATCACGCCCCGACCCGGGAGCATCCGCTGGGGACCGACAGAAACGGCATGGATATGCTGACCCGCCTGATGTACGGCGGCCGCGTATCTCTCTACATCGGATTCATCGTCGTCTTCATCGAATCGATCATCGGCGTCGTTCTCGGCGGCATCTCCGGATACTGCGGCGGCTGGGTCGACAATCTGATCATGCGTATCGTCGATATCTTCTACTGCATTCCTTCCATGCCGATCATCATCATTCTGGGAGCGGCCATGGACGCGATGCGCATCGATCCCCAGATCCGCATGATTTACCTGATGCTCATCCTGGGCTTCCTGGGATGGCCCGGCATCGCGCGGCTGGTCCGCGGCCAGATCCTCTCCCTGAGGGAGCAGGAGTTCATGACCGCCACGGAGGCCACCGGCATCAGGGCGTCGCGAAGGATCTTCCGGCACCTGATTCCGAACGTCATTCCCCAGCTCATCGTGACGATGACCATGAGCCTCGGAACCACGATTCTGACGGAGGCGACCCTGTCCTTCCTGGGACTGGGCGTCAAATTCCCCTTCGCCTCCTGGGGCAATATCATCAACGACGTCAACGATACCTATGTACTCACCAACTACTGGTTCATCTGGATTCCCGCCGGCATCTGCCTGCTCGCGACGGTCCTTGCGTTCAACCTGGTCGGCGACGGCCTCCGGGACGCGTTTGACCCGAAGATGAAGCGTTGACGGGAGGAGGTGCGATCTGAAATGGCTGGAAAAAGCAAACGCTCGGACGGATATCTGTCCGGGAAGGAAATCCGGGAGATCTCCAGAAAGAACCGGAAGATCACCGGAGAACTCGAAAAAAAGTGGAAAAGAAAGAACGTGCCGGAGAGCGAATATCTCACGACTATGAGAGACAGCGCGAACGCCGTTGAATTCGACAATCTCCACACCTGCTTCTTTACCGACGCGGGAACCGTCCGCAGCGTCGACGGCGTCTCCTTCGAGGTGCCCATCGGCAGGACCGTCGGCATCGTCGGCGAGTCCGGCTGCGGGAAGTCCGTGACCTCCCTGAGCCTCATGCAGCTTCTGCAGAGGCCCCAGGGCCAGATCGTGGAGGGACAGATCCGGCTCAACCTCGGCGACAAGGCCTACGACATCGCCAGGGTTCCCCAGGAGGCGATGCGGAAGATCCGCGGGAATATCGTCTCCATGATCTTCCAGGAGCCGATGACCTCCCTCAACCCGGTCTTCCGTATCGGCGACCAGGTCGACGAAGTCATCGCCCTCCACGACGGCGACGGGAAGACAAAGGAAGAAATCCGCAAAAGAACCATCGAATCCCTGGAAATGGTGGGCATTGCCAACAGCGAGGGCGTCGCCCGGATGTTTCCTCACGAGCTTTCCGGAGGAATGAGGCAGAGGGTGATGATCGCCATGGCCCTCGCCTGCCGCCCCAGGGTCATCATCGCGGACGAACCGACGACGGCCCTCGACGTCACCATACAGGCGCAGATCCTGGATCTTCTGCGCAGTCTGAAGGATCAGATCAACTCGTCCATCATGCTGATCACCCACGACCTCGGCGTGATCGCCGAGATGGCGGACTACGTCGTCGTCATGTACGCGGGCAGAATCGTCGAAAAAGGAACCGCGGAGGATATCTTCTATCATCCCTCGCATCCCTACACGGTGGGCCTGATGCGCTCCAAGCCGGTGGTCGGCAGGGAAGTGGAGGAGCTCTATTCCATCCCGGGCAAGGTCCCGAACCCCGTCAACATGCCGGATTACTGCTATTTCCGGGACCGCTGCGACCTGCGGCTTCCCTGCTGCGACGGAGAATACCCCTGTGAGATCTCGCTGTCCGATACTCACAAGGTCAGCTGCTACCGGTGGTATGACGAGTACAGGGAATCCTGACCCGGCGATGGCATACAGGCCCGTCCGGCCCGACCGCGGGCGGCGGACGCCTGAGACACTACAGTGTGAGGAGAGAAGTGATGGAAGAAAAGCAGTTGTCTGATTCCCGCTATATCCTGACGGTAAAAGATCTTAAAAAGTACTTCCCCATCAAGGGAGGGCTGATGAACCGCGTCGTCGGACACGTCAAGGCGGTCGACGGCGTCACGTTCAATCTGAAGCGCGGCACCACCATGGGACTCGTCGGCGAATCCGGCTGCGGAAAGACGACGACCGGACGTGTCATTCTCCGTCTGGCGGGAGAGAAGACCGGCGGTGAAGTGCTGTTCGAGGGAAAAGACGTCTATTCCCTGAGCAAGAAGGAAATGCAGTCCATGAGGACCCGGATGCAGATCATCTTCCAGGATCCCTTTTCCTCGCTGTCGCCGCGTCTCCCGATCGGAGAGATCATCGGAGAAGCGGTGCGCGAGCACTCGGTCGTCCCGCGCGAACAGTACGAGGACTATATCGACCGGGTGATGGACGAGTGCGGTCTGCAGCCGTTTCACAAGACCCGCTATCCCCATGAGTTTTCGGGAGGACAGCGGCAGAGAATCTGCATCGCCAGAGCGCTGGCGCTCAATCCGGAATTCGTCGTCTGCGACGAGCCCGTCTCGGCGCTGGACGTATCGATCCAGGCCCAGATCATCAATCTGCTGAACCGGCTTCAGGAGCAGCGTTCCCTCAGCTACCTGTTTATTTCGCACGACCTGTCGGTCGTCGAGCACATTTCCGACTCGGTCGGCGTGATGTATCTCGGGAACCTGGTGGAGTACGGCGAGAAGCGGGATATTTTCAGCAATCCCGTTCACCCCTACACCAAGGCCCTGTTCTCCGCGATCCCGATCCCCGATCCGAAGGCCGGCATGAACCGGATCATCCTGGAGGGTTCGATTCCCTCCCCGGCGAATCCGCCCTCCGGCTGCAAGTTCCATACGAGATGCAAGTACTGCATGGAGCGCTGCAGGACCGAGGTTCCGGTCCAGAAAGAGGTGGAGCCCGGACATTACGCGGCCTGTCATCTGGTGTGACAAACGACGCCGCCGTCTCCGGTCAGTGCGGTTCCCCGCACCCCGGCGCGGCGGCCTTTTCATTTCGGAACGAGGTGATGGATCATGAAGCAGGACTATGACGACGACGGACGCTCCGTGGCCGACATGAGCGGCGTCGGAAAGCCGTCGCTGCTTTCCGGCCTTGCCGGGCCTTCCGGGGCTCCCGGAGGGCAGGGGAGCGGAGGCGATGCCTCCCGTGGCCGTCACGGGAGAGGAGACGACGCATTTTCCCGCTGGCAGGAGCACGTGGACCTGGACGGAGCGGAGAAGAGAGCGGCCATACGGGGCATGCTGAAGGCCGGCCTGCTGATCGGATTGATCTATCTCGCCGTCTTTGCCGCCGTGATCGCGCTGCTCCTGTGGCTCTGGGGCGTTCTGTGAGCGGCGGCCTGTCCGGCTGTCAGCAATGACCGCCGGGAAAAGGCGGCCGCAAAAGACGCGAACCGCCAGGTGACAGTGACGAAATATAAGGGATGGTCAGACATTATGAGACTACTGTTTATCAGACACGGAGACCCGGATTACGTAAATGACACTCTCACGGAGAAGGGATGGGAAGAAGCCGCCGCGCTGGCGGAACTCGCCCCTTCCCTGGCGCTGGGGGACTGCTATGTGTCTCCCCTCGGCCGCGCGGCGGATACCGCCCGGGAGGCCCTCCGGAAGACCGGAAAAACGGCGGTGACCCTCCACTGGCTCCAGGAGTTCATGACCGATTACAACGTCAACGGATCCCCTGAGCTGCAGCGCATCTTTCCCGATCTTCTGACGCCCGGGGAGTACGGGATCGGAAAGTTCCCCACCATCGGCTCTTTCGTAAATCCCCATTCCCTTGACGCCTTCGGCCCGGACAAAGACGGACGGCTTCCCAGGTACGGTCCCCACGTCCCCTGGGATATGATGCCGGAATATTACACGGCCCACCCGGAGCTCTCGGACCCCAGGGACTGGAGAAGCTCCTTTATCGCGGAAAGCGGCGGCATGATGCCGGAGGATCCGGCGCGGCCGGGGGAAGCCCCCGTGAGCACGCTGCTCGCCTGTTACGACTACGTCACCGCGGAATTCGACCGGTTTCTGCTGGAATACGGATACCGGAGAGCGGAAGGCGGCCTGTACCTGACCGACAGAGGACATGACAGAACCGTGACGTTCTTCTGCCATTTCGGCATCACCGCCGTCCTCTTGTCCCGGCTCTGGGACTGTTCGCCGTTCCTCCTCCAGCAGAGTCTCTGCATGGCGCCGACGTCGGTCACGGAGGTGGTCACGGAGGAGAGGGCAGAGGGACGGGCCTATTTCAGGGCTCTTCGCATCGGCGACACCACTCATCTGACGATGGCCGGACAGAAGGCCTCCTTCGCGGCCCGCTTTCAGGAAGTTTTTCCGGAGGATCCGGAATAGTATACCGCCCGTGCCGGAACGATCATAATCCGCACAAAGAACCGGCTGCCCGCAGTGTTTCGCGCGGGCAGCCGGTTCCTGATGTTCCTGTATAAGGAGGAATGTTTTATCCTCTGATTCTTCTCATTTCGTTCCCGTCACTTCCGTCACTTTACCGTCCTGGTCGTAGGAGGGTCCCTCCCCGTCGCTCCAGCGGAAGATGACGGTCACCGATTCCGCGGCCGGATCGCAGCGCAGGATCAGGTCTCCGCCGAATACGCCGGCCCACCTGTACTCGGCAGTCTCATCGGAATACGTCTCCGAGGCGCCTGCCTTCTGATTGATCAGATCGACGAACCCGGCAGGATCCACCGTCTCCGAGGCGGTCCAGGTGACCCTGACGGCGTCTCCGCCGGTCAGCGTCCAGACGGCCTTTCCGGCCATTCCTTCCAGCTGATAGCCGCTGACCGTATATTTCCAGACGTCGGTAGAGACGGCGTTTTCCTCGTATTCCGGACTCCAGTCGTCAAACAGGCTGGAGGTGAAGCCGCTCAGTGAGTGATCCTTCGAAGCGCCGTCCGCGCCGAAGGAGGGATCCTCCCATTCGGCCGAACCGCCGAAATCATCTGCTCCGTCGAGAATTCCATCGACGACGCCGCCGAAATCACCGTCCGCGCCGTCCGCGTCTCCGTCGTCGCCGAAGTCATCGAAGTCATCATCCGCGGCGCCGTCATTCGTGTCGCCGCCGAAATCGAAGTCGTCCCAGTCGTCCGCACCGCCGTCGAAGGCGTCGCCCGCGTCTCCGGCGTCGCCCGCGTCGTCCGCGTCTCCGGCGTCGCCGAAGTCATCGTCCGCGGCGCCGTCATTCGTGTCGCCGCCGAAATCGAAG
>CACYDL010000263.1 GCA_902773195.1 uncultured Lachnospiraceae bacterium
AGAAGGGGGGATTTGAACCCCCGCATCGCTCTCGCGATCTACACCCTTAGCAGGGGCGCCTCTTCGGCCACTTGAGTACTTCTCCATAAGACCGAAACGCCATTCACCAAAGGTTTCACGCGGAAGCCTTTCGTGCTGTAAAAAAACGAGCTCTTCATCAGAGCACTTTGTAATTATACCGAACGGAATTTTCATTGTCAATCAGAATTTCACCGCTTTTTTTGCTCGTTTTCCCTTATTTTACGCGGACTTTCGGGCCTTTCACCAGATGTTGCGCAGGGGTGCCGGCCGGACCGCAACATGTGCCTGAAACGCCCGCGGGGTCTGAAATTTGACAACTTTTAAATTGCTTTTGTGAGGGAAATGGGCTATACTGTCATATGTCAAGCGAATAGGCGGATATAGTTCATCGGTAGAACACGTGCTTCCCAAGCATGAAAGGTGGGTTCGATTCCCATTATCCGCTGCAGATGCAGGACTCGTCTTCGGGTCCTGCATTTTCTTTCAGCCCGGCGGCCCCGGCCGGACGGGCCGCTGCAGGCGCGCGCACAGCCGCATACTCACAGCCTCATGCCGCAAAGCCGCTGCCGCGCATAACCGCCGCCGCACACACAGCCGCAGGCATCCATTTCCATTTATAATAAGAAAGCACAGAGTGAAACCCCATGTATGAAGTAATGAGTTCTGACGAAGCCATCCGGCTCATCCGCGACGGCGACTGCATCTGCGTCAATTCCTTTGTCGGGATCGAAAGTCCCGTCGAGCTCCACGAGGCGATCTACCGCCGCTACCAGAAAATGCAGTCCCCGAACCACCTGACCATCGTCTCCAGCGCGGGCTTCGGCGTCTGGGACGAAAACCGCAACGCCGAGGGCTACATCCGCGACGGGGCGGTGGACAGGCTGATCTGCGGCCACTTCGGCGCCATGCCCAGCACCAAGAAGATCGTTCTCGAGGACCGCTTCGAGGCGTACAATCTCCCCCTGGGCTGCATCTCCCACGCGATCCGCGCCCAGGCGGGCGGCCTCCCCGGCGCGCTCTCCAAGGTGGGGCTCGACATCTTCGTGGATCCGCGCCTGGAGGGACCGGGCATCAACCGCCTCTCCATCGACGACTCCTTCGTCAAATACGTGGAGGTGGACGGCGAGGAGTTCCTGTATTACAAGGTTCCCAGGCTCACCGTCGCCCTGATCCGCGGCACCGCCGCCGACCGCAAGGGGAACATTTCCTTTGACAACATGTTCATGTCGGGAGACGCCCTCTCCATCTGCCAGGCGGTCAAGGCCAACCACGGAAAGGTCATCGTGCAGGTCGACCAGCTGGTGGACACGCCGACGAGGCCCAGAAACACCATCATCCCGGGCTGTCTCGTGGACGCCATCGTCGTGACGGAGCCCGAGGCCAGAAACGACGCCTACACCGCCCTCACCGGCAGCTTCGAGATTCCCTACAGCGACTGGAACAGCTGGAGCGAGAAGATCGACGCCTCCTCGACCCGGCAGGCCAGAAACGACGCGGCCGGGAACATCATCGGCCGGCGCGCCGCCGCCGAGCTTCGGGTCGACGACATCGTCAACATCGGCATCGGGCTCCCTGAGATGGTCTCGCGCCACGCGAGAAAGAACGGCATGCTCGATTCCATCACGCTCACGGTGGAATCCGGCGGAATCGGCGGCTTCCCCGTGTCGGGAGAGGCCTTCGGGGCGATGATCGGCGCGGCCTCCGTCTACGACATGGCCAACCAGTTCGATCTGTACGACAACGGAGGGCTGGATATCTGCTTCATGGGTGCGCTGGAGGTCGACAGGCACGGCAACGTCAACGCCCACCGCAGCGACGGCGCCTTCGCCGGCATCGGCGGATTCGCGAATATCACCGCGAAGACCCCCACGGTCGTCTTCTGCATGACCTTCAACACAAAGGGGCTCGAGGTGTCGCACAAAAAAGGAACCGTCACCATCGAGAAGGAAGGCTCGGTTCCCAAATTTGTCGACAAAGTCCGAAGCATCAGCTTCTCGGCGAAGCGGGCGGTCGAAAACGGCCAGAAGGTCCTCTACGTGACGGAGCGGTGCGTGTTCCGCCTCACGCCGAACGGCCTGAAGCTCATCGAGTCCTACCCGGGCATCGACGTAACCCGCGACATCCTGAAGCAGCTCCCCTTCGAGGTGGAGTTATAAGGAGACAGCGGAAACCCGCGGGATACACCGGAAAACAGCAGAAAGCACCCGGAAACAGCAGAAAACAGCAGGGATCACAAAAGGCCGCGTCTCCGCGGCCTTTTGTAGTTCAGCGGTCACCCGGCGAACCGGATCCCGTCGAACAGATCGTCGATGCTCTCTCCGGCCGTCGTCCTCGGCCATGAGACGCTGTCGATATAGAGTCTCACAATCCTGCCGTCCTCCAGGGTCACGTCGGACCAGGTCTCGTCGTCCGTCCGGAGCAGCGTGAGAACCGATCCCTCGGGAACCGCGCATTCCTCCAGTTCATTGCCGTCCCCGTCCACCTGTATGGCGGTGAATTCCTTCTTCACGGTAAGCTCCAGCGGATAGTTGTACATATACCAGCTGTCCAGCGCCTCCGGGAAGCCGTCCCGCCCCACGGTGTAGTGCCGCGACGCGGAGACCGTGCTCAGCATGCTGGTGTTCGTGTCGAGCACGAAATCCGTGGGAGAGGTCAGCGAGACAGTGCCGGCCCTCGAATCGTCTTCGTTCAGCTCGAGGTGTCTTCCGGAGCCGACCACCGTGCCGAGGAAGACCGGTGAGCTCCGGTCCAGGGAGAACACGTACGTCGACCGGTAGTCGTTGTCCGTGGTGCCCTCCACATAGAGCGCCGTGACGTCGTCCGTGCGGATGACGGCGGCCTCGTATTCATAGCACCGGAAATCGTCCAGCGTCAGCGTCACGTTGTCGTTGATCCGGATGTTGATCGACTCCCAGTCGTACCCGCTGAAGGTGCCGTCGATCTGAAGATGGTCCGTGGTCCCGTCGCCGTTCAGATCGATATCGATATTCTCGTTCGCGGGAAGCTCCGACCCGCGGATCGCGGGAACGTCGAAATAGGCGTCGTTGAAGAGCGCCTCGTTTCCGGCGAAGGGAATCAGGACGTTCTGGCAGCCCTCGGCGTAGGAGACGAGCTCATAGTTGCCGAACCACAGGGCGACGCCCTCGTAACCCACCGTCCAGACCCAGTTGTCCGCGTTGGCCGGGCTCAGGCTCTCGCGCGGCTCGCTCCAGTCCGACCAGGGATATTTTTCGGCGAGCTTCTCCAGAACGGCCGCGGAGAAGGCCTCCGTGTCCTTCACGACGTCGGTGACCGCGAGCTCTTCGCCCGTCGCCGGGTCGTAGTTCCAGGACCTGTAGGCAGTCCCCCCGTGTACGCCTCCGGTGTACATCCAGATCTTCACGAGAAGGCTCACCGCGTGATCATCGGCGCGCCGGATGTAGAGCCGGTGCTCGTTCGTGTGCGTCATGAAATCCTCCGGATCCCGCTTCTCGTCTTCCTTCGCGACGGCCAGGTCCTGCTCATAGGCGCTTTCCATCTCGTCGCAGTACGCGACGCTGAAATCGTTCAGGGCCTTTTCGAGCCCGGGGTACTCCTCTTTGAATTCCTCCGCGACGGAGAGCTGGGGATACTGGACGCTGCAGATCTCCCGGTCCGCTTCCGTCCCCCACTCCGTGTGGTAGATGGTGTGTTCGGCGAGGGCGATGGTGCCGGCCGACACCGGGACGGCGGCGAAAGCGGCAAGGGCCGCCAGAAGGACGAGCCTTCCTGTGAATCTCTTCCTGGTCATAGTGTTCTCCTTTCTTGAAAAATCTTTGATACCGTCAGTCCGCGGCGGGCAGGGCCCCTCTCACAGACCGGATTCCGCGATCTTCTTCATCTGTTCCCGCGTAAGAGGCAGAGAAAAGCCCAGCGGATTGATGATCATGACCTTTGCCTCCTGCACGAGCATGCCCTGAAGCTTCTCGAAGGGAACCTTCGCGGCGCGCATCTTTTTGCTTCCGGCGAATTTCTGCAGCTCCATCACGTCCGTGAAGGCCGGCTGCATCGCGTCCCCCTTCTGATTCTTGAGGAGCGGAACGCTGACCCGTTTGTTCTCCTCCGACGAGATCTCCATCGGAACCAGGAACTCCGCCCTCTTGAGATTGACGAGCATCTCCTCCTCCAGGTCATGGATCCCCGGCTTCTCGCCGAGAGGGACGGGTCGTCTCATTTCCTGCATGAAATAGAGGCCGCAGAGCTGGAGCGCGGGGTTGAACAGGGGCCGCTTCGACGGCTCCATCTTGCTGAAGTCGGCCTGCTTCACCAGCGACGTGAGCTCCACCTCGACCGTCTGTCCCTCGTCGCCGTACAGGATCGTCGTCGCGCCGATGGAATAAAACGTCGAGTACATCCGCATGAAATCCTTATTCTCCACGCGCATGCCGATGATCACGATCTTCTCCTTCGCCTTTTCCTCGCCGAAGGCCTTTACCCCTTCCTCCGTCGAAAAAATCCATACCTGATCGTTGAAGGACTCGGGATCGCAGGTCACGTAGGGCATTTTTGTCGCGCCGGAATAGGCGCAGAAAAGTCTCTCTTTTGTTCTCAGCGCCGTCAGCGCTCTGGCTTGTGTGATTGCCATCTGGTCTCGTCTCCTCTACTGTCTGTCGTGAAACCGCCTCCCGCCGGATGCGCTCCCATAAAACCGGCGCTCCATACGGTGGTTCTGTTATTATATCATGCCCGCCGTGCCCGCGCATCACCCGTCGTACCGGGCTTTCTCATACCGGTCGTGGAGCTCCCGCATCGACTCCCTGCCGAAAAGGCCCGCGTTTTTCTCGATTTCCTCCGGCGTCTCCGACGCCCCCGGGGTCTCCTTCGACGCTTTCCGGATCGCCCGGCGGTACTCCCTCCGGATGCGCTCCCGCTCCGTATCCGGCGCCGCTCTTCGTCTCCCCGGGACCAGTTTCTCCGAGATGTCGGGGAGGGACTCGGCGATGTCCCCGTCCTCGTCCTCCCGGTCCCTGAAACGGACGAAGACGTCCTTCACGCTCCGCAGGGACAGCCAGGCCGCCAGCAGCAGGACCAGGACAAACAGGACCTCCAGGGCCCTGTCGAGTACCGGGGCATATTTCCATGGCTCCCCGGTCTCCTCAAAACCGGCCAGGTCCTCCGGAAGGAACCCGCCGGTCACGGGCATCTCCTCCATCACCAGGCCCACGGCGGGGCCGACCCTTCCCTCGAAATCTCTCAGGTCCCGGTAGGGGCGCGCTCCCGCCGTGAGATACGCGGACAGCGCGGCGGGAACGACGGCGCTTGCGATCACGGCGGCGGCCGCCGCCGTCCCGATGGCCCTGATTCTCCGCGAGGGCATGCGGGACAGATAGCCGAGCCTTTTCAGATACCCTTCCGAGAGCGTCGCATGGCGGTAAAAGAGATACATCGCCCCGTAGGCGATAAAGCAGGCCGCGGCGATGCCGCAGTTCACCGGACAGGCGAACATCAGGGCGAAGAAGTAGAGCAGGGCGAACCAGACCAGCAGAGGCCTCGACGGCACGTCGAAGAGGTACTTCCGGGGCGTCCACTGAAGATCCCGGTCCCGCTTCGCCTGATTCCGGTCCGACTGGTTCAGCCTCACGAGAAGCACCGTGACGATGATCACCAGCGATTCCGCCGTCACGGCGAAGAAATACGCCTCCGGGACGAAGGACGCATACCGTATATCCGCGGCGTCCAGCAGGGCCTCCGCGGCTCGGACCTCCTGCCAGGGGAGAAGGCGCGACGCGGCCGTCGCCAGAAAATACGCCCCCGCCAGGGCGGCCGCGCCGATTCCCAGAAAGGCGCCGAGGGACCGGAACCGGCGGGCGGCGGCCCTGGCCGCTGCCGACGGCAGAAGAATCACCCAGGACGCCAGCCAGAGAGGCAGCATCATGCCGTCCGCCCTCGCGTCGCTCACCATATACAGAAAGGGAAGGACCGGCGCCAGCGCCATCACGGGAAAGACGATCCGGATGAACCCGCAGGCAGCGGAAATAAGGCGCGCGCTCCGCGCCTCCTGCCCCCTGCTTTCGTCGGCTCTCACAGATTCCATAGCGCCTCTCTTTTCCCTTCCGGCGTTCCCCCGCTTCTTTTCCGGATCTTCTGACACTTCCCTCCGAACCGCCTCGCGTTTCCCTTCCGGATCTGCTTATACTTCTCTTCCGGAGCGCCTCGCGCTTCCCTTCCGGATCCTCTTACATTTCTCTCCGAATCTCGCCTCACGCTTCCCTTCTCACGATCCGGAGCGTCTCCGTCGGCGCGAAGCCCGCCGGCTCGCCCCTCTCCTTCAGAACGATCCAGATCCCCGGAAGGCCGTTCTTCGTGAGCTCACAGGCCGCCTCGTACACGGCGGCGGAGTCATTTTTCGAGAGAATGACCGGTATCTCCTCCCGGGAGACGCTGCCGGACAGAAGAGCGGGGAAGTCCGTCACGGCACACTTCGAGAAATCCGTCGTCAGAAACTGCTCGATGGTCTTCAGCCGGGTCTTTCCCCGGGCCTCCTCCAGAACGAAGGGACGTCCGTCCTCGGTCTCCGCGTTCACGCAGAGGCTGACGGCATGTCCCTTTCCGAGAAGGGAGCGGCACAGACAGGCCGCGCAGGACACCGCCTCCTCGATGAGGGCCTGCTGCCGGCGGATGTTCCGGTCCTCCACGTCGAGATAGATCCGTATTCGTTCCGACCGGACGGAGGCAAAGGTGTTGACCATGAGCCCTCCCGCCTTCGCGGTCGCCTTCCAGTTGACGTTCTTCAGGGGATCCGACGGCATGTACTCCCGGATCTGGGCAAAGGCGAAGGGATCCTCGAAGACTCTTCTCGCGGACTCCGTCTCCCCCATGATCGACGTGATCTCCGAGAGAATCCCGCGGATATCCGTCTTCCCGGCGTAGACGTAGACGCTGTCGCGGAGGTCGAGGTCGCAGGCGAGGCGTCTTCCCAGCGGCAGCGAGACCGCGTGGCAGTCCGCCTGGCTGATGGTGTAGAGACCGCGCTTCACGCCCAGAAGCCTGTATTTCCGCGTGATCCGTTCCCTTCCCAGAAGAGAGAAGACGTCCCGCTTGTAGATATAATCGCTCTCGGTGACGTTTTCCTCCTCGGCGTCGATAAATTTCAGTCCCTTCTGCGTCCGGAAGGCCGCCTCAAAGATGAACAGCGGCATGCGCTTGCGGTTCTCGATGATCTCCGTCAGGTGCAGCTCGTCGCCCCGGTAGACGGCGGATTCCTGAAAACGGACGTCCACGGACACGCCCTTCAGCCAGTTTTTTCGGAAATACAGCTCCCACGCGGCGATGACCGCCAGGACCGCCGCGATGACCGCCGCGATCATCCGCGGAGGCTCCAGTCCTCCGTCGGGACGGGAACCCGGTCAAGATAGGAGCGGATCCGGCTTTCGCGCGCCGCGTCGCCGGCATCCTCGGAAATGCAGCGGTGGGCCATCACCGGCACCGCCACTGCCTTGATGTCCTCGGGGACCACGTAGTCGCGCCCCATCACCATGGCGTAGCCCTGGGAGGCGCGCAGAAGGGCAAGCGTCCCGCGGGGGCTCACTCCCTCCGAGACTTCGGAGGACGGGCTCTTTCCCCGCGTCTCCTGCGACAGCGCCACGATGTAATCCCTCAGATCCTCGTGAACGCGCACCTTTCTGCAGTTCTCGCGGATGGCCAGCACATCGCTCTCCGTGACGACGGGTTCCAGGGCGTCGAGGGGCTCCTCCCGGATAAAGCGGTCCAGCATGCGCCGTTCCTCCTCCGCGCTCAGGCTTCCCATGCGGATTTTCATCAGGAAGCGGTCCAGCTGGGCCTCCGGCAGCGGAAAGCAGCCGAGGGTCTCGACCGGATTCTGCGTCGCGATCACGAAGAAGGGCGCCTTCAGCTTCATCGTCTCCCCGTCCACCGTCACCTGGCCCTCCCCCATGCACTCGAGAAGGGCGGACTGGGTCCGCGGCGTGGCCCGGTTGATCTCGTCCGCGAGGAGCAGATGGGTGAACACCGGGCCCTCGCGGAAGACGAAGCGGCCTTCCGCCTGATGGTAGTAATGAATGCCGGTCACGTCGCCGGGCAGCAGGTCCGGCGTGAACTGGATCCGGGAAAAGTCCAGCTGCATGGATTTCGCGAGGGACCGGGCGAGAACCGTCTTTCCGGTGCCCGGAAGATCCTCCAGAAGGACGTGGCCCCCTGCCGCGAAAGCGGCGAGCACCAGCTTCACGACGTCCTCCTTGCCCACGATGACACGGCCGACGTTTTCGAGGATGGAAGAAAGTGTGGACTCCATGATGGCCTCCTTTGGGGCGCTGCGCCTCGCTTTCCTGTAAGACGCGGGGCTGTTTCCGCTATTATAACATATCCGGCGGCGGGCGGACTACCTGCCGGCCCGGCAGCGGGACATTTCGCTTTCTCTCGGATAACAGACCGCGGAGGACGCCGGTGCCGCCAGGGTCGTTGTTCTACTGCTTCCCGGCATCCGGATCCGATCCGGAGGATGCCGGCGCCGCCAGGTCGTTGCGCATATTATCCAAATTTGTTCCCCCATTTTTTGATATTCTGCCAAGTTGACACACTCCGGGCGGAATGCTACGATTCTGATTAATGAACAACCGGTTGTCCACCGCGTAATTACTGAATAATCCGGTCGTTCTTTCCGGCAGATGGAAACAGGAAACCGACAAACCATAGCTTTCAAGGAGGATCCGCTATGAACAGGAAATTAACCGCAATTCTTATGACAGGCGTACTTGCCGCATCGCTCTCCGCCGTCCCGGCCGGCGCCGACGACTACGGCTCAGGCGAAATCAAGGTGTGGGTCGCCGACAACGTCGTCGACTTCACGGACAGCCAGATCGCTTCCTTTATGGAAGAGCATCCTGAATTCTCCGGCTACACCGTCACCGTGGAGCCCGTCGGCGAAGGCGACGCCGCCGGCAACATGATCACGGACGTCAAGGCCGGCGCGGACATCTACGCCTTTGCCCAGGACCAGATCGCCCGTCTCGTCGCCTCCGGCGCCCTGATCGACGTCGAGCCCGAGAACGCGGAGGCCGTCAAGGCCGAAAACGACAGCGGCGCCGTCAAGGCCGCGACCGTGGGCGACGTCCTCTACGCCTATCCGATCACCTCGGACAACGGCTACTTCCTGTACTATGACAAGAGCGTCGTCTCCGATCCCTCCACTCTGGAAGGCATCGTGGCGGACTGCGAGGCCGCCGGCAAGAACTTCTACATGGAGATCAACTCCGGCTGGTATCAGACGGCCTTCTTCTTCGCGACCGGCGCGGAGCTGTCCTATGAGACGGATTCCGACGGCAACTTCACCGCCGCCAACGTCTCCTACGCCTCCCCCGAGGGTCTCGTCGCTCTGAAGGAGATCATCGAGCTCGAGTCCTCCTCCGCTTTCCAGAACGGCTCCTCCATCGGCAACGCGACCAACGTCGGCGCCATCGTCGACGGAACCTGGGATTCCGGCGCGATCCAGGAAGTCTTCGGCGACAATTACGCCTGCGCGAAGCTCCCGACCTTCACAGGATCTGACGGAGAAACCTATCAGATGAGCGGCTTCGGCGGCTTCAAGCTTCTGGGCGTCAAGCCGCAGGAGGATGAGAACAAGCTGGCTGTCTGCGACGCGATCGCCGCCTTCCTCTCCAGCGAAGAAGTGCAGCTCGCCCGCTACGAAGCGGTGGGCTGGGGCCCCTCCAATCTCGCCGCCCAGCAGAGCGATCTCGTAAAGTCCGACGTGGCTCTCTCCGCCCTGGCCGAGCAGCTTGCCTATACGATTCCGCAGGGACAGTATCCGGGAGACTACTGGACGCTTTCCACCTCCCTCGGCGACTCCATCATCAGCGGTGAGCTGACCCCGGACTCCAGCGACGACGATCTGAACGCCGCGCTTCAGTCCTTCCAGGATTCCTGCATCTCCTACGCGAAATAAGAACGACCCGCCGGGTCCTGATCCGGCGTCCCGTGAATTCAACACCATCATAACCGCGACGAGCCGGCAGAGCATGGCTTTGCCGGCTCGCTTCAGCCCCGGAATCCGCACAGAGCCCCGGGAAGCCCGCCGGCACCCGCGCGCGGGACAGCCCCCGTCCTGTTTCCGGGCACACAGGCACAAGGAGGTGCAGCACTATGGCAGACACAGCGGCATCGAAGACCGGCGCAAAGAAAAATCCGGCCGCCGCGTTTTTTTCCTCTCTCGGAGAAGGCCTCCGGGAAATCGGCGCCACATTCCGCGAGGGCAGCTGGATGACCCGGGTCTCCTTTTTCATCTTCGGCTTCGGCCCGCTGATGAGGAAGCAGATCGTCAAGGGTCTCGCGCTGCTCGGCACGGAGATTCTTTTCATATGGTACATGGCCGCCTTCGGCTGGCAGTACATGAAGAAATTCCCGACCCTCGGGACCGTTGAGACGGCGAAGAAGGGCCGCGTCACCGTCTACGGCGACAACAGCTTCCTGATTCTCCTCTTCGGGCTCCTGACCATCATCGCGGTCGCCGCCCTGATCTTCGTCTGGGTTCTCAACGTCCGCGAAAACCGGCGGGAGGAGCTGATGCTCAGGGAGGGCGGACGTCTTCCGTCCAACCGGGAGGTTCTCGCCTCTCTCCTCGACAAAAATTTTGACAAGACGCTGCTCGCGCTTCCCGTGACCGGCATCTTCGTCTTCACCGTGCTGCCGATCATCTTCATGATCTGCGTGGCCTTCACCAACTACGACGCGCAGCACCAGGCGCCCAGCAACCTCTTCACCTGGGTAGGCCTGGAGAATTTCAGGAATCTGTTCTCGGTCGGAGGCTCCGGCTTCGCGCCGACCTTCTTCTCCGTGCTCGGATGGACGCTGGCCTGGGCTTTCTTCGCGACCTTCATCGACTACTTCCTGGGCATGGGCGTCGCCATTCTCATCAACAAAAAGGGCATCCGCTTCAAAAAGCTCTGGCGGACCATCCTGGTCATCACCATCGCCGTCCCCCAGTTCGTCTCCCTGCTCTACATCAAGAAGATGTTCGACCCCGACGGCCTGATCAACGGCTATCTGATGAAGTGGGGCTGGATCAAGACCGCCATCCCCTTCTGGACCAACCCGATGCTGGCGAGAATCACGATCATCGTCATCAACATCTGGATCGGCATCCCGTACATGATGCTGATCGCGACAGGCCTTCTGATGAACATCCCGTCGGATCTCTACGAGAGCGCCAGCCTCGACGGCGCCACCGGCTTCCAGATGTTCCGCTACATCACCCTGCCGTACATGCTGTTTGTGACCGGCCCGTTCCTGCTGACGCAGTTCACCGGAAACCTGAACAACTTCAACGTCATTTACCTGCTGACCCAGGGGCGTCCCCAGTCCATGGCCATGGCCGAAAACGCCGGCCGCACCGACCTGCTCGTCACCTGGCTCTACAAGATGACGGTCAACAACACCAACTACAAGATGGCCGCCGTCATCGGCATCATGGTCTTCATCGTGACAGCCGTCATCATGCTTTCCGTCTACAGCAGGCTTCCGTCGGTTAAGGATGAGGAGGGCTTCCAGTGATGAAAAACAAATCTTCCATCAAAAGAAAACAGAGGATCAGCAGCATACTGACCTATCTCGTGCTCATCCTGATGAGCGTGATCTGGCTGTTCCCCTTCTTCGGCCTCATCATGCAGAGCTTCCGCTCCTATGATCCCTCCGTCGAGTACGGAGGAATGGTGGATTACCTGATCCCGAAGACCTTCTCGCTGGACAATTACCGCTTCCTGTTCTCGGGCCAGACTAACTTCCTGAGATGGTACGGAAATACGATGATCATCGCGGTCTTCGTGTCGGTCCTGCAGACGGTCATCGTCCTTTGCGTGAGCTACGCCCTGTCCCGCATGCGCTTCAAGGGGCGCGACCTGCTCATGAGATTCTGGCTGATACTGGGCATGTTCCCCGGCTTCCTGACCATGATCTGCCTCTATTTCCTTCTGAAGCAGTTCGGTCTGACCCAGGCCGGCGCCGTGCCGGGACTGATCCTGATCTCGGTCGCCAGCTCCGGCATGGGCTATTACGTCTGCAAAGGCTTCTTCGACACGATCCCGAAGGCGCTGGACGAGGCGGCGAGAATCGACGGGGCGTCCCGGGCCAGAATCTTCTTCGTCCTGACGATCCCCATGGCCAAGCCGATCATCATCTACACCGCGCTGATCGCGTTCATGGCCCCCTGGTGCGACTACGTCTTCGCCTCCTACGTGGCGTTCGGACACGACAACAGCTACAACGCGGCCGTCGGTCTGACGCGATGGGTGTGGACCAACGACTACCAGGGCTATTTCACCCGTTTCTGCGCCGGCGGCATCCTGGTCGCCATCCCGGTCACCATCCTTTTCATGTTCCTTCAGAAATACTACGTGGAGGGCGTAACCGGAGGAGCCGTGAAGGGCTGACGCAGCTGTTTCCCGCCGGATCCGGCGCGCTTTAGATGGACGGAGGAAGAAAGAGGTTCCGGAAATGGGCAAAATGACAATCGACGACATCGCCCGTGAGCTGGGCGTCTCCAAGACCACGGTTTCGCGGGCGATATCGGGCAAAGGGCGGATCGGGGAGCCGACGAGGACCCGCGTCCTCGACTACATACGGCTTCACGGCTATGTTCCCAGCGCGGTCGCGCGGGGACTCGCCCAGAACAAAACCTTCAACATCGCGGTGATCAGCGCCGCCCGGACCGACGTGGAGGAGCTCCCCTTCTTCCAGAAATGTCTCCTCGGAATCGGGGAGACCGTCGCCTCCCGGAACTATGACATGCTCGTCTCCCTTCTGCAGGACGGCGAGCTCGCCAACATCCGGCGCATCATCAGCCACCGCAAGGCGGACGGCTTCATTCTCATGCGCACGCTGGTGGAAGACAGCGCCGCGGAGCTCCTCGACGCGTCGGGGCTTCCCGTCGTCGCCATCGGCAAGGCGCCCTGCCGGGGCATGGTCAGCGTCGACAACGACAATTACAGCGCCTGCCTGGACCTCACGCGCCGCCTGATCAGGGCCGGCGTCAGAAGACCCGCCCTGATCGGCGGGGACCGGAGCCACATGGTGACCAGAACCAGGATCCGAAGCTTCCTCGACGCCCTGGCGTCGGAGAATCTGGCGGAAGACCCGTCCCTGCTGTTTATGGACGTCATGACGGGAGGGAACGGCGAGGCGCATCTTTCACAGGTGCTCCGGACGATCGCCGCCGCAAGGGCGGACGCCGTCATCTGTCTGGACGACAGGCTCTCCGCCCTCGTGGTTTCCGCCTGCGCGCCGCTGGGCATCCGCGTGCCGGAGGACCTTCCTCTGGTGTCCTATTACGACAGCCCTCTTCTGGAGAGGCTCTCCACGCCGGTGACGGCCATCTATTTCGACGCGCCGGCCCTAGGAAAGACGGCGGCGGACTGCCTTCTCAGCCTGATCGACGGCGGGGAGGCCGGAAGCATCGTGCTGGGAGAATACGAGATCCGGAAGCGGGCAAGCACCGCGGGACTGCTCTAGGCGGTCCGTGACCCATATAAGGGGCAGGTCCCTGTCCGGAGCCTGCCCCTAAACTCATCCAAAATACCACAGGACGCATACCATGATTCCATCCTTTTCCTTTACGCCCAACTATCTCATCAGGGACGGCCGTCCCTGGTTTCCTCTCATGGGAGAATTTCACTACAGCCGCGTAAACGCCGCCGACTGGGAGACCGAGCTGCTCAAGATGAGATCCGGAGGCATCGATATCGTCTCCACCTACTGCATCTGGATTCATCACGAGGAGATCCGCGGCGAGTACCTCTTCTCCGGAAACAGGGATCTCCGTCGCTTTCTGGAGACCGCCCGCCGCTGCGGCCTGCTGGTCTTTCTCCGGATCGGGCCCTGGGCCCACGGCGAGGTGCGGAACGGCGGATTCCCCGACTGGCTGACCGAGATGGGCCGAAGCGGCGTCCTTCTGCGCTCCGACGATCCCGCCTACCTGGCGGAGGTCCGCCGTTTTTACGGAAGGCTCTTCCGGGAGACGGAGGGACTTCTCCTCAAAGACGGGGGACCGGTCGTCGGCGTCCAGATCGAAAATGAATACGGCCACTGCGGCGGCCTCACCGGACCTGAGGGAGAGCGCCACATGAGGACTCTCACGGCGATGGCGAAGGAGGCCGGCTTCGACGTTCCCCTCATGACAGCCACCGGCTGGGGCGGAGCCGTCACCGGAGGGCTGCTGCCCGTCATGGGCGGCTACTGCGAGGCCCCCTGGGACCAGCGGCTCACCGAGATCGAGCCCAGCGGGAACTATCTCTTCACCGCCGAGCGCAACGATCACGCCATCGGCTCCGACCACGGAATCGGCGACAGCCTCACCTTCGATATGGAGCAGTTCCCCTATCTGACGGCCGAGCTGGGCGGAGGCCTCCAGGTCACGAGGCACCGGCGCCCGGTCGCGGGAGGCAGGGATATCGAGGCGATGACCCTGGCGAAGCTCGGCAGCGGCTGCAGCCTCCTCGGCTATTACATGTACCACGGCGGCACCAATCCGGAGGGCCGGCTTTCGACCCTCCAGGAGTCCCGGGAGACCGGCTATCCCAACGACCTGCCGGTTCTCTCCTACGACTTCAACGCGCCGGTCCGCGAGTACGGCCAGCTGACGGATACCTACCGCAGAATCCGGCGGCTGGCGATGTTCCTCCGCGACTTCGGGGAGGACCTGTGCCGCATGGACTATATTCCCCAGCCCGGGAATCCGTCCCGGGCGGAGGACGCCGTCTCGCTCCGGACCGCCGTCCGGTACGACGGGCGCAGCGGATCGGGCTATCTCTTCGTAAACAACTACCAGCGCCGCAGGACCATGGCGGACCACAGAGGCGCGGCCCTGACGGCCTTCGGGAAAAGCGGAGGGGCGGGAGACGGGTCCGGCGCGCGGGAGGTGCTCGCGGACTTCGGCTCCGCGGACGTCCCCGACGGGGCCTGCTTCTTCTATCCGTTCCGAATGA
>CACYDL010000264.1 GCA_902773195.1 uncultured Lachnospiraceae bacterium
CATCATCAACATCGTCTTCCTGATCGCGGGCTGCTTCATCGACGCGAACTCGGCGATGTACATCTTCATCCCGATCATGCTGCCGGTCGCCAGGGCCCTCGGCTACAACGAGATCGCCTTCGGCATCGTCGCCACCGTCAATCTGGCCATCGGCCAGGTGACGCCGCCCGTGGGCGTCAACCTCTTCGTCGCCATCGGGCTCCGGATCCGGGACGTCAAAAAGTCGCTGGAGGCCGGCAGGGACGAATTCTACAACATCACCCTCCCGATGATCGCGAAGGCGGTCGTGCCGATGATCATCGCCTGCCTGATCGTGCTGCTGCTGATCACCTATATTCCCCAGATCAGCCTGCTGCTCGTGAAGGGCTGAGAACGCTCATTGATCTGCCCGCCCGCGGGCGGCGGATGATGATAAATACAACGCAACAAGTCCGGTCCGCCGTCTCACGGCCCTTCTGATTTTGTGGCTTTGGCCGCGGCCGGACGCACCGCAATGATGCAAAGGAGAGAAGCATGAAAAGAAAAATCGCGCTGGTATCTGCAACCTTACTCGCTCTGACAACGATGAGCACCGGCCTGACCGTTTCCGCGTCGGAGCTTTCCTATCACGACTACGACGGCTCGGACGTCTACGTCGCCGCCGATGAGGCCGCGGAGTACACCGGGACCGACGAGTGGCCGACGGTCACGTGGAATTTCGACTGCTCCACGGGCGATACCTCCACCTGGGCGCAGGCCGGCTACTACTTCAACGCTCTGATGCAGGAATCCACCGGCGGCGCCGTCTCCGTGGAAGTCTACGCGGGCGAGCAGCTCGTCAACGGCTCCCAGGTCGACGGAATCCAGGGCCTGATGGACGGCGATCCGATCCAGGTCTCCCTTCATTCCAACCTGATCTACGCCAACTTTGATCCCCGCTTCAACGCGGTTTCCCTTCCCTACATCTTTGACGACTACGAAGACGTCGACAAGACCCTCGGCGGCGAGGCCGGCGAGGCCCTCAAGGGCGTTCTCTCCGAGTACGGCCTTGTCTGCGAAGGCATTGCCGAGAACGGCTTCCGCCAGATCACGAACTCCAAGCAGCCCATCACGAAGGTTGACGATCTCTCCTCGATCAAGATGAGAATCTGCGCCAACGATCTCTGCGCCGAGGTCTACAAGGAGTGGGGCTGCGACGCCACCGTCATGAACTGGTCCGAGACCTACACCTCCCTGCAGCAGGGAACCGTCGACGGCGAGGAGAATCCGGAGACGGCCATCGACTCCGCCTCCGTCCAGGACGTCCAGGACTACATCTCCCTCTGGAACGCCTACTATGACTGCCTGTTCTTCTGCATCAACCAGGACGCCTACGATCAGTTCACGGATGAGCAGAAGGCCGTCATCGACGCCAACGCCGCGAAGGCCGTCCAGTACCAGAAGGAGACCAACCGCGCGAAGGTCGACGAGCTCGTCGCGGAGTGGACGGAATCCGGCGTGATGCAGGTCACCCCGTATGAAGACGTCGACTCCGATTCCTTCAAGGAAGCGGCGGCGGGAGCGGCCGACTGGTATGTGGCCTCCCTTGTCTCCAACGCGAATATGAGCGAGGAAGAAGCCCAGGCGTACGTCGCGCTGTTCACCGAGTAATTCACGAAAGCAATGCCGGCCGGAGCCGCGCGGCAGGTGAATACGCGGCTCCATCCGGGCATCCGTCCCCCCGGCCCGGGCGGACGGATGCCCGTTTTCATGGACAGGATTCTTTTTTGAGGAGCGAAGCCTATGCCCCTTGACGTATATCTCTCGTTTATCGCCTACGCCTGCGCCACGACGTTCCTTCCCGGACCCAACAACATCCTGCTGCTGGCGGCCGCGGGGCAGTTCGGCTTCCGCAGGTGTGTCCCCCTGCTGCTGGGCATCTGGACCGGCCTGGTCACCGTGATGCTGCTGGCGGGAGGCTTCTGCAGCGTTCTGGGGAATCTGATTCCCGGGATCGCTCCCTATTTCCGGTACGTCGGCGCCGCCTACATCCTCTGGCTTGCCTGGAAAACGCTGACGCGAAAGCCTGCCGGCGCGGACAGCGCCGAGGTGACCCGGCCGCTGGGATTCCGCGACGGTTTTCTGCTGCAGTTTCTCAACGTCAAGGTCATCATGCTCGGCCTCGCCGCCTATCCCGGCTACTTCCTTCCCCACGGCTCCGGGTTTCTCCTCGTCCTCCTGTTCGCGGTGACGATGACCGCCTGCTGCGGGACGGGAAACCTGATCTGGACGGCGGCGGGAAGCCTGCTCTTCAGGGTCTACAGCCGCTGCTACAAGGCGGTCAACGCCGTCATGGCGGCGCTGCTGGTCTACTGCGCGGTGAAGGTCCTGATGATCTGAGAACGGACCCGGCGCACTGAGCGGGCCCTGGTGCACTGAGCAGTTTCTGGCGCACAGAGCCGGTTCCGACGGTCCGTGACGCGGCCGGAGGCCGCGGGAACCGGATCCGCCGTCTTTTCGGCCCGTCAATTACCTTGACAGATAGAATCCCGTGACGATAAAATAAAAAATTGTGAAATTTGTATGTTATTTTCAACTTTCACACATTCGCGGCGCGCCGCCGCGCGGAGGTTCCGGAGCCAGTCGTTTCCGGAGCGGAGCGCGGTCTCCGGCCGACGGGATTTCAGAATAAGGAGAAGAACTCTATGGCAAAGTATATCCTGAAGCGGCTCGGCCTGGCGCTGGTCACGATCTGGCTCGTCGCGACGCTGACCTTTTTCCTTATGAATATGGTGCCCGGAGGTCCGTTTCTTTCCGAGAAGGCCGTGAGCCCCAAGGCCCTGGCCGCGCTGGAGGAGAAATACGGGCTGGACAAGCCGCTGGGGCAGCAGTATCTCACCTATATGAACGACGCCCTGCATCTTGACTTCGGCGACAGCCTGAAGCAGCGCGGGCGCACCGTCATGTCGATTATTTCCACGAAGTTCCCGGTGTCCGCCAGGATCGGCGGCCTGGCAGTGCTGGTCGCCTTCTGCGTCGGCGTGCCTCTGGGGTGTCTCTCCGCGGTGAACCGCGGCAAGGTCATGGACAACCTCATCATCGTCATCGCCACCTGCGGCATCGCCGTGCCCAGCTTCGTGACCTGCACCCTTCTCAAGTATACGGGGCTCTTCCCGACCCTGGGCCTGAAATCCTGGCAGAACTACATCATGCCGGTGGCGGCCCTCGCCTTCTATCCTACGGCTTACATCACGCGCCTCATGCGGTCCTCCATGCTGGACGTCCTGGGACAGGACTACATGCGGACCGCGCGGGCAAAAGGTCTGAACCAGTTTGTGAGTCTCTTCAAGCATGCGCTCCGCAACGCGATTCTCCCGGTGGTCACCTACATGGGACCGCTGCTCGCCTACACCGTGACGGGCAGCTTCATCGTGGAGAAGATTTTCGTGATCCCGGGTCTGGGCGGAGAATTCATCAGTTCGATCACGAACCGCGACTACACGCTGATCATGGGAACCACGATTTTCCTGGCGACCCTCGTCGTCCTGATGAACGTGCTGGTTGACATCGTCTACAAGATCATCGACCCGAGAATCAAGCTGAAGTAACGGCGGTCTGTTGCGGCAAATGAGTCCGGTGCCCGCGGGGGATTTCCGGAATGGCAGAACTACGAAGGAGAGAAGATGAAACCGACTCCCAATCCACTCAGTTTTCAGGCCAGGATCAGCCCGGAGGATTTTCTTCCGGCGTCAAACGAGGAAAAGCAGGGCCTGGTGGTCATGCGCGAAAGCGTCAGCTTCTGGAAGGACGGCCTGCGCCGGTTCCGGCGCAACAAGGTGGCGATGACCAGCCTCGTGGTCATCATCATTATCATGATCTTTTCATTTATCGTGCCGGCCTTCTATCCGTACACCTATGAGCAGCAGGTCCGCGGCAGCGAGCACCTGGCTCCCTTCGAATACTCGGAGCAGGAGCTGGAGCGCAAGGCGGCGGGAGAAGCCGTCTTCCCGCATGTGCTCGGGACGGACAAGCTGGGACGTGATTACGCGATCCGCGTGATGATGGGGAGCCGCGTCTCCCTGATCGTCGGCCTGGTGGCGGCGGTGATCATCCTGCTCATCGGCTCGGTCTTCGGCTCCATTGCCGCGTTCTTCGGCGGCTGGGTGGACATCATCATGATGCGGATCGTGGATATCATCTACACGATCCCGGACGTGCTGCTGATCGTTCTTCTGAGCTTCGCGCTGAAGGCCCCCCTGGAGCATCTGGCGACGGTGCCCGGCTTCGGGTGGATCCAGGTGCTGGGGCGCAACCTGATCAGCATCTTCATCGTCTTTGCCCTTCTGTACTGGGGCGGCATGGCGCGCATGGTGCGAAGCCAGATCCTGACCCTCAAGGAGAGCGAATACGTGACGGCGGCCCGGGCCCTCGGCGCCTCCAGCGGCCGCATCATCCGCAAGCACCTGCTGACAAACTGCATCGGCACGCTGATCGTGACGACGACGCTGCAGATCCCGTCCTCCATTTTCACCGAGAGCTTCCTCAGCTTCCTCGGCCTGGGCGTGGCGGTGCCGATGCCTTCCCTGGGAAGTCTGGCCAGCGACGCGATCAACGGCATCAACACATACCCGTACCTTCTGTTCATCCCGGCGATCCTGATCAGTCTGATCATCCTGAGCTTCAATCTGCTGGGCGACGGTCTGCGGGATGCCTTTGACCCCAAGATGAAGAACTGATGACGACGCAAAGTGGCGGAAACCTGAGCAAGGGGAGACAGGCCGATGAGTGAATATCTGGTAAACATAGAACATGAGCGGCTTTCGTTCTTTACGCCGGCCGGAGAGGTCAAGGCGCTGAACGACGTCAGCATTCATATCGAGGAGGGCGAGGTCCTCGGCATCGTGGGCGAGAGCGGCTCCGGCAAGTCCGTGACCGCCTATTCCCTGATGGGACTGACCGCGTATCCGGGCAAGCTCCTCGGGGGAAGCCTGGATTTCAACGGACACCATATCAACGACATGACCGAGAAGGAGCTGCGGAAAATCCGCGGCAGCGAGGTGTCGATCATCTTCCAGGATCCGATGACGTCGCTGAACCCGGTCTACACGGTGGGCAACCAGATCCGCGAGGTGCTGAAGCTCCACACGAACAAATCGCGCAGGGAGATCGACGAGCGGGCGGAGGAGCTGCTGACGCTGGTCGGCATCAACGAGCCCAAAAGACGCCTCAAGCAGTATCCCCACGAGATGTCCGGCGGTATGCGGCAGCGCATCATGATCGCGATGGCCCTGGCCTGCGAGCCGAAGCTTCTGATCGCCGACGAGCCGACGACGGCCCTCGACGTGACGATCCAGGCGCAGATCCTGGAGCTGATGATGGAGCTGAAGGAAAAGCTCGGCATGGCGATCATGATCATCACCCACGACCTGGGCGTGGTGGCCAGCATGTGCGACCACATCGCGGTCATGTACGCGGGCAATATCGTCGAATACGGCACGACGGACGACATCTTCTACAGGCCGAAGCACGAGTACACCAAGGGCCTGATCCGGAGCATTCCGCGGATCAACGCCACGGAGCATGAGCGGCTGATCCCCATCGAGGGGACGCCGGTGGACCTTCTCAACCCGCCGAAGGGATGCCCCTTTGCCTCCCGCTGCGACAGCTGCATGCAGATCTGCCTCCGGGAGAAGGCGCCGGTCACGTACTTCGACGACGTACATTACGCCTCCTGCTGGCTTAACCAGAAGGCGGCCCAGGAGGGAGGTCAGGAGAATTGAGCAAGGAACTGCTTAGAGTAGAGCATCTGTATCAGTACTTCCCGGCGGGCGGCTTCGGCAGGAAGAAACGCTATGTCCAGGCGGTGGACGACGTGTCCTTCTTCATCAATGAAGGAGAGACGCTGGGACTCGTGGGCGAATCCGGCTGCGGCAAGACCACCACCGGCCGGACGGTGCTCCGCCTCTATGAGCCGACCAAAGGCCGGATCATCTACGACGGCAAGCTTCTCTATGACAGCGGCAACGTCCCTGAGACGGAGGAGGGCCGCGCCCTGAACGTGCCGGGCTACGGGACGAAAACCGCGGTGGACATGAAGCCCTACCGCCGCCAGATGCAGATCGTGTTCCAGGATCCCTACGCCAGCCTCGACCCGCGCATGACCGTGGGGGACATCGTCGGCGAGGCGCTGGATATCCACGGGCTGACGCCGGACAAGAAGGACCGCTACAACCGGATCCAGGAGCTGCTGGAGCAGGTGGGCCTCAATTCCGAGCACGCCAACCGCTACCCGCACGAGTTCTCCGGCGGCCAGCGGCAGCGCGTCGGCATCGCCCGGGCGCTGGCCGTCAACCCGAAATTCATCGTCTGCGACGAGCCGATTTCCGCCCTCGACGTGTCGATCCAGGCGCAGGTTGTCAACATGTTCGAGGACCTGCAGAACGAGATGGGACTTACCTACCTCTTCATCGCCCATGACCTGTCGGTGGTGAAGCACATCTCCAACCGGATCGGCGTCATGTATCTGGGCAGGATGGTGGAGATGGCGGACGCCAACGAGCTGATCTTCCACAACGTCCACCCCTACACCCGGAGCCTGATCTCCGCGATTCCGGTGGCGGATCCCAAGACGGCCCGCAGGAACGCGCGCATCGTCCTGGAGGGCGACGTGCCGAGTCCCCTGAACCCGCCCTCGGGCTGCCGGTTCCGCACCCGCTGCCCCTACGCGACGGAGCAGTGCGCCGCCGAAGTGCCCGCCTGGCAGGAAGTCTCGCCCGGCCATTTCGCAGCTTGTCATAACCTCGAAAAGCTATGAGCCAAAGTCCCCGACGGCCGCGCTGGCGCGGGCCGTCGAGGGACCTTGGCGAATGCCCGACATGAGCATGGAGGCCGTAAGGCCGGGAATGCGAATG
>CACYDL010000265.1 GCA_902773195.1 uncultured Lachnospiraceae bacterium
AGGCGACGCTGCGCATCGTCAAGGTGTTCTGGGGACTAGACGCCGAGCTGGCGTATCAGAGGCATTTCCCGGCGATCAACTGGCTGACCTCCTACAGTCTGTATCTGGATGATATGGAGGAATGGTTCAATACCCACGTCCATGAGGACTGGATGAGCACCCGCCAGAACCTGATGAGCCTTCTCCAGGACGAGGCGAGTCTCAATGAAATCGTCAAGATGGTCGGTATGGACGCGCTGTCTCCGCAGGACCGCCTGAAGATGGAGGCCGCCAGATCGATCAGAGAGGACTTCCTGCACCAGAATTCCTTCGACGAGATCGACACCTACACGTCCCTCAACAAGCAGTACTGCATGATGAAGCTGGTTTACGCCTTCTACGAGGGCGGCGTGCAGGCCCTGAAGGACGGCGCTTCGATCAACAACATCGTGAAGATGGAGACCAGGGAGCGCATCGGAAGATTCAAATATACGTCGGAAAGCGACGTGGACGCTGAATACGCGAAGGTGCTCGGCGAGCTCAACCAGGAGTTCGCGGACGTCATCGGAGAGGAGGACCTGTAAGCTATGGCAAAGGAATACCGCACAATACAGGAAGTCGCCGGACCTCTCATGCTGGTTCAGGGCGTCGAGGGAGTCAGCTACAACGAGCTCGGGGAGATCGAGCTTGCCAACGGCGAGACAAGACGCTGCAAGGTGCTTGAGATCAACGGCTCCAACGCCCTTGTCCAGCTCTTTGAGGCCTCCACCGGCATCAATCTCAAGAGCAGCAAGGTCCGCTTCCTCGGCAGGGCGATGGAACTGGGCGTCTCGGAGGACATGCTGGGACGCGTCTTCGACGGCCTGGGAAGAACCATCGACGGCGGCCCGGAAATCCTTCCGGACAAGCGTCTCGACATCAACGGACTGCCGATGAATCCGGCCGCCCGCGCCTATCCGTCCGAGTTCATTCAGACGGGCGTCTCCGCCATCGACGGACTGAATACGCTGGTCAGAGGCCAGAAGCTTCCCATTTTCTCGGCGTCGGGACTTCCCCACGCCCAGCTGGCCGCCCAGATCGCCCGCCAGGCCAAGGTGCGCGGAACGGACGAGCCCTTCGCCGTCGTCTTCGCCGCCATGGGCATCACCTTCGAGGAGGCGAATTTCTTCCAGGAGTCCTTCCGGGAGACCGGCGCCATCGACAGGACGGTCCTGTTCATCAACCTCGCCAACGACCCCGCCGTCGAGCGTATTTCCACGCCCCGTATGGCGCTGACCGCGGCGGAATATCTCGCCTTTGAGAAGGATATGCACGTCCTCGTCATCCTGACGGACATCACGAACTACGCGGACGCGCTCCGCGAGGTTTCCGCCGCCCGCAAGGAGGTGCCGGGACGAAGAGGCTATCCGGGCTACATGTACACCGACCTCGCGACGATGTACGAGCGCGCCGGACGCCAGAGAGGAAAGTCGGGTTCCATCACGATGATCCCCATCCTGACGATGCCGGAGGACGACAAGACGCACCCCATCCCGGACCTCACGGGCTACATCACCGAGGGCCAGGTCATTCTCTCCCGCGAGCTGTACCGCAAGGGCGTCCAGCCGCCCATCGACGTTCTCCCGTCCCTCAGCCGTCTGAAGGACAAGGGAATCGGCGAAGGGAAGACGAGAGAGGACCACGCCGCCACGATGAATCAGCTGTTCGCGGCCTACGCCAGGGGCAAGGACGCGAAGGAGCTGATGGTCATCCTGGGCGAGGCCGCCCTGACGGAGACCGATCTGATCTACGCGAAGTTCGCGGACGAGTTCGAGACGAAATACGTCAACCAGGGCTACAAGACGGACCGGAGCATCGAGGAGACGCTGGATATCGGCTGGGAGCTCCTGAGAATCCTGCCCAGGTCCGAGCTGAAACGAATCTCGGACAAGATGCTTGATACCTACTATTGATCACGGAGACGGGGGAGATGTCCGCATCTCCTGACCGTTCCCGAAAGTACGGAGCGATACTATGGCACGAACACAGGTCACACCAACCAGAATGGAGCTGACCCGCCTGAAGCGGAAGCTGGTGACAGCCGTCAAGGGACACCGCCTCCTGAAGGACAAGCGGGACGAGCTGATGCGCCAGTTCCTTGACCTGGTCAGGGAGGATATGAGGCTTCGGGAGCAGGTGGAGCAGGGAATCTCGGACGCGAACCGGAATTTCGTTCTTGCCAAGGCCGGCATGTCGGAGGAGACGCTGCGGGAGGCGCTGATGGCGCCGAAGCAGGAGGTCTATCTCAACCAGACCACGAAGAACGTCATGAGCGTGGACATCCCGGTCTTCGATTATTCGACCAGGACCCCGGACGAGGGCGACATCTATTCCTACGGCTTCGCCTTTACGTCCAGCGATCTGGACGGGGCGGTGAAGTCCCTCGCCGACGTCTTTCCGGACATGCTCCGGCTGGCCGAGATCGAGAAATCCTGCCGTCTCATGGCGGCGGAGATCGAGAAGACCCGGCGCCGGGTCAACGCTCTCGAGCACGTGATCATCCCCGAGACGCAGGAGGGAATCCGCTACATCACCATGAAGCTGGATGAGAACGAGAGAAGTACGCAGGTTCGCCTGATGAAGGTGAAGGACATGATGCTGGAGGAAGCCCACAGGTACAGTGAGAAAGCGAATTCTTAAGTGGCTGCTCTACCTCGCCGTCTTTGTCGCGGGAGTGGCAGGATTTTCAAATCTTTCGTTATTGCAGCGTCAGCAGACGGTCAACGCGTCGGATCTATCTGATCCGACGCTTCCTGTCATGTGCATCGATATAAACGGGAACAAGGTCGACCGCATGTTCGGCAGCACGATGGAGATGGACGCCCGGAACATGCGCGGGCCGCTGATCCCGATGACGACGAAGCGGTCCGTCACCGTCTCGTACAAGGCCTACAGGAACAACATCCGCTCGGTCTCCTATGAGATCTCGGCGCCGGACACGGGCACCGTGATCGAGAACGCCAAGATCGGCAATTTCCAGAACGACGGCGACTACAGAACCGCCTCATTCACCCTCTCGGAGCCGCTTCTGATGAACCGGGAGTACCCGGTGCGCTTCACCATCCAGACGGAGGACGCGGACATCTACTACTACGCCAGGGTGCTGCAGCGGTCCGACCCGGTGACGGACAAATACGTCCAGTTCGTCTACGATTTCTACGAGGGCTGCACCAACCAGCAGGGAGCGTCGGACCTCAACACGTATCTCGAGACGGACGACACCATCACCAACAATTCCTTCACCAGCGTCAACCTCAAATCGACGCTGAAGCAGGTGACGTGGGGCAGCCTGAGCCCGCAGATCTACCGCAAGGCGGTGCCCTGCATCCGCGACATCTACGGGGAGACCTGCTCCCTCACGACGGACTACCTGATCTCCGCCGACGGCGACTACGGGCAGGAGATCTACCGGGTCCACGAGTACTACCGGCTCCGCTACTACAACGGCCGGATCATGCTGCTGAACTTCAACCGCGACGCCGAGCAGATCTTCAATGGGGGCAGGGGCAGCATCTCCGCCTCGGGCATCAACCTCGGGGTCGCCGGCCGCGATATCCAGTACATGACGAACGAGACCTCCGATACGGTGGCCTTCGTCCAGGACAACGAGCTCTGGGAGTACAACGATTCCGCCGAGAAGCTGACCCGGGTGTTCTCGATGCACGACACCGGGGAGGCGACGGACGAGAGATATGACAATCAGGAGTACGGGATCCGGATCATCCGGGCCTCGGAGGGAGGCGGTCTGGATTTCGCCGTGTACGGCTACTTCAGCCGGGGGAAACACGAGGGCAGCACGGGCGTATCCGTCTGCCACTACAACGCGGAGACCACCGCCGTCACGGAGAGGGCCTTCGTCCCCTATCCCAGGAGCTTCGAGCTTCTGAAGAACGACCTTTCCAGGCTCTGCTACATCAACGCCAGCAGCGAGGCGTATCTCTATCTCGCCAGGGCGGTCTACCGGATCGATCTGGCGACGCAGGAGGCGGCGGCGGTGCTGGAGGACATCAATCCCGACTGCTTCGTCGCGTCCGGATCCGGGAGCGAAATCGCCTGGACGGAGGAGATGCAGAAGGACGCCTCCACCAGGATCACCCTGATGAGCCTGGATTCGGGGGATATCCGGGAGATCGAGGCGGGAGAGAACGAGTATCTCCGCGCCGTCGGATTCTTCAACCATGACTTCATCTACGGCGTCGCCGACCGGGAGGACGTGGTCCGTGGACCCTCCGGCGAGCCGGTGTTCGCGATGAAGCAGCTGAAGATCGAGGCACTGGACGGAACGCTGGTCAAGGACTACAGCCCGGAGGGCTGCTACGTCACGGATATCGTGATGGAGCCGGGACTCGCGAGTCTCGTCAGGGTGCAGAAAAGCGCGGCGGGATACGTCGAGGCCGCCCCGGACAACATCATCAACAACCGGCAGAGCGCGGGCAGCGCCGTGTCGGTCTCGCTGGCCGCTTCCTCCCGGCAGGGCGTCGTCCTGACGCTGAAGATGCCGGGGGCCATCGGCAATATTTCGCCCATCGTCGGAAACTTCAGGATGCGCTATCTCGACACGGTGGACTCCGTCGCGGAGATCAGCGCCGTGGATACGTTCCCGCTGTACTACGTCTACGGCGGCGGCAGCCTGATCGAGGTCCTGACGTCCCCCGCCGAGGCCGTCTCCCTGGCCGATGAGAACGTGGGCACCGTCCTCAACCAGGAGTGGCAGTATATCTACGAGAGAGGAAACAAGCAGACCAAGAACGAGATCCACAACGAGGACATCCCCGAGCTCTTCCTGAGCGGCACGGTGGACGCCGGCGTTCTGGACGGCGGCCCGGATTGCGGCTACACCGTGCTCGACCTGACCGGCTGCACGCTGGACCAGGCCCTCTACCAGGTGTCCCAGGGGAGGGCGGTGGCGACCCGTCTCGCGGACGGCTCCAGCGCCGTGATCGTCGGCTACGACCGCTACAACACGCTGCTGTACAATTTCGCCAGCGGGGAGCACTACTACATGGGCATCAACGACAGCACCGAGAGCATGCTCGCCGGCGGGAACATCTTCGTCTCCTACATCGAGAAGCAGGCGACCATCAAGGAATCCTGAGCGGGGAGATTTCGTTCACGGCATTGACTTTATGCATATCGGATAGTATTATTTCTAATAATTGCAGCGGGCCGCGGCGGCGAAGGACAGAGCACTGAACTTCTTCCGGACGGAACGCTGCGGCAAATCACCAGCCGGGAGCTCTGTCCGGAGCTGCCGGACCGCATGAAAACGGAGGAGATTATTATGAAGATCAGAAAGATGATGTCCACAGTGCTTGCCGCTGTCCTGACAGCCGGCGTTCTCACGGTTCCCGCGGCAGCGGACGGCACGTTCAAGATCGGCGCCATCGGCCCGCTGACCGGCGCCGCCGCCAACTACGGTCTCGGTGTCGTGAACGGCGCGCAGATCGCGGTGGACGAGATCAACGCCGCCGGCGGCATCGCCGGATACCAGATCGAGTACAGGGGCGAGGACGACGAGCTTGACAGCGAGAAGTCTGTCAACGCCTACAACACCCTCAAGGACTGGGGCATGCAGATTCTCGTCGGCTCCACGACCTCCGGCTGCTCCATCGCCGTCTCCGAGAAGACGAAGGCCGACAACATGTTCCAGCTGACTCCCTCGGGATCCGCCCAGGACTGCACGAAGTATGACAACGTCTTCCGCGTCTGCTTCTCCGACCCGAACCAGGGAGCCGCTTCCGCCCGCTACATCGGCGAGCACGGCCTTGCCTCCAAGGTCGGCATCATCTACGACAGCTCGGACGTCTATTCCTCCGGCATCGAGATGACCTTCGAGGAAGGGGCGGCGGATCAGGACTTTGAGATCGTCGTCAAGGAAGCCTTCACGGCCGATTCCAACGTCGATTTCTCCTCGCAGCTTCAGAAGTGCAAGGATGCCGGCGTCGATCTGATCTTCCTTCCGATCTATTACACCCAGGCCGGAACCATCCTCACCCAGGCGGCCATGATGGGCGTTGAAGCCGTGTTCTTCGGCTGCGACGGCCTCGACGGCATGCTCGACATGGACAACTTCCAGAAGGAACTCGCCGAAGGCGTCATGCTTCTTACGCCGTTCGTCGCCGACGCGGAGGACGAGCTCACGCAGAACTTCGTCGCCAAGTATGAGGAGAGCTACGGCGTGACCCCGAACCAGTTCGCGGCCGACGCCTACGACGCGATCTACACGATCAAGGCGGCCCTCGAGGACGCCGGCGCCACGCCGGACATGTCCGTCTCCGATCTGTGCGACGCCCTCAAGGCCTCCATGCTCAACGTCGAGATCAACGGCCTTACCGGCACCATCACCTGGACGGCGGACGGCGAACCGACCAAGGATCCGAAGGCCATGGTCATCAAGGACGGCGTCTACACGGCCGCGGAATAATCCTTTGACGGCGGACCTTGGGAGTGAAGCGTCCGCCCCAGACACGAAAATGGCGAATCAGTCCGGGGAGGGACATCCTATGGATGTCCCTTCCCACTGTTTCAGGAGTGGGAGAGATATGGTCAGCTTCTTTTCAAATCTAATCAACGGGCTCAGTCTCGGGAGCATCTACGCCATCATCGCGATCGGCTATACCATGGTGTACGGTATCGCCAAGATGCTGAACTTTGCTCACGGCGACATCATCATGATCGGGGCCTACCTCGCCTTCACGGTGATCACCTCGCTGGGCCTGCCCGCGGGCGCCGGCATCGCTGCCGCCGTCCTGGGCTGCATGCTTCTGGGCATCTGCATCGAGAAGATCGCCTACAAGCCGTTAAGACACGCGAATTCTTCCCTGGCCGTCCTGATCACCGCGATCGGAGTCAGCTATTTTCTGCAGAATATCGCGCTTCTTATCTTCAGTTCCAACCCGAAGATGTTCACGTCGATCATTCCGCTGAAGCACATGACGATCCGGATCGGAGCGTTTACGATCCAGACCATCAGTATCGTGAGCATCGCGGTGGGAATCGTGCTCGTTCTGGTGCTGCAGCTTTTCATCAACCGGACCCGCCCGGGCCAGGCGATGCTGGCGTGCGCCCAGGACCGGGGCGCCGCCTCGCTCATGGGCATCAGCGTCAACGGGACGATCTCGCTCACCTTCGCCATCGGCTCCGCGATGGCGGGCGTCGCGGGCGTGCTGCTCTGTTCGGCCTATCCGACGCTTTCTCCCTATACGGGAGCCATGCCCGGCATCAAGGCCTTTGTCGCGGCGGTCTTCGGCGGGATCGGATCGATCCCCGGGGCGATGATCGGAGGCCTGCTTCTCGGCCTGATCGAGATCCTGAGCAAGAGCTACATCTCCTCCCAGCTGTCGGACGCGATCGTGTTCTCCGTGCTGGTCATCGTACTTCTCGTGAAGCCTACCGGCCTTATGGGGAAAAAGATCCAGGAAAAGGTCTGAGGAGGATGAGCGAATGAGAAAGACAGAAATGATGACAAAGACCTCCAGGGACAACATCGTGACGGTCGCGATGATTGTCCTGGCATATATCATTATCATGATCGCGGACAGGGCGGGCATGATCAACGCCCACATCGGGGGACTTCTGGTGCCGCTGTGCGTCTACGCCATTATGGCGGTCTCCCTCAATCTGGTGGTGGGCATTCTGGGCGAGCTCTCGATCGGCCACGCCGGCTTCATGTGCATCGGCGCCTTCGCGAGCGCGTTCTTCAGCAAGGTGACCGAGCCGTACATGGGCACCTTCCCCAGGTTCCTCTTCGCGATTCTGATCGGCGGAGTCGTGGCGGGCGTCTTCGGATTCCTGATCGGCATCCCCGTTCTCCGTCTGAACGGCGACTACCTCGCGATCGTGACCCTCGCCTTCGGCGAGATCATCAAGAACCTCATCAACGTCTTCTACGTCGGCAGGGATTCCAGGGGACTCCATTTCTCGATGCAGAGCCAGATGGCCCTCGGGCTCGAGCCGGACGGAGAGATGATCATCAACGGGGCGCAGGGCATCACCGGGACGCCCTTCAATTCCTCGTTTACGGTGGGGATCATCCTTCTCCTCATCTCCGTGATCATCGTCCTCAATCTGACCAATTCCCGGGAGGGCAGGGCGATCATGGCGATCCGGGACAACCGCATCGCGGCCGGCTCCGTGGGAATTCCCGTCACCCATTACAAGATGCTCGCCTTCACCCTGTCCGCGGCCATCGCGGGCTTCGCGGGGGCGCTCTATTCGCACAACATCGCTTCCCTGATCGCCACGCCCGCGAGATTCGGCTACAACATGTCGATTCTCTTCCTCGTGTTCGTCGTGCTGGGCGGAATCGGCTCGACGAGGGGCGCCATCATCGCCTCGGTGATCCTCACCCTGATTCCGGAGCTGCTCCGCTTCATGGCGGATTACCGCATGCTGATCTACTCCGGCATCCTGATCGTGATGATGATCGTCAACTGGAATCCGACCTCCAGGGCCTGGATTGAAAAGCACGTCACGGGACGCTTCAGACGGGCCGGACAAAGGAAGGGGGACAGATAAATGGCACTGCTGGAAATCAATAATCTGTCGATCCGCTTCGGAGGACTCCGCGCCGTCGACGATTTCCATCTCACGGTGGAAAAAGGGGATCTCTACGGTCTGATCGGCCCGAACGGCGCCGGAAAGACCACGGTCTTCAACCTTCTGACGGGAGAGTACAAGCCCGACGAGGGCGTCATCCTGCTGGACGGAAAGGATATCACGGGCAGGCCCACCATCGAGATCAACCGGGCCGGCATCGCCAGGACCTTTCAGAATATCCGTCTCTTCAGACAGCAGAGCGTGCTGGACAACGTGAAGATCGGCCTGCACAACCAGTTTGCCTACTCCCCGGTCGCCGCGGTTCTGCGCCTCCCCTCCTACTACAGGACCGAGAAGCAGATGAACGAGAGGGCGATGGAGCTGCTGTCCGTCTTCGACCTGGAGGAGGAGGCGGACACGATTTCCGCCAATCTCCCCTACGGGAAGCAGAGGAAGCTCGAGATCGCCCGCGCCATGGCGACCAATCCGTCCCTGCTGCTCCTCGACGAGCCGGCGGCGGGCATGAACCCCAACGAGACGGAGGAGCTGATGGAGGACATCCGCTACGTCCGGGAGAACTTCGGCATGACCATTCTCCTGATCGAGCACGACATGCGGCTGGTATCCGGCATCTGTGAGAAGCTGACGGTTCTCAATTTCGGAAGGATACTGACGGAAGGCGAAACAAAAACGGTGCTTCAGAACCCGGAGGTCATCAAGGCCTACCTCGGCGACGACTGACGGGGGGAGGAGAAGACAGATTATGGCAATGCTAAAGGTGACGGATCTTAAGGTGTTCTACGGCGTCATTCCGGCGCTCAAGGGCATTTCCTTCGAGGTGAACGAAGGGGAGGTGATCGCCCTCATCGGCGCCAACGGCGCGGGGAAGACCACCATTCTCCACACAATCACCGGGCTGGTTCAGGCCGCTTCCGGGACGATCGAGTTCGAGGGAAAGAATATCACCAGGACGCCGGCGCACAAAATCGTCGGCATGGGGATGGCCCACGTGCCGGAGGGACGGCGCGTCTTCCCCGAGATGACGGTGTATCAGAACCTGATGCTGGGCGCCTACACCAGGAAGAGCCAGGAGGAGAAGGCCCGGCTTCTGGAGGAGGTGTACGGCCATTTCCCGAGGCTCAAGGAGAGGGCGAAGCAGATCGCCGGCACGCTCTCCGGAGGGGAGCAGCAGATGCTCGCGATGGGACGGGCCCTGATGTCCTCGCCGAGAATCCTGCTGATGGACGAGCCGTCGATGGGACTCTCCCCGATCTTCGTCGCGGAGATCTTCAGCATCATCGAAAAGGTGGCCGCGCAGGGCAGGACCGTCCTGCTGGTCGAGCAGAACGCGAAAAAGGCGCTTTCGATCGCCGACCGGGCGTATGTTCTGGAGACGGGCAGCATTTCCCTGGAGGGATCCGCTTCCGATCTTCTCAACAACGACGATATCCGGAAGGCCTATCTCGGCGAGTGACGCCGGCAGCTCCGAAGGAGGCGGCAGTATGAATCAGAATATTGTTATCACGATCAACCGCGAGTACGGCAGCGGCGGAAAAGCCATCGGGGAGATGCTCTCGGAGGATCTGGGCATCCACTACTACGACAAGGAAATTCTGAAGCTCGCGTCGGATGATTCCGGGATCAACGAGGCTCTCTTCGGGGACGCGGACGACGGATTCCGCGGCGCGCCGCTCTTCAAGTCCCCCAGGGATATCTACTCCGGGGAGCTGCTCACGCCGGACAGCAGCCAGTTCACGTCCCGGCAGAACCTGTTCAACTATCAGGCGAAGGTGATCAAGGACCTGGCGGACAGGGAGGCCTGCATCATCGTGGGACGGTGCGCCGGCTTCATCCTCGAGGACAGAAGCAACGTCGTCCGGGTCTTCCTCCACGCCCCGGCGAAGTTCCGCCTGGCGCAGGCGGCCCTGAAGAAATCCCTGCCGCCCAGGGAGCTGGAGAAGTTCGTCGAGAGGGAGAACAGGATCAGGGCCGAATACGTGGAATTTCACTCGGGAAAGAAGTGGGACGACGCGCGTAACTACGATCTCTGCCTCGACTCCTCGAGACTCGGATTCGAAAAATGCGTCAAAATCATCAAGGGCTACATGAAGGTCCGCTTCGACGGGCTGGAGTTCTGAACGGGACGCCCGTGGTCATGGACAATTGAGAGCGTACGGGTTATAATGTGACGTAATCGCTCAGAATTCAGGAGAAAGCATATCATGCAGAAGCTAGTGACAGTCAGGGAAATCTACAGGAACAAAGAAGAGTATCTGGACCGGAAGATCAGCGTCGGGGGATGGGTGAGAAGCATCCGGAACTCGAAAACCTTCGGTTTTATCGTTCTCCACGACGGGACGTATTTTCAGACGCTCCAGATCGTCTTCCACGACGGGCTCGCCAATTTCGGCGAGATCGGGCGCCTCAACGTCGGCTCGGCCGTGATCGTCACGGGCACCCTCGTCCCCACGCCGGAGGCGAAGCAGCCCTTTGAGATCCAGGCGGACAGCGTGGAGATCGAAGGCGCCTCCACCCCGGACTACCCCATGCAGAAGAAGCGCCACAGCATGGAGTTCCTGAGGACCGTTCCCCATCTTCGTCCCCGCACGAACACCTTCCAGGCGACGTTCCGGGTGAGATCCCTCATCGCCTACGCGATCCATCAGTTCTTCCAGGAGAGGGGCTTCGTCTACGTCCACACGCCGCTGATCACCGGATCCGACGCGGAGGGCGCCGGCGAGATGTTCCGGGTCACGACCCTCGATCCCTCGGATCCGCCGAGGACGGAGGACGGCGCGGTCGATTTCACGAAGGATTTCTTCGGTAAGATGACCAACCTGACCGTGTCCGGCCAGCTGAATGGCGAGACCTTCGCCCAGGCCTTCCGGAATATCTACACCTTCGGACCGACGTTCCGCGCGGAGAACTCCAACACGACGCGCCACGCCGCCGAATTCTGGATGATCGAGCCGGAGATCGCCTTCGCCGACATCGAGGACGACATGGACCTGGCGGAGGATATGCTGAAATACATCATCCGCTACGTTCTCGAGAACGCTCCCGAGGAGATGGAATTCTTCAACAGCTTCGTCGACAAAGGGCTTCTCGAAAGACTAAGCGGCGTCGTGAACTCCGAATTCGGCAGGATAACCTACACGGACGCCGTGAAGATCCTCGAGGAGAACAACGACAAATTCGATTATAAGGTATACTGGGGCTGCGACCTCCAGACGGAGCACGAAAGATACCTCACGGAGGAAGTCTTCCGCCGTCCGGTGTTCGTCACCGACTACCCGAAGGAAATAAAAGCTTTCTATATGAAGCTGAACGACGACGGGCGCACCGTCGCCGCGGCTGACTGCCTCGTTCCGGGCATCGGCGAGATCATCGGCGGAAGCCAGCGCGAAGACGACATCGA
>CACYDL010000266.1 GCA_902773195.1 uncultured Lachnospiraceae bacterium
GATGGACATCCCGGTGGAAAAGGTGCGGGAGATCCAGAAGGTCTCTCAGGAGCCCGTCTCCCTCGAGACGCCCATCGGCGAAGAGGAAGACAGCCACCTCGGCGACTTCATCCAGGATGAAAACGTCCAGGTACCGGCGGAGGCGGCCGCCTATACGCTGCTTAGGGAGCAGCTGAACGAGGTGCTGGACACGCTGACCGAGCGGGAGCGGCAGGTCCTCCGTCTGAGATTCGGACTGGACGACGGGAGAGCCCGCACGCTGGAAGAGGTCGGCAGAGAGTTTCACGTCACCAGGGAGCGCATCCGCCAGATTGAGGCGAAGGCGCTCAGAAAGCTCCGCCAGCCGTCCAGAAGCCGGAAGCTGCGGGACTATCTCGACTGAACGCCGGGGTGGAAGAAACATGAAGCTATCGATGCGGCTGGAGGCAGTCATCGGCATGGTCACCCCCGGGAAGGCGGTCCTCGACGTGGGCTGCGACCACGCCTTCGTCCCGATCGAGCTGGTGCGCCGGGAAATCAGTCCCTGCGCCGCCGCCTCCGATCTGAGAAAGGGCCCCCTGCTCCGCGCGGAGGAGCATATCCGGAGCGCCGCCCTGGAGGACCGGATCCGGACCATTCAGGCGGACGGCGTGCCCCGCGGGGCGGAAGCGATCCTCGCCGCGATGGCGGGGGAGCAGGGAAAGAAAGCGGACGCGGCCCTGATCATCACGGGCATGGGCGGAAAGCTGATCGCCGGGATTCTCAGGGATGCGAATGGACTGCCCGCTCTCTTTTCGGAGCTGGTGCTTTCCCCGCACAGAGACGCCGATTCGGTGAGAAGAGAGCTGCGCCGCCTTGGGTTCGGGATCGCCGACGAGGTGATGGTGGAGGAGGACGGGAAGTTCTACCCTGTGATCAAGGCCGTCCGGGGATCCGCGCCGGGGAGCCTTCGCAGCGGAACGGCGCCGGAGACGACGGCCGGCGGGGATCCGGCCATCCGGGCCGCCGGTGAGAACCCCTCTGCGGACGCGGCTGTCCCGGGGGACCTCTACGGCCCCGTGCTCATCCGGAAAAAAGATCCGGCGCTCATCCGGATGCTCCAAAGAGAGCTGGAGGAATACGGGAGAATTCTCGGACAGCTCAGGGAAAAGTCGCCGGGACGGGAGAACCGGGCCGGCGAGATCAGAAGAAGGCTTGCGGCGGCCGAGTGCGCCCTGCGGGCGATGACGTCAGAAGAGGAGCTGAAGCAGGTTCCGCCTACGAAAGGATGAGGGCTGCCTGCTTCGCATCCGGAGACAGTAATCTACATTCGGAATCTGTATTCCGGGAGGAGGTATGTCATGAAGAATGTCACTGTGAACGGCAGAAAAACCGCCATTGAAGATGAGCTGATTCTCCGTGACCTGGCTCTGGAGGCATGGAAGGAGGGAGACGACCCGATCGCGCTGGCGGAGGTCAACGGAAGGCTCAGGGAATTGTCCAGAAGCCCGGCGGAAGGGGATGAGATCTCCTTTGTGACGATACGGGATACCGCCGGCTACGACGCGTTCCGGAGAAGCATGTCCATGCTGTTTATCGCCTCCGTCCGGGACTGCTACGGGAAATCGGCCGGCAGCGTCATTCTCCATTTCGCGGAAGGATCGGGCTTCTTCTTCACGGCAGAGGGAGAGATCCCGGTGGACGATGCTTTTGCCGAAAGAGTGGAAAACCGCATGAGACAGTACGTCGCGGACAAGGCCCTCTTCCGGAAGAGCACCGTGTCGGTGGATCAGGCGATGGCGTACTTCGAAAGAGCCGGCATGCAGGACAAGAAGAAGCTGTTCGAGACCAGGCTGAAGTCGACGGTCAACATGTACCGGCTCGGAGAGTACGAGGACTACTACTACGGCTACATGCTCTACGACACGTCCCTCCTGGGATGCTTCAGGCTGATCCCCTGCCGGGGAGGCATCGTTCTCCAGATGCCCGAGAGGGGCACCCTGGACAAAGTGCCGGAGTATCAGCCCTACGACAAGCTCTTCAGCGCGAAGATCGAGGGAGAGCAGTGGGCGGAGACGCAGAAAATCGGCTGTGTCGCCGACCTCAACGAGCAGATCATCAGAGGAGACGCATCCCGGATGATCCTTGTCTCCGAGGCCCTTCAGGAGGCGAAGATTTCCGACATCGCGGAGATGATCGCGGCGAGAAAGGACGTGCGCTTTGTCATGATCGCCGGCCCGTCCTCCTCCGGCAAGACGACCTTTTCCCAGAGGCTGAGCATCCAGCTGTCCGCCCACGGGATGACGCCTCACTTTATCGGCACGGACAATTATTTCATCAACCGGGAGGACATGGTGCCGGGCCCGGACGGAAAGATCGACTTCGAGGGACTGTCCGCGGTGGACGTCGAGCAGTTCAACAGGGACATGGAGATCCTGCGGCAGGGCGGGACGGTGGAGGTTCCCACGTTCGATTTCGTGACGGGAAGAAGGGTGATGAGCGGGGAGACGCTCACGCTGGGCGAATCGGACATCCTTGTGATCGAGGGCCTTCACTCCCTGAACGACCGGCTCAGCATCCGCCTCCCCAAGGAGAGTATGTTCAGGATCTATATCAGCGCCCTGAATATGCTCAACATCGACGAGCACAACCGCGTCCCCTCCGGAGACGGGAGACTGATCCGGAGGATCGTCCGGGACAACCGCACGAGGGGCTACAGCGCCTCCCAGACCCTGGCCCAGTGGGAGACGGTCAGAAAAGGCGAGACGGAGAACATCTTCCCCTATCAGGAGAGCGCGGACGTGGTGTTCAACTCCGCCCTTCCCTACGAGCTCGCCGCTCTCAAGACCTACGTCCAGCCGCTGCTCTTCCAGGTCCGCATGGGGGATCCCTCGTATCACGAGGCGAAGAGGCTCCTGAAATTCCTGGATTATTTCATCCCGGTCCCCGACGTCGGGGTGCCGGTGAATTCCATTCTCAGGGAGTTCATCGGAGGCGGCTGCTTCCGGCTGTAAGGCGGATGCCTTCGCCGGGAAACAGCGGCAGACAGACCGCCGCTCTGCGCGGCAGGCACGCGCGGCGCCCCGGAAGCACAGGGACTTCCGGGGCGCTTTTCCTGTCAAATTTTCGATTGATTAAATTCCGGTTTCGGGATAAACTAGGCAGTATTGAAGTGAGGCAGGACATACGGTCGCGGCATGGGAGACCATGACGAGGAAAGTCCGGGCTCCGCAGGGCAGGATGCCGGATAACGTCCGGCAGGGGTAACCCTCGGGAAAGCGCAGCAGAAAAGA
>CACYDL010000267.1 GCA_902773195.1 uncultured Lachnospiraceae bacterium
GCGATTCCGGAAGAATATTATGACAAGTATAAGATCCGCCGCTACGGTTTCCACGGCACAAGCCATATGTTCGTATCCGGCGAAACGATCCGCTATGCAAATCTTCCGGAAGGACATCAGAGAGTGATCGTCTGCCATCTCGGCAACGGCTCCTCCATCTCCGCCAGCGTCGCGGGCAGGGCCGTGGATACCTCCATGGGACTTACCCCTCTTGAGGGCCTGGTGATGGGAACGCGCTCCGGCGACGTGGATCCGGCGGTCGTGCAGTTCATCTGCGATCACGAGAACATCTCCGTCGACGACATGCTCACGATCCTCAACAAGAAATCCGGCGTCTACGCCCTGTCCGGCAATCTCTCCAGCGATTTCCGCGACCTTTCCGCGGCGGCGGAGGGCGGAAACGAGAAGGCGCAGCTCGCCCTCGACGCCTTCGCCCACAAGGTCGTCAAGACCATCGGCGGCTACCTCGGCGTGCTGAACGGCGCCGACGCCATCGCCTTCACGGGCGGTATCGGAGAGAACGACTGCGCCATGAGAGCGAAGATCATGAAGCAGTTCGAGTTTGCCGGCATCCGGATCGATCCCGAGAAGAACAAGGTGCGCGGCAAGGCGGCCGAGATCTCCACGGAAGATTCCGCGGTCAGGGTCTTCGTCCTTCCGACGAACGAAGAGCTTGCCATCGCCCGGGAGACGGTCCGTCTGGCGTAAAAGCCGGCCCCGGGAAGGGGGCTGCGGCAGTCACAGCGGCCCGGCCTGATTTTTGTGGGAATCCCGGAAATATTACTATTGACAAACAGGAAGCGCCGACTGTATAATATCCAAGTGCGTTAAGGAGGTGTAAGCATGTCCATTTGTCCGAAGAACAAACATAGCTCTGCACGGCGTGACAAGACAAGAGCGCATTGGAAGATGAGCGCTCCCACGTTAGTCAAGTGCAGCAAATGCGGCGCACTGATGATGCCGCACAGAGTCTGCAAGGCCTGCGGAACATACAATAAACGCGAAATTGTGAAGCAGGACGTCGAATAATTGATCAGAAAGCAAGCCGAAAAGCTGCCGCCGAGGAATTCGGCGGCAGTTTTTTCATCCCTGCCCGCTTTAGTCGGAGAGTGAAGGAGTCGAAAGATGGATAAGATCAGAATAGCCGTCGATGCGATGGGCGGCGACCACGCGCCGTCGGCACCGGTGCGCGGCGCGGTCGAAGCGCTGAAGGAGACCGGCGGAATCAGCCTGATTCTGCTCGGAGACGAGGGAAAGATCCGGGCAGAGCTGGAGCAGCTGGGGGATGTTCCCGGAGAGGACGTCGCCGTCGTGCACTGCTCCGAGGTGATCGAGATGTCAGAGCCGCCCGTGGCGGCGATTCAGAACAAGAAGGACTCCTCCATCGTGAGAGGCATGATGATGGTGAGGAAGGGGGAGGCGGACGCCTTCGTCTCGGCCGGATCCACCGGCGCCATTCTCGTGGGAGGACAGGTTCTCGTCGGCCGCATCCGGGGCGTCGAGCGGCCGCCTCTCGGGGCCCTTATGCCCACCGAGAGCGGGATGACGCTCCTCGTCGACTGCGGCGCCAACGTCGACGCCCGCCCCACCTGGCTTCTGCAGTTTGCCCAGATGGGCTCCATCTATATGGAGAACGCGCTGGGAATCAAAAATCCCCGGGTCGGCATCCTCAACATCGGCGCCGAGGAGGAGAAGGGGAATGCCCTCGTGAAGGAGACGTTCCCCCTGCTCCGGGAGTGCTCCTCCATCCATTTTATCGGCTCCGTCGAGGCGCGGGATATTCCGTCGGGCGCGGCCGACGTCATCGTGACGGACGCCTTCAGCGGCAACCTGATCCTCAAGATGTACGAGGGTACCGCCACGACGATCTACCGGATCGCGAAAAAGGGGCTGAAGAGCAGCCTCCCCGGTATGCTGGGCGGGCTTCTGGCGAAGGGAACGCTGAAAAAGGCCCTGAAGGATTTCGACGCCTCCAAATACGGCGGCGCCCCTCTGCTGGGCCTCAAGGGACTTGTCGTCAAGGCCCACGGCAGCTCCGAGCCTCTTGAATTCAAGGTGGCCATGGAACAGTGCCGTCTTTTCTACAAAGAGAATATCAACGGAAAAATCAGCGCGCAGATGGAAGGACAGGCCGAGAAGCTGCGCGCCATGAAGAAGTCGGATAAACCGAAGGCGGAGGCGTCGAAATGACGGAATTTGAACTGGTCTGCGACGCGGCCGTGTCCGTCCTGGGCATCGAGAGGAATCTGATTCGTCCGGATTCCCTTCTCTCGGCGGATCTGGGCGCGAATTCCCTGGATGTCTACGAGATACTCACGGTCCTCGGCGAAAAATGCGCCCTGGATCTGCCCCGTTTCATGCCGGACACCTCCGCGGTCACCGTCGCGGAGCTCGTGAAGCTGCTGGAAGCCGCCGGGAAGGAGGGAACACCGGATCATGAATGAAAGAAATCCCGGCGTACTGGAGGAACGCATCGCCTACCGCTTCCGGGACAAGGCGCTGCTGACGCTGGCGATGACCCACACCTCCTGGGTCAACGAGCACAGAGAAGCCGGCGCGGAAAGCAACGAGAGACTGGAGTTCCTGGGGGACGCCGTCCTTGACTTCGCCGCGGCGGAGTATCTCTACCGGAAATATCCCGCTCTGGGGGAGGGAAAGCTCTCCACGCTCCGGGCCAGCATGGTCAGCGAGAAGCCGCTGGCTGCCTGCGCGCGCGACCTGGAGCTGTCCGCGTTTCTGAGACTGGGACACGGCGAGGAGCTGTCCGGGGGAAGGAACCGGGATTCCATCCTTTCGGACGCGCTGGAATCCCTGATCGGGGCGGTCTTCCTGGACGGAGGCTTCGAGGCCGCCAGGGATCTCGTGGTCCGCTGCGTTCTTTCGGATCTGCGGGGCGAGGACCTGTTCCGGGACCGCAAGACGCCCCTGCAGGAGATTCTCCAGGACCGGAAGCAGCAGGTGCGCTACGAGGTCGTCGGGGAGAGCGGTCCGGATCACGACAAACGCTTCACCGTCGCCGCGCTCGTCGGTGACCGGGTGATCGGCACCGGCACGGGCAGGACGAAGAAAGCCGCCGCCCAGATGGCGGCCGAGCAGGCCATCAGCGCCATCGGGCCTGAAAAAAGCTAAAGGAACGGCAGTCTATGTATCTAAAGTCAATAGAACTTCAGGGATTCAAATCCTTCGCGAATAAGCTGAAATTCGAATTCCGACAGGGCATCACAGGTATCGTCGGCCCCAACGGCTCCGGCAAATCAAACGTCGCCGACGCCGTCCGCTGGGTACTGGGCGAGCAGAGCGCCAGGCAGCTCCGGAGCGGAAGCATGCAGGACGTGATCTTCGCCGGGACCGAGACCAGGAAGCCCCAGAGCTACGCCTCCGTCGCAATCACCTTCGACAACAGCGACCGGAGGCTCGACGTGGATTATGAGGAGCTCACCGTCACCAGAAGGCTGTACCGGTCCGGCGAAAGCGAATATCTCCTCAACAACTCCGTCGTCCGCCTGAAGGACATCAACGAGATCTTCTACGACACGGGAATCGGCCAGGAAGGCTATTCCATCATCGGCCAGGGACAGATCGACAGGATCCTGTCCGGAAAGGCGGATGAGCGCCGGGAGCTCTTCGACGAGGCGGTCGGCATCGTCAAATTCAAGAAGAGGAAGACGGCGGCGCTGAGAAAGCTGGATCAGGAGCATCAGAACCTTCTCAGGGTCAACGACATTCTGCAGGAGCTCACCTCCCAGCTGGGCCCGCTGAAAAAGCAGTCCGAGACGGCGAGGATCTATCTCGACAAGCGGCAGCTCCTGAAGGAGTGCGACATCAACCTCTACATGCTGGAGGACGAGCACTGGGACGCGGAGAGCCGCGAGCTTCTCCGCAAGATCGAGATCTGCCAGTCGAACATGTCCGAGACGAAGGAGGAATTCGACCGGACCAGGAGCGAGTACGACGAGATCGAGCGCATGATCGGCGAGATCGACGCCAGGACCGCCGCCCTGACCGAGGAGATCCAGGAGACCGCCGTCATACGGTCCGGTCTGTCGGGCCAGATCGATCTGCTGAAGGAGCAGATCAACACGATCCGGGCCGCCGGACAGCAGATGGAAGCCAGGCAGCAGCAGATCGCCGCCGATCTCGGGGAGAGAAGCCGGGAGGCCGCCGAGCTTGGCGCCCTCGCGGAGAGCGCCGCCAAAGCGGTGGACGAGGCCGCCCGGCGCGAGGCGCTGGAGGCGGAGAAGCTAGACAGCCTGGACCGGTCCATCGCGGAGGTGACGGACCGGATCGAGAGAACCAAGAACGACGTCATCGGCATGCTTCAGTCCCGGGCTTCGGTCAAGGGAAGAATCCAGAGATACGACACGATGCTGGAGCAGATGGAGATCCGTAGATCCGAGATCAGCGGCCGTCTGCTGAAGCTGCGGCAGGACATCGCCGAGGAGGAGAAGGAGGCCGGACTTCACGCCGGCGAAATCGGGAAGCTGCAGGACCAGATCGACCGGCTCCGGCAGTCCCAGGCGGCCTCGGAGAAGAGGATCGGCGAGCTCCAGGAGGAGCTCCACAGGAAGAGCACGGCGCTGGACGAGGCGACCGCCGGCTATCACAGGGACGGATCCCGACTGGAGTCCCTGAAGGCGATGTCCGAGCACTACGAGGGCTACGGCAACGCCATCCGCAAAATCATGGAACAGAAGAAGCGGAACCCGGGGATCCGCGGCGTGGTCGCGGATCTGATCGACGTTCCGGAAAAATACGAGACGGCCATCGAGACGGCGCTGGGCGGCAGCATCCGCAACATCGTCACGGACAACGAGACGACGGCGAAGTACCTCATCGAGTATCTCAAGACGAACCGCCTCGGCAGGGCGACGTTTCTTCCGCTCACCAGCATCAGGCCCAGGGAGCTTTCCGGCAGGGAGGTTCTCCGGGAGAAGGGCGTGATCGGGATCGCCTCGGAACTGGTCGGGACGGAAGAGGACTACGACATTCTCAGAAAGCATCTGCTCGGTAGGACGCTGGTCATCGACAACGTCGACAACGCGATCCTCATCGGGAGAAAATACCGCCACAGCCATTTCATGGTCACCCTCCAGGGAGAGTCCTTCGCGCCCGGCGGATCCATCACCGGCGGCGCCTTCCGGAATACGGAAAACCTGCTGGGAAGGAAGAGGGAGATCGAGGAGCTGACGGAGAGCACCGCCGCCCACCGCAAGGCCGCGGACCATCTCCGCCTGGAGATCGACGCCCTGAGGGAAGAGAGGAACGCGCTCCGGGACAAGGTCGCGGAGGAGAGCGGGCAGGAGCAGAAGCTGCTTCTCGGCCTCAACACCGCCTCCCTCACCTGCCGGCAGTCCGAGGAGCTCCTCCGGGAGAGCCGCCGGGAGTGCGAGACCCTCGAGAAAGAGAACGCCGATATCGACCGGCAGATGGCCGAGGTGCGGGAGAAGAGCGGAGGCATCAGCCGCGAGCTGGAGGATTCCATCAGCCGGGAGCTGCGGGCCAACGAGGAGGCCGCGCAGCTGCGGGAGACGGAGGAGAGCCTCCGGGAAAAGAGAAGCGGACAGGCCTCCGCCCTCGAAAGCGTGAGGGTCGAGGCGGAGGGCCTCCGGCGGGAGAAGGAGTTCCGGTCCGAGAACCTGGCCCGCGTCAGCAGGGAGATGAAGGCCCTACGGGAGGAGTCCGCGGAGATAACGGGAAATCTTTCCGGAAACGACAAAGAAATCGACGCCAAGGAGGCGCAGATCCTCGCGGTGCAGCAGAGCATCGCGGACGCGGAAAAGGCCATCGCGGAGAAGACCCGCGAGAAAGAAGAGCTCGCGGGAAAGAAGAAGGAACTCTCCGAGAGCCACCGCGAGTTCTTTGACCGGCGCGACGAGCTCTCCGAGCGCATGTCGAGACTGGACCGGGAGTATTTCCATCTGACGAACCAGCGGGAGAAATCCGAGCAGGGGCGCGAGGAGAGAACGAATTATATGTGGGAGGAGTACAACCTGACTCCCAGTGAGATCCGTTCCTTCGACCTTCCCGGGAAGAGACAGGACCGCCAGGCCATCAAGAAGGATATCTCCCTCATCCGGGCCGACATCAGGAAGCTGGGGAACGTCAACGTCAACGCCATCGAGGACTACAAGGTCATCAGCGAACGTCACGCCTTCCTGTCGTCGCAGCACGAGGATCTGGTCAGATCCGAGGAGACGCTGACCGGCATTATCTCGCGGCTCGACGCCGGGATGAGAAAGCAGTTTACGGAGAAGATCGCGGAAATCAGGACCGAGTTCGATCTTGCCTTCCGGGAGCTGTTCGGGGGCGGACACGGCACGATCGAGATCGATCCCGAACAGGACATCCTGGAGGCGGGGATCAGCATCATCGCCCATCCCCCGGGAAAGAAGCTGCAGAACATGATGCAGCTGTCCGGCGGCGAGAAGGCGCTGACCGCGATCGCGCTTCTTTTCGCGATCCAGAATATGAAGCCCTCCCCGTTCTGCCTGCTGGATGAGATCGAGGCGGCGCTGGACGAAAGCAACGTCATACGCTTTGCCGAGTATCTCCACAAGCTGACGGAGAACACGCAGTTTATCATCATCACCCACCGGCGCGGGACCATGACCGCGGCCGACAGGCTTTACGGCATCACGATGCAGGAAAAGGGCGTATCCACTCTCGTATCGGTGAACCTGATCGAGGACGAGCTGTCCAAGTGACGCGAAGAACGCCGGTTTTTGATTTAGCGAGGAGAAAACAGTATGTTCGGCGGATTTTTCAACAGACTGAAGAAGGGCCTTTCCAAGACCCAGTACGTGCTGGTCAGGGGCATCGACGACGTCATCGAGCGTCACGACCGCATCGACGACGATTTCTACGACGATCTGGAGGAGATCATGATCCGGGGCGACATCGGCGTCCGGACCACGGAGGCGATTCTCGACGATCTCAGGGACCAGGTCAGGGCGCAGAAGATCAGGAAGCCTGAGGACTGCGGCAATCTCCTGGTGGAGAGCATCCGCGAGAGGATGAAGACCGTGGAGGAGGATTACGCCTTCGAAAACGTCCGCTCCGCCGTCCTCGTGATCGGCGTGAACGGCGTCGGCAAGACGACGTCCGTCGGAAAGCTGGCCTGTATCTACAAGAGCGAGGGGAAGAAGGTGATCCTCGCCGCCGCCGACACCTTCCGGGCCGCCGCCAACGAGCAGCTGGAGGAGTGGGCGAACCGGGCCGGCGTCCAGATGGTCGGAGGACAGGACGGGGCCGATCCGGGCGCGGTGGTCTACGACGCCGTCGCCGCCGCCAAGGCGAGATCGGCGGACATCCTCATCATCGACACCGCCGGCAGGCTTCACAACAAGAAGAACCTGATGAACGAGCTCAACAAGCTCTACCGGATCCTGACGAAGGAGTACGCCGAGGCGAAGATCGAGACCCTGCTGGTGCTCGACGGAACCACGGGGCAGAACGCCCTTCAGCAGGCAAGAGAGTTTTCCGAGGTGGCGCCGGTCAACGGCGTGATCCTGACCAAGATGGACGGCACCGCCAAGGGCGGCATCGCCATCGCCATCCAGGCGGAGCTGGGAATTCCCGTGAAGTATATCGGCGTGGGAGAATCCCTCGAGGACATGCACCGCTTCAGCGCCGACGATTTTGTGAACGCGCTGTTTGACCAGCCTCAGGTGAAGAGAGGAGGTTCGGATGCTGACGCTTGATATCTTTGAGGAGGCGGCGGAGAAGGTCCGGGAGGTGACCCTTCCGACCCCGCTCCAGTACAGCGAGTACTTCAGCGGCGCGACCGGCGCCAGGGTTTATCTCAAGCCGGAGAACATGCAGCTGACCGGCGCCTACAAGGTCCGTGGCGCCTATTACAAGATCAGCACGCTGTCGGACGAGGAAAAGGCGAGAGGCCTCATCACCGCCTCCGCCGGGAATCACGCCCAGGGAGTGGCGTACGCCGCCAGAAAGTGCGGCGCGAAGGCGATCGTCGTGATGCCCACGACGACGCCCCTGATCAAGATGGAGCGCACCAAGAGACTTGGCGCGGAGGTCATCCTTCACGGCGACGTCTACGACGATTCCTGCAGTCACGCCATCCGGCTCGCGGAGGAAAACGGTTATACCTTCATCCATCCGTTCAACGACCTCACGGTCGCGGCGGGCCAGGGCTCGATCACCATGGAGATCATCCGCGAGCTTCCCACCGTCGACTACATCCTGGTGCCCGTCGGGGGCGGCGGACTGGCCGCCGGCGTCTCGACCCTCGCGGCGCTGCTGAACCCGCATATCAGGGTGATCGGCGTGGAGCCGGCCGGCGCCGCCTGTCTTTCGGCGTCGCTGAAGGCGGGGGAGATCGTGACGCTTCCCTGCGCCTCGACCATCGCGGACGGCACCGCCGTCCTCACGCCCGGCGACAGGCTGTTTCCTTATCTCAGGGAGAATCTCGCCGACGTCGTCACGGTCGAGGACGACGAGCTGGTCACGGCGTTCCTGGACATGGTGGAGAATCACAAGATGGTGGTGGAGAACTCGGGCCTGCTCTCCGTGGCGGCCCTGAAGCATCTCGACCTCGCGGGAAAGAAGGTCTGCTGCATTCTCTCCGGAGGCAACATGGATATCATCACCATGGCCTCCGTGGTGCAGAACGGCCTCATCCAGAGAGACCGCATCTTCACGGTGTCCGTGCTTCTTCCGGACAGGCCGGGCAGCCTCGTGAAGGTCGCCTCGGTCATCGCCGCGAAGCAGGGAAATGTCATCAAGCTGGAGCACAACCAGTTCTATTCCACCAACAGAAACGAGGCGGTGGAGCTGAAGGTCACGATCGAGGCCTTCGGGACGGAGCACAAGAACGACATTCTGGCGGCCCTCGAGGAGAGCGGCTTCCGTCCGCGCCCGGTGCGCGCGGCGCTCTGAAGAAAACACCGGCCGCCGCGTCACGGCCTTCCGGGACAGGTGCCGGCCGTGACGCACGCGGCTTTCCCATTCTTTCTATGAGGTATCAGCGATGAAAATAGCGTATCTGTCAGGGGCATACAAGAACGCGGGAGATTTCCTGATTGAGGAGAGATCTCTGGCGCTGATCCGCCACTTTCTGAAGAACGCCGGGATCACCCGCTTCCTGCGGAGCGAGCTCCCGGGAAAATGCGCCGCCCTCAATGAATTCGACGTCGTCATGATCGGCGGCGGCCCCATTTTCATGAAGGATATCAGCGGCTATCTTCCCGTGGAGGAGCTGACGGAGACCCTGAAGAAGCCCGTCATGATCATCGGCGGAGGCTGGTACGGAAACACCGGAAGTCTCCGCGAGGTCTACAGCTACCATTTCACCGAACCGACGAAGCGCTTTCTCGAGAAGGCCGACCGGGAGGGCTTCGGCCTGAGCACGCGGGATATCTATACCTACCGGGTGCTCCGCAAGGAAGGCCTGAAAAACGTCCGCCTGACGGGCTGCCCCGCCTGGTACGATCTCGGCCTCGTGTCTTCGGGCACGCTGCGGGAGCCGGAGGGAGACGTCCGGAAGATCGTGGTTTCCGACCCGGCGAGGGCATACAACTATCCCCAGGCGGTCGAGACCGTGCGGTATCTCAGGGAGAGATGGCCGGAGGCCTCCCTCCGCTTCGTTTTTCACCGCGGGCTCAAGGCCGACCGCTACACCTCCGGCAAGGCGGCCGGAAGGGCCGGGCAGCTGAAGGACGCGGTCAGCCCGTACTGCGATGAAATCTCGGATATTGCCTACAGCGCCGACGGCTTCCGGATCTACGACGACTGCGACCTCCACGTCGGCTTCCGGGTACACGCCCACATCTACAACCTGAGCCGGCGGAACCGCTCCGTGCTGATCGAGGAGGACGGAAGAGGGGCCGGCGTCAACCAGGTTCTCGGGCTTCCCTCCCTCAAGGCCTACTCGGATGACCTTCAGGTGGGCAGCCCGCGTCTCCACAAGGTCAAAAGCAGACTGAAGATGATGCGGTACACCCATCTGGCGGAGGACCTGTCCACACAGCTCGACCTGCTTGAAACCGCCGGGAACGTCTACTTCGAAAACGCCTTCCGGATCCAGCAGGCCTGCTTCCGGGAGATGGAGCGGTTCATCCGTCAGGCCGAGGCGCTGTGAGATATACTTTCGGGAATGTGTTTCTTGTACTTTTTCCGCCTCTGCCGTATAATGCGTCTTAATTTCTCAAAATAAAGACAAGGAATATGGCCTGTCGCCCCTTCGCCGCGCCGCTGCGGCTCAGAAAGGGCGCCCGGGCAGGTAAAGCATATGAGCGAACATACATATACACTTGGAATCGACATCGGATCCACGACGGTCAAGATCGCCCTGATGGATGAATCGAACCGCATTCTTTTCTCCGATTACCGGAGACATTTCGCGGAGATCCAGACCACCGCCGCGGCGCTGATCCGCGAGGCGTGCGACGAGGTGGGAGACGTCTCCGTCTCGCCGGCGATCACCGGGTCGGGAGGACTGACCCTGGCCAGGCACCTGGGCGTCCCCTTCGTGCAGGAGGTCGTGGCCGTCTCCACGTCGCTCTCCGCGTTCTGCCCGAAGACGGACGTCGCCATCGAGCTGGGCGGCGAGGACGCGAAGATCATCTATTTCGAAAACGGAAGCATCGAGCAGAGGATGAACGGCATCTGCGCCGGCGGAACCGGATCCTTCATCGACCAGATGGCGGATCTGCTCCAGACGGACGCGGCCGGCCTCAACCGCTTCGCCAGGGACTACAAGGCCATCTATCCGATCGCCGCCCGCTGCGGCGTCTTCGCCAAGACGGATATCCAGCCTCTGATCAACGAGGGCGCGACCAGGGAGGACCTGGCGGCGTCCATTTTCCAGGCCGTCTGCAACCAGACCATCTCGGGCCTGGCCTGCGGCAAGCCGATCCGCGGCCACGTCGCTTTCCTCGGAGGGCCGCTTCATTTCCTCGACATGCTCCGGGAGACCTACGTCCGGACGCTGAACCTCGACGAGGAGCACACCATCGCTCCGGAGAATTCCCATCTTTTCGCCGCTTCCGGGGCCGCGATGAACGCCGTCGAAGCGGCGGCCGCCGAGGCCCACACGGAGGAGCGCCCGTTTAAGGAAGGGGACCAGCTGGTCTCCCTCGAGGATCTCACGAGGCGTCTGGAGAACGGAGTGGCCCTTGAGTTCGAGGTCAACCGTCTCGACCCGCTCTTCCCTACCGAGGAGGAATACAGGGAATTCATCGACCGGCAGTCCTCCTACAAGGTGGAGAGGGCGGAGCTGTCCGAATACCGGGGAAAGGCCTTCCTCGGGATCGACGCGGGCTCCACCACCACCAAGACCGCCCTCATCTCGGAGGACGGACGGCTGCTGTACTCTTTTTACGACAACAACCACGGGGATCCCCTGGCCACCTCGATCCGCGCCATCAAGGAGACCTACGCCCACATGCCGGAGGGCGTCGAGATCGCCGGCTCCTGCTCCACGGGATACGGCGAGGCGCTGATCAAATCCGCCCTCATGCTGGACGAGGGGGAGGTGGAGACGATCGCCCACTACTACGCGGCCCAGTTCTTCGACGACCGCGTGGACTGCATCCTCGACATCGGCGGCCAGGACATGAAATGCATCCGCATCCGCGACCACGCCGTCGACGACGTCATGCTGAACGAGGCCTGTTCCTCCGGCTGCGGATCCTTCATCGAGAACTTCGCCAGGACGCTGAATTACTCGGTGCAGGATTTCGCCAAAGCGGCCCTTTTCGCCGAGCATCCCATCGATCTGGGAACCCGCTGCACCGTTTTCATGAATTCCAAGGTGAAGCAGGCCCAGAAGGAGGGGGCGACCGTCGCGGACATCTCCGCCGGCCTGGCCTACTCCGTCATCAAGAACGCGCTCTACAAGGTCATCAAGGTCTCCGACGCCGCGGAGCTCGGGAAGAACATCGTCGTCCAGGGCGGAACCTTCTACAACGACGCGGTTCTCAGGGCCTTTGAGAAGATCGCCGGCTGCGAGGTCATCCGGCCGGATATCGCCGGCATCATGGGCGCCTTCGGCGCCGCGCTGATCGCCCGGGAGCGCTGTGACGCATCGCGCCCCACGACCATGCTGAGTCTGGAAAAGATCGAGGCCTTCCGCTACTCGACGACGATGACCCACTGCCACGGCTGCACCAACGCCTGCCGGCTCACCGTCAACAATTTCTCGGGCGGCAGGCGCTATATCTCCGGCAACCGCTGCGAGAGGGGAATCGGCAAGGAGAAGAACAAGGATCACCTGCCGAATCTCTACGACTACAAATACAAGCGGATCTTCGGCTACCGGCCTCTCACGGCGGACAAGGCCCCGAGGGGAAAGGTCGGCATACCGCGCGTCCTCAACATGTACGAGAACTATCCGCTCTGGTTCACCTTTTTCACGACGCTGGGCTACGAGGTGGTCCTTTCCCCGACCTCAAGCCACAGGATGTACGAGCTCGGCATCGAATCGATTCCGAGCGAGTCGGAGTGCTATCCCGCCAAGCTGGCCCACGGCCATATCACCTGGCTGATCCGGCAGGACGTGAAGTTCATCTTCTATCCGTGCATTCCCTATGAGAGGAATGAATTCCCGGAGGCCGTGAACCACTACAACTGCCCGATCGTGACCAGCTACGCGGAGAACATCAAGAACAACGTCGAGGAGCTCAGGGACCCGTCCTTCCGCTTCATGAATCCCTTCCTCGCCCTCTCGGACGAGAAGATCTTTACGAAGCGCATGACGGAGATCTTCAGCGACCTCCCCCGCGTCGAGGTGGAGAACGCCGCCCGGGCCGCCTGGGCGGAGCAGAGCGCCGCGAGGCGGGACATCGAGCGCAAGGGAGAGGAGACGCTCCGCTATCTGGAGGAGACCGGGCGCCACGGCATCGTGCTGGCGGGCCGGCCCTACCACATCGATCCCGAGATCAACCACGGCATCCCGGAGCTGATCAACACCTACGGGATGGCGGTCCTGACTGAGGATTCGATCTCTCATCTCGCAGAGATCGAGAGGCCGATCCGCGTCAACGACCAGTGGATGTACCACACCAGGCTCTACGCGGCCGCGAATTATATCAAGAAGAGGGACGATCTCGACATCATCCA
>CACYDL010000268.1 GCA_902773195.1 uncultured Lachnospiraceae bacterium
CAGGTATTCATCTATGGAAACGATTTTGGGTATTCTCATTCCGTTTGCCGGAACAAGCCTTGGCGCGGCCATGGTCTTCATCCTGAAAAAGGAGATCTCGGCAAATCTTCAGAAAGTACTGACAGGGTTTGCGGCGGGCGTCATGGTGGCGGCCTCCTTCTGGAGCCTTTTGCAGCCCGCACTGGAGAGCAACGAGCACATGGGCAAGCTGTCCTTCCTTCCCGCCGCCGTCGGGTTCCTGGTCGGCGTGGGCTTTTTGCTGCTCCTGGACGAGGTGACGCCGCATATGCACTTCGACAACCAGGATGAAGGCCCCAGGACGGGACTCAAGCGCACGACGAAGCTGATTCTCGCGGTGACCCTGCACAACATTCCCGAGGGCATGGCGGTCGGCGTCGTATACGCCGGCTTCCGCTCCGGAAATGCGGGCATCACCGGCGCCGGCGCTCTGGCGCTCGCGCTGGGTATCGCGATTCAGAACTTCCCGGAGGGAGCCATTGTCTCCATGCCGCTTCGCGCCGAGGGAATGAACAAGGGCAAAACCTTCCTCTTCGGCGTTCTGTCGGGGGTTGTGGAGCCTCTCGCCGCGGCCGTGACGATTGTGGCCGCCGGCGCGGTCGTGCCGGCGATGCCGTACCTGCTGGCGTTTGCCGCCGGTGCGATGATGTACGTCGTGGTAGAGGAGCTGATCCCGGAGATGTCGGAAGGCAGGCATTCAAACTGGGGAACGATTGCTTTTTCGCTGGGCTTCGTTCTGATGATGATTCTGGACGTGGCCCTGGGATAAGAAATGACAGTCAAAGGATGAAGGATCGCCGTGCATATCGTATACAACTGTATCGTCGTATTTAATAAGGAACAGGACGCCGCGCTGTTCTGCAGGCGCCGGAAGGATCCTTACAAAGGCCTGTACAACTTTGTCGGAGGCAAGGTGGAATCGGGGGAAACATCAGAGAACGCGGCTTACAGGGAGCTGCAGGAAGAGACCGGGATCACAGGACGGCAGATCCGCCTGTACCGGCTGATGGATATCCGGTATTATTATCAGGATTTCGACCTGGAGCTGTATGTCGGCAGGCTGAAGGAAGACGTTCTTCTCCGGGAAGAGAAGAATCCCCTTCTCTGGCTGCCGCTCAGTGAAGATTTCACGGATAAAGCCCGCTTCGCCGGCGAGCAGAATATTGCCCATATCATGAATGTCGCGCGGATGTATCCGATACCGGAAACGGAAGTATGATCCTGCCGGCAAATGGAATCGTTGCGGCGATCGGAAGCAGAACGATACATCCGGCGCGGCCGGGGAGGGGCGGATCATGAACATCTCGGAATACGACGGAAAGTACGTTCGCGTTAAAACCATTTACGGGGAGACGCTCTCCGGTCTGGCGGAATATGGGAACGCCGGTTTTCTGGAATGCGAATACGGCGGAGAGGAAGACGGCCTGTTCCTGGAAGACTGTCTGATCTACAGGTCCCAGATGGAGTCCATAGAGGAGATCGAGGTGCACGGCACCGTCGAGATATGGACGGAAAGGCTTACGCTGAGACGATACCGCCCGGAAGACGCGGAAGCGCTGTATGAGCGCTTCGGGAGGGATCCGGAGATGTACCGGTACTCCGGGTGGAACCCTTACGCGACGTGGGAGATGGCGCAGGAGACGGTGCGCGGATTTATGGAGAGCTATGACGACGATCATGCCTATTCCTGGGTGATGGATGTGGACGGCGTTGTTGTCGGGACGATCGGCGCCTATGACTATGCGAGCGGCCGGATCGAGGTGGGCTTCAGCGTCAACAGAGGCTGGCAGGGACGCGGCCTTGCGACGGAAGCCCTGACGAAAGTGCTGCATTATCTGACGGAAAACGAGCGCATCTCCTGCGTGACTGCCTGGTGCGCCGATGAAAACGCCGGTTCGCGCAGAGTGCTGGAAAAATCCGGGATGAAGCTTGTCCGGACGGAGAAAGACGGTCTCACCGTCGGGAACAGCGTATACGACAGGCTGGTGTACGAATACAGGAAAACCGATCTGTAAATCGGACAAGGCGCCCGGTGATGCCGGCGCCGCGGCTCACGGGCGTGCAGCGAAACGGAGTGAATTCAGATGGTGATCAGGGAATAGGGAACGGGAATTCCGGTTTCCGGAGGAATGGACCGCAGATCGCGGGGGGACAGTAAGGACGGAACCGGGTGAAAGGATCGCTGTGTCGGCTGGACACAGCGGTTCTTTTTGTGCGGAGGCCTGCGACAGGAGCTTCTTCCCGGCGAGAGCCTGACGCCGCAGCCCGCATTCCTGCCGGAAACGGCTTCTTTTTGCATTTCACCCCCGGAATTTTGCCACTTACCCGAAAGGCCGGGACAAGCCTGCCGGTATCATGTATGATGACATCATCAAAACGAAAGGGGGCCGGGGCATGAAGGTGAGCGTAGACATCTCGGCTGAGTACAAGGAGCCCTGCGCGGTGATTCATACCGATCAGATGACGGATGAGATACAGCGGGTGATCGACCTGCTCGGTACAAGCGAGACGCCCGTGACTGCCCTGCAGAACGAAGGCGATCTGATCGTTCTGCAGCCGAAGGATATTTACATGGTCAGGGTGGAGAACGGCGACACGATTATTTACGGCGAGAAGAACAGGTACCGTTCCCGGAAGAGGCTCTATGAGATCAGCCGGCAGCTGGGAAACCGGTTCATGCAGATTTCCAAAACCACGCTGATCAATCTGTCCTGTATGGACAGCATCGAACCGGGTTTCAGCGGGACGCTCCTGCTGAAGCTGAAAAACGGCAGCAAGGATTACGTGTCGAGGAAATATCTGCCGGAGTTCAAAAAATATCTCGGATTATAGGAGGAGAAAACGATGAGAGAAAACATCAAAGATCTGCTTAAAAGTACGGTGATCAGCATCGGGATGGCCCTGGCGATCTTCTGCGTGGTCGGCGTGGGATTTGATATCGGCTGCAAAGGAAACTTCAGCCTTGACCACTATCGATTCACAAAAATGGTCGCTGCCTGCGTCCTGGTGGGGCTGGGCTTCGGCGTCCCCACGATCGTTTACAGAAATGACAGTCTGCCGATGCCGGTCAAGGTCCTCATTCATATGGGGATCGGATGCGCGGTATATACGGCGGTGGCCTTTTCCGTCGGCTGGATCGGCGGCGCCGCAACGCCCGGACAGGGGATCCTGATCGCGGTGATTCAGCTGACTGCGGCTTTCGTCATCTGGTTCCTGTTCATGAGGTATTATCGGGCTGAAGCCAGAAAAATGAATGAAAGAATTCAGGCGATGAAGTGAGGAAGGCCCGTTCGGGCGAACGCGGGTCCGTTCGGGTAAACGTTAGGGTTCACATTACGCTGCATTACGGCCATCTTACGGTCGGGTGAACCTGTACAAATAAAAAATAGGGGAAGGTGTCACCAAGAGCCGACATGTGAAAATTGACTTTACATGTCGGCTTTATTATAATATATTTTGTATAATTTTTCCAAAAAGGGCTTATTCATTTCACCAGAAAGAAAGGCTCTGCAAGAAGGAAGGAATATCATCTATGAGGCCTGTCAAGGAACAGACATTTCCGGGAAATGACGCACGCCTCCGTCTTTTCTATCTTTATCGGCTCCTGGAGCAGTATACCGATGAAGACCATCCGAAAACAACAAATCAGCTTCGAAAGCTGATGGAGGAGAAATACGGCATCACCATGCACCGGACAACCATGTACAGCGATATCGACCTGCTGAAAGCCGCAGGGGTCGAGATTCACAGCATCCGGCTTCGGGCCAATGAATATTATCTGGAGAGCCGCAAGTTTGAGATCCCCGAGCTGAAGCTTCTTATCGATGCGGTGGAATCCTCCCGCTTCA
>CACYDL010000269.1 GCA_902773195.1 uncultured Lachnospiraceae bacterium
ATCGCGAGGGACTGTCTCTGCGAAGTGATCCGGAGGATCCGCGACAGGGGATGGAACATCGTGTTCCACGTCCACGACGAGGTGATCGTCGACGCCCCGCCGGAAGTACACACGGATGACCTCTGCGCGCTGATGGCTGAGCCGATCAGCTGGGCGCCGGGTCTCCTGCTCAAAGGGGCAGGGTTCGAAAATAATTATTACATGAAGGACTAATGGGAGGGCTGAGATGCAATATGACAAGGACCTGCAGATCAGCATCGGATCCGGCAGATGGTCGACGTCATGGCCCGTCTATGTCATGCCCTGGTCGGAATTCTGCGAAAAACTCCAGACACCGGTAAAAGGCCCGGAGACACTGGGCGAGTTCCTCAAGCTGCCAAAAGCGGACCAGGATAACCGGAAGGACGTCGGCGGGTTCGTCGGCGGCGTGATCGAAGGGGAGCGGCGCAAGGTCAGCAATGTCACGAGCCGCGACCTGATTACCCTGGACCTTGACAATATACCCGCGGATAAAACAGAGGAGGTCCTCGACAGCGTGCGGATGCTCGGCTGCGGGGCAGCGGTGTATTCAACCAGGAAGCACAGGAGAGCCGCGCCGCGGCTCCGGGTGGTCATCCCGACCGACAGGACCATGGATATCGAGGAGTACGAGCCCGTCGCGAGGCGCGTGGCGAAGCTGATCGGCATCGACTACTGCGATCCGACGACCTTCGAGCTGAACCGGCTGATGTTCTGGCCGAGCGTGTCGAGCGACAGCGAGTATGTGTATCGGGTCTATGACGCGCCGTTCCTGTCCGCCGACAGCATCCTCAGGATGTACGGGGACTGGCGCGACGCCTCGCAGTGGCCGACAGCGGAAGGCGAGAAGGCGGTCGAGAAACGCCGGCTGGCGAAGCAGGCGGATCCCACGACCAAGACGGGGATCGTCGGGGCGTTCTGCCGGACCTATACGGTCACGGAGGCGATGGACAAGTTCCTGCCCGGTATTTACGTACCATCGAAGACGGACGGCCGGTATACCTACACCGGCGGATCCACGGCCGGCGGGGCGATCGTGTACGACGACGACCGGTGGATGTACAGCCACCACGCGACGGATCCGTGCAGCGGGCAGCTGGTCAACGCGTTTGACATGGTCCGGCTGCATAAGTTCGGAGACCTGGATGACAACGCGAAAGAAGGGACACCATCAAACCGACTGCCCAGCTTCAAGGCCATGAACGACTTCGCCCTGGGAGACAAGGCAGTAACCAGACTCCTCGCGGGAGAACGCCAGGAAGAGGCTGTGGAGGCTTTCGCGGGCGTGACTGTCGGGCAGAGTGAAGAAGGGTCGTGGAAAGACAAACTGACTGTCGATGGTTCCGGACATTACCAGAAGACGATCAACAACCTCGTCCTGATCCTGCAGAACGACCCGGAGCTGAAAGGGAAGATTGTAACCGATGAATTCGCCGGATGCGGACTGGCAGCTGGGCCCCTGCCGTGGAACGCGGAAGAGGGCCGCAGACGATGGACCGATGCAGATGACGCCGGGGCACTGTGGTACATGGAGACGTTTTACGGCATCCCTTCGAAGGACAAGCTGACCGCTGCTCTCTCAATCGTCGGCGGGCAGAATGTCGTCAACGAGGTGCGGGATTACCTCCTCGGACTTGAATGGGACGGCGAGTGGCGCCTTAACGATCTGCTGATCGATTACCTCGGAGCGGAGGATAACCCCTACACGATGGCGGTGGCCCGGAAGAGCCTTACGGCTGCCGTCGGCAGGGCTATCGAAGGGGGCACCAAATTTGACTGTATGCCGATCCTCGCAGGGCCTCAGGGCATCGGCAAGAGCACGCTGCTAAATTCGCTGGGGAGAGGCTGGTTCTCCGATTCGCTGACGACCTTCGAGGGGAAAGAAGCGGCGGAGATGCTGCAGGGGACCTGGATCAACGAGATCGGGGAGCTGAATGCCATGAGTAAATATGAGGCCTCCGCCGTCAAGCAGTTCCTCAGTAAGCGGACGGACATCTACCGGACGGCCTACGGGCGGAGAACGGAAGAGCATCCGAGACGCTGCGTGTTCTTCGGGACAACAAACGACGCGGAGTTTCTGAAGGACAGCACAGGAAACCGGCGATTCTGGCCGGTGGACGTGGGGGTACATCCCCCGAAGAAATCCGTCTTCAAGGATCTCCCCGGAAACGTGGATCAGATCTGGGCCGAAGCCGTCTGGTACTGGCGGGCCGGGGAAGCACTGTATCTTGAAGGCGAGGCGGCGCGGATCGCGATTGAGGCCCAGAAAGAGCATGAAGAGTCTTCCGGATGGGAAGGCATGATCCTGGACTTCCTGGACACGCCGGTCCCGTCCGACTGGGACAAGCTGGACAAGACCTCGAGGCGGATGTTTCTGAACGGAAACACCAGGAGCGGCGAACCGCTGCGTCCTCTGGATAAGGTCTGTGTCATAGAGGTCTGGGAGGAGTGCCTTGGAGGCGATCCGCGGTACATCCGGCCGGCTGACCGGAAGAGGATAACGGA
>CACYDL010000270.1 GCA_902773195.1 uncultured Lachnospiraceae bacterium
ATCTTCCTGTCAGCGGACGCGTTCGGTGTTCTTCCGCCGGTCTCGATCCTGACGCCCGAGCAGACGAAGTATTACTTCCTCAGCGGCTTTACGGCAAAGCTCGCCGGAACGGAGCGCGGCATCACAGAGCCGACCCCGACGTTCTCCGCCTGCTTCGGACAGGCCTTCCTTGAGCTTCATCCGACGAAGTACGCGGACGAGCTCGTCAAGAAGATGGAGAAGTGCGGCGCGAAGGCCTATCTCGTCAACACGGGCTGGAACGGCACCGGAAAGCGCATCTCCATCAAGGATACCCGCGGCATCATCGACGCGATCCTGAACGGCGATGTTCTCAAGGCTCCGACGAAGAAGATTCCGTACTTCAATTTCGAGGTTCCGACGGAGCTCCCGGGCGTTGACCCCGGAATCCTGGATCCCCGCGACACCTACGCCGACGCTGCGGAATGGGATGCCAAGGCGAAGGATCTCGCGCAGAGGTTTATCAAGAACTTCGTGAAGTATGAAGGCAACGAAGCCGGCAAGGCCCTTGTTCCGGCGGGCCCGCAGCTCTGATCTTCGGAAGAAGGCCGGACGCGGCACATAACATCAGCCTATCTTACACCGGGCTGTCGTCATATGACGACAGCCCGGTTCTTTTATGATGTGGCTATGCCCCGATGACAGCCGGGAACCTTTCGTTATCCAGAGACGTCCGCGCGTGAAGATGCCGCTGCCTTTCCCGGCACGGGTGACAGAGAGCGCGTTTTTGGCTATAATAGTGCTCGGATACGCGGCCATCCGGCAGGGAGCCGCGTCCGGATGAGGTGTATGAGCATGAAACTGGACTGCAGACAGATTCAGAAGATGGCCGGGGCATTTGCCGACGGGAGTCTCAATGACCGGGATCTCGCCCGGGTGCTGGATCACATCAGGACCTGCGGGGCGTGTTATGAGGAGTTCAAGACCACCTATCTCATCAACTACGCGCTCTCCTACATGGACAGGAACCGGCAGGGAGCCCTCGACATCGACCGGCTGATGGACGAGAAAGTGAAGAGCAGCGAGGCGAAGCTCGCGAGGCACAGGATCTATACGATCCTGCTGCTGGCGGGCATCATTGTCGTCGGTGCGCTGACGGCCGCGGTCGTTCTCAGCCTGGTGTTCCCGGGGCTCGCCCCGACGGTCACGGAGACCGTCAACGGGCTGATAGAAAGGCTGATCTGATAAAGGGAGGAATCATCAATGTCGGAAAAACTGCTTCTGATCGACGGGCACAGCATACTGTTCAGGGCATTTTTCGGGATGCCGATCTCAATGACGGGACCCGACGGGCTCCACACGAACGCGATCTACGGATTTCTGGCGATTCTGGGGAAAGTTCTCGACGAGGAGAAACCGGACTATCTCGCGGTCGCCTTTGACCTCCCCGTGCCGACATTCAGGCATAAGCTTTATCCCGCCTACAAGGGGACGAGGAGCGCCGCTCCTGACGAGTTCCGGGAGCAGGTCCCGGTGATGAAGGAACTTCTCGCGAAGATGGAGATTCCCGTCCTCTCGGCGGAGGGCTGGGAGGCCGACGATATCCTCGGGACCCTTGCCGAGAAGGCCGGGAACATGGGCATAAGGACGACGATCATCTCCGGCGACCGGGATCTCCTTCAGACTGCGGGTCCCATGACCGAGGTCGTGATCCCGAAGACGCGGGCCGGCCAGACGACCTACGAGCGCTACGACCCGGAGACGGTCCGGGAGGTCTACGGGGTGACCCCGGAAGGCTTCATCGAGCTGAAGGCGCTGATGGGCGACTCCTCCGACAATGTTCCCGGGCTTCCCGGCGTCGGCCCCAAGACCGCTCAGAAGATCATGGAGACCTTCGGCTCGATCGCGGGCGCAAGGGAGCACCTTCCGGAGATCACTCCCAGAAAGGCGATGGAGGCGATGCGGGACCACGGCGACGACCTGGCGCTGAGCCTCGAACTCGTCACAATCAGGAAGGACGCGCCCGTGGAGTTCTGCCCCGCCTCGATGAAGCTCGGGAACATCTACAGCCCGGCGGCCTATGAGGAGTTCAAGCGCCTCGGTTTCAAGAGCCTCCTTGGCCGGTTCGAATCCGCGCCGGAAGCGCCGTCCGTGAGTGAGACGGACTTCAGGCTGAACACCGGGAGAGACAGCTTCCTCGCGGCGGTCAGGAAAGCCGCGGACTCCGGTTCGGCGGGCATCGCCCTCGCGGCGGAGCGCGGCGTGATCTACGGGGCCGCTGTCGCGTTCGGGGATGAGGTGTACGGCGCCGCGGCGGGACCGGGCACGGACTCCGGCGAAGGCGCGGAGAGCCTTGCGGCCGGTGACATAAAGGACGCGTTCGCGGAGCTTCTCGCGTCGGGCGCGGAGATCTCCTGCGTCAACGCCAAGGATATCCTGAAGGCCGTGCCCGCCGAAGACCGCGGCCGCCTCTTCGACTGCGTGATCGCTGCGTACCTGCTCGATCCGCTGAAATCCGACTGGAGCTATGACACCGTCTCGACTGCTTTCCTCAAGGCAAATGTGCCGACCGTCCAGGAACTCTTCGGAAAGAAGGGATTTGCCGCGGCGAGGGAGGAGGACGGCTTCGCTGAAAAGATCGCGAAGGTTTCCGCCTTCGCGGCCTCTGTTGCCCTCAGGTCGGCGGGCATTCTCCGCGGCAGGCTGTCGGAGACCGGGATGAAGAAGCTGTTCGACGACGTCGAGATGCCCCTCGCCTATATTCTCGCCGACATGGAGAACACCGGGATCCTCACAAGCAGGGAGCAGCTCGCGAAGTACGGGGAGAGCCTGAACGAGAGAATAGATGAGCTCAGGGATCTCATCTATGAGGAGGCCGGAGAGGAGTTCAATATCAACAGCCCGAAGCAGCTCGGGGTCGTCCTGTTTGAGAAAATGAATCTGAAGGGCGGAAAGAAGACGAAGACCGGGTATTCCACCGCGGCGGATGTCCTCGAGAAGCTCGCCCCGGGAAACCCGATTGTCACGAACATTCTCGAATACAGGACGCTCACGAAACTGAAGTCGACCTACGCCGACGGACTCGCGGCGTATATCGACGACGACGGGAGGATCCGCACGACGTTCAACCAGACGGTGACGGCGACGGGCCGGCTCTCCAGCGCCGACCCGAATCTCCAGAATATTCCCATGAGGGAGGAGCTGGGGCGCATGATCAGGAAATGTTTCTACCCGGCGGAGGGCTGTCTCTTCGTCGACGCGGATTACTCCCAGATTGAGCTCCGGATCCTCGCCCACATGTCCGGCGACGAGAAACTGATCGAGGCCTACCGGCAGGACCGCGATATCCACAGGATCACCGCGTCCCAGGTCTTCCACATCCCGTTCGAGGAGGTGACGGACAGCGAGCGGCGAAACGCCAAGGCCGTCAATTTCGGGATTGTCTACGGGATCAGCTCGTTCGGCCTGAGCCAGGGGCTCTCGATCTCGAGGAAGGAAGCGCAGGAGTACATAGAGAAGTACTTTGAGACCTACCCGAAGATCAGGGAATTCCTCGACGGCCTCGTCTCCTCCGCGAAGGAGACGGGATACGCGGTCTCCCTGTTCGGGAGAAGGCGGCCGATCCCCGAACTCCGGTCGTCAAACTTCATGCAGAGGAGCTTCGGTGAGCGCGCGGCGATGAACAGCCCGATCCAGGGCACCGCGGCGGACATCATGAAGATCGCGATGATCAGGGTGTACAGGAGGCTGAGGAGGGATCTCCCCTCGGCGAAGCTGATTCTCCAGATCCACGACGAGCTGCTGGTCGAGGCACCCTCCGGGGATGCGGACAGGGCCGCCGCGATTCTCTCCGAGGAAATGACGGCCGCCGCTGACCTTAGCGTGAAGCTTGAGACGGACTGCCACACGGGGACTGACTGGTACGAGGCGAAGTGAGATGTATATCATCGGAGTGACGGGAGGCATCGGAGCCGGAAAATCCGAGATTCTGGACTATATGTGCAGGCGCTGGGGCGCGAGCGTGATCCGGCTCGACGACGTGGCCAGGGAGCTCATGCAGCCGGGAGGAGCCGCTTACGGCCGCACTGTGGAGCTCTTCGGGGAGTGTGTCGTCCGGGACGACGGGACGCTCGACCGCGGTCTGATCGCGAAGCTGATCTTCGGCGACGAGGCGCAGAGGGAGGCCCTCGACGCTGTCATACACCCGGAGGTCAAGCGGGAGACGCTGCGAAGGATCGGCGAGGAGGAGAAGCTCGGAACCCGGCTCATCTGTATCGAGGCGGCGCTTTTAATTGAAGATCATTATGATGCAATTTGCAACGAACTGTGGTATATTTATGCAGGTGAAACCACAAGATACAGTCGTCTGGCCTCCTCGAGGGGCTATGACGAGGAGCGCGTGCGCGCCACGATGGCCCGACAGCTGACGGAGGAGGAGTTCAGGAGGCACACCGACTACGTCGTCGACAACGACGGGGATTTTGAGCGGGCGAGGGAGCTCGTGGATTCGAGGATCCGGGAGATCCTTGAGCGGGAGAGCGCGGGGAACCAAAGGGGTTGAAGGGGTCTTTTTCATGAAATTCTGCAGCATATCGAGCGGAAGCAGCGGCAACTGCATCTACGCCGGTTCGTCCGGCACATCCATCCTCGTCGACGCGGGGATCTCGGGCAAGAGGATAGAGCAGGGACTCTGCGGGCTCGATCTCACCACATCTGATATCGACGGGATCCTGGTCACGCACGAACACTCGGACCACATCAAAGGTCTCGGAGTGCTTGCGCGGCGATACGGCATCCCGATCTACGGAACGAAGGGAACGCTCGACGCCATCAGGGAGTCCGGCAGTGTCGGAAAGATCCCTGAAGGTCTCATGAGGACCATCGCGGCGGACCGGGAGTTCGGGATCGGGGACCTCACGGTCAGACCTTTCTCCATTTCCCACGACGCGGCCGACCCGGTCGGATACCGGATCGAACACGGCGGAAAATCCTGCGCGGTGGCGACGGACATGGGTTCCTACGACGACTATATCGTCCGGAACCTGCAGGGGCTCGACGTGCTTCTCCTCGAGGCGAACCACGACGTGAGAATGCTGGAAGCCGGCCGCTATCCCTACTACCTGAAGCGCCGGATCCTTGGGGAGAAGGGACACCTCTCCAACGAGACCTGCGGGCAGCTGCTCTGCAGGCTTCTTCACGACTCCATGCGGGAGATCTTTCTCGGCCACCTGAGCCTCGAGAACAATTACGAGGAGCTCGCCTACGAGACGGTGTGCGGGGAAGTGACGCTCGGGGACAACCCCTACAAATCCAGGGATTTCCGGATCGCGATCGCCCACCGCGACGTGCCCGGGGAGGCGGTCGTGTTCTGAGACGGCGAATGGATTTTACGCGGACCTCAATGTGACAGAAAGGGAAATTATGCGTCGGACGATTATCACGGTTGTCGGAAGGGACGCCGTCGGCATCATCGCGAAGGTGTGCACCTATCTCTCGGAGAACAGGTGCAATATTCTCGACATCTCCCAGACCATCACCGGGGGATTTTTCAACATGATGATGATCGCGGATCTTTCGGATTCGGGGAAGACATTTTCGGAAATCCGCGAGGGCCTGCACGAGGTGGGGGACAGGATCGGAGTCTCCATCCATGTGCAGGATGAAGCCATATTTGACAAGATGCACCGCATCTGACGGAAGAGGCCTCCATGATCAGCATTTCGGAAGTACTTGAGACCAACAAAATGATCTCCGAGGAGAACTTCGACGTCCGCACCATCACGATGGGGATCAGCCTTCTCGACTGCGCGGACGAGGATATCAGCCGTCTCTGCACGAAGATCAGGGCGAAGATCATCGACCGCGCCAGGGACCTGGCCAGGGTCGGAGAGGAGATCAGCGGGGAATTCGGAATCCCGATCGTGAACAAGCGGATCAGCGTGACTCCGATATCCCTCATCGGGGCCGGCGCGTGCCGGACCCCGGAGGATTTCGTGAAGATCGCGAAGACCCTCGACATGTGCGCGGAGGAGACGCGCGTGAACTTTATCGGCGGATACAGCGCGCTCGTATCGAAGGGGATGACTCCCGCGGACATGTGCCTGATCCGGTCGATCCCTGAAGCGCTCGCGGTGACAGAGCGCGTCTGCAGCTCGGTCAACGTCGGCTCGACGAAGCAGGGAATCAACATGGACGCGGTGCGCCTCATGGGTTCCGTGATCGTGGAGACGGCGGAGAGAACGCGCGAAAAGGACGGTCTCGGGTGCGCGAAGCTCGTCGTGTTCTGCAACGCGCCGGACGACAACCCGTTCATGGCCGGGGCATTCCACGGGGTCACGGAGCCCGATACCGTCATCAACGTCGGGGTCTCCGGGCCGGGCGTCGTGAAGGCGGCTGTCAGGGAGTGCCGGGAGTCGGATTTCGGCGAACTCTGCGAGATGATCAAGCGCACGGCGTTCAAGATCACGCGCGTCGGCCAGCTGGTCGCCATGGAGGCTTCGGCGAGGCTCGGCGTTCCATTCGGTATCGTGGATCTCTCGCTCGCGCCCACGCCGGCGGTCGGTGATTCCGTCGCGGATATCCTGAAAGAGATCGGCGTCGAGGAAGCAGGCGCGCCGGGGACCACCGCCGCGCTCGCGCTTCTCAACGACCAGGTGAAGAAGGGGGGCCTCATGGCGTCCCACTACGTCGGCGGCCTCTCGGGGGCTTTTATCCCCGTGAGCGAGGACCAGGGAATGATCGAGGCGGCGGAGAGGGGAGCCCTCACGCTCGAGAAGCTCGAAGCCATGACCTGCGTGTGCTCGGTCGGACTCGACATGATCGCCATTCCGGGAGATACGCCGGCGGAGACGATTTCCGGCATCATCGCGGATGAGGCGGCCCTGGGCATGGTCAACCAGAAGACAACGGCGGTCCGCGTAATTCCCGCGGTCGGAAAGAGCTGCGGAGATATGGTGGAGTTCGGCGGACTGCTCGGACGCGCGCCGGTCATGCCGGTCAATACGTTCTCCTGCGCGGCATTTGTGAACCGGAAGGGACGCATCCCGGCCCCGATCCACAGCTTTAAGAACTGATGATGGACAATGCATCGTTTCGCATCTGCGCGGTCATCGCGGAGTGCAATCCGTTCCATGCCGGGCACGAGTATCTGTTCCGGAAACTGCGTGAGACGGGAGCGGATTATATCGTTCTGCTTCTGGGGGGGAATTATGCGCAGCGCGGACTTCCGGCCGTGACGGACCGTCATGTGAGGGCGGCGATGGCCGTGAGCTGCGGGGCGGATCTCGTCCTTTCCTATCCGACGCGGTACACCGTCTCCTCTGCGGAGTCATTTGCGGAAAATGCCGTACGGATCCTGAGCAGCCTGGGCTGCGTGGACGAGCTCGCGTTCGGTTCGGAGAGCGGCAGTCTTGCGGAACTGTCGGAAGCGGCGGCATTTTTTGACGATGAGAGCGGAGCGTTCAGGGACAGGATGAGGGAACTCCTTAAAGATGGGGTTTCCTATCCGAAAGCCAGGGCAGCGGCAGCCGGAGCATACGGGGACATCGTCTCGTCGCCCAACAATATCCTCGCGGTGGAGTACCTGAAAGCCTTGCGGAGATCCGGGGCTTCGATGACAGCGCGGACCATCCGGCGGGAGACGGGAGAGAAAAAAACGGGGGCGGAGTCTTCCCCGGACCATGTTTTTCCGAGCGCATCCGGAATCCGCGCGATCCTGAAGGAGGATCCGCATCTTGTCGGAATTGAAAAAATGATTCCGTCGCGAGCGCTTCCGTATTTTACGGATGATTTCGAGGCGAACGGAACCGTGACGGCGGACGACCTGTCCCTTCTCCTTCACGAAAAGCTTCTTCTCGCGCATACGCCCGCGGAGCTTGCCTCTTATCTTTGCGTCACGCCGGAGCTGGCGGATGCATTTTTCAAAAACAGAACACATTTCTCGTCTCTGACCCGGTTTTCGGAAGAAATGCACACCAAAAACCGCACGCACAGTGCCGTCAACAGGGCGCTTCTTTGTACCGCGCTGGGGCTTCGGAAAGAAGACCGTTTTTCAGGAGCGCGCGCGGCGGAGGCGGATTTTGTGCAGATTCTGGGTCTTCGGAAGGAAAGCGCCCCGCTTCTTCGAACAATAAAGGAGAAAACGCGCATTCCGGTTGTTGCGAAAGCGGCAGACGCGGAAGCTGTTTTATCGGGACCTTCTCTTGCGCTCTTTGAGGAGGAGAGAAGAGTTCTGGACCTTTATCACGGGATCCGGGCACGAAAATGCAGCGACGGAATGATTCCGGAGGCCGCCCGGCCTGTTTTTGTCTCAATAAAAGCATAAACACGCTTGCCCCGAAAATGGGGAGTGTGTATAATACAGCGTGGGGAATCCTGCATAATAAAGATCAAGAGATCTTACACAAGAAAGGAGCAATGAAACATGGGATTTATTGATTTAATGAAAGACCGTGCAAGAAGCGACCGCAAGACGATCGTCCTGCCGGAGACGGAAGATGCTCGTATTTACGCAGCAGCTGCACAGATTCTGAAGGAAGATTTCGCAGACATTATTCTGATCGGTTCCGAAGAGACCATCAGGAAAAATGCGGGCGATCTTGATATTTCCAAGGCTAAGATC
>CACYDL010000271.1 GCA_902773195.1 uncultured Lachnospiraceae bacterium
GCGGAGAGGCGGATCTGCCGGAGGAAGCGGAGACGGAGACAGGGGCGGAGAGGCGGATCTGCCGGAGGAAGCGGAGACGGAGACAGATACGGAAGACGGGGGTGAAGCCATATGGAGCGTGAAATTCTGACATTCGGGGAGCCGGACGCGGAGTACCTGCTGGTCCAGATGATCGACCGCCATGACGCGGAAATCATCGGCCGGGAGGAAGACTTGATCCGGGCGCTGTCCGGGGGAAGGAGCTTCTGCCTGCAGGCCGTCCGGACGGACCGCTGGAACAGCGATCTGTCGCCGTGGCGGGCGCCGGCGGTATTCGGCCGGGAGGACTTCGGAGAAGGGGCGGCGGAGACGCTGAAATTTCTTCTCGAGGCGGTTCTGCCGGATCCGGCCTCCGGCGGCCGGGCCGCGGAAAAAAACCTCCTGGGCGGCTACTCCCTGGCCGGCCTCTTCGCCCTCTGGGCGGGCTGTCAGACGGACCGCTTCGGCGGCATCGCCGCGGCGTCGCCCTCCGTCTGGTTTCCTCATTTCACGGAGTACATACGCGGAAACGCGATGCGGGCGGACGCGGTCTACCTGAGCCTGGGGGACCGGGAGGAAAAGACGAGGAATCCGGTGATGGCGGAGGTGGGAAACGCGATCCGCGGCACCGAGGCGTTTCTGCGCGGCGCCGGGAAGGACTGCGTCCTGGAGTGGAACAGGGGCAGTCATTTCGCAGAGCCGGATCTTCGGACGGCGAAGGCCTTTGCCTGGCTGATGAACCGGGGCGGCCGCCCGGAATGAGGAGATCCTCCGGAGCGTTCTTCCGGAATGAGGGGACAGTCCGGGGCGTTTCTCCGGAACGCGGAGGGAACCGGGCGGATTCGAAGAAGTAAAAAACGGAGGTCAGAATGATCTGGTTTCAGAGGTTTTATCTCGATAAGGAAAAGGACATCATCGTCGACCTCTACAAGGAGGGGGAGGAGCTGAGCTATACGCTGCGGACTCCGAATCACGGCACAGGAAACCTGATCACCAATCTCGCGCAGGTCTGTTCCCTGCCCCTCTCCTATGACGAGAAGGGCTACAAGATCATCAGGGGGAAGGTGCCCTGCTACATCGACGCCTACAACCGGGCGATCTACATCTTCCGGATGGGATCGACGAAGGCGGCCAACATCTATCCGGACGGCACGGTGGAGATGAAGGCCTACATTCCCGCCATCGCGAAGACGCTGATGAGCCAGACGAAGGATTACCGTCTGGGGGAGGGGGAGACGATCGTCAAGACGTATATCCGCAGGGAGTGCAAGTTCCACACGGACCTGCACACCCACATGAACGCGAATCTGCGCCCCGACGTGCTGATCGCCCTGGGCATCGCCCATGAGCTGCGCTACCCGCTCTACTACATCCGGAAGCTGAAGCTCTCCCTGAGCGCGGAGCAGGAGGAGAAGCTGGCGGCGCGGAGAGCGGCGGCGGAGGCCGAATGCGGGGACTGCGCCCTGACCGGAAAGTACCTGACCCGGAGAATCGACGACAACACCTTTATCAATTTCGCGGACCTCATTTTGAAGAATCCGGCGGACGCGGCGGAAAACATCGCGAAAATCCGGAATTCCCTGGCCATCATGAAGGACGGGCAGGCGGTATTCACCAATCTGGAGAAGGTCTACCTGTACCGGTACGTCTTTACCAAGGGCGTGCACGCGGAGGATCCCATCGGGGTGAGGGACAGCCGGGGCAATGACTCCGCCTTCCGCCTGATGGAGGCGGTGCGGGCGATTCCGGACGGCGATATCCGCGGGATGGTTCTGCAGATGATGCAGGACCGCGAAAATCCGGTCTACTGCCGGAACACCCTGTTTCAGGACAAGCTGCTCTGGATCGCCAGAAGCTACGCGGCCCAGGGGATCCGGTACGCCGAGATCTCCGACACGACCCTCGTGAAGAGCGGCGAGGCGGCGGGAATGCTCGCCCAGGTCCACGCCGTGATGCCCGCCGTGACCCGGGAGACCGGCGTCACGCTGCGCTTTCTGGCGGCGATCCGCCGGATTCCGCTGACCATCGTCAGGGACCGGACCAGGCCGGGGGACTATTTCAGCGAGAACCTGGCGGTCCTGTCCGCGGCCGCCTGCGACCCCTACGTGGCGGGAAGCGACATTATCGGCGAGGAGATCAACCCGATCACGGACCTCCGGGGCGTGATCGCGCAGATCGTGAGGATTGCCGCGGACTATCCCGGCTTCACCGTCCGGATTCACGCCGGGGAGAACAACAGCCTCTGCGACAACGTGGAGGCGAGCATCCTCTGCGTGAAGGAGGCGCTCCGCGAGGGGCAGGCGATGCCGCGCATGAGGATCGGGCACGGCCTGTACACCCCGAATCTCAACACCCAGAGAGGAAAGGCGCTGCTCGCCGGGATGAAGGAGTCCGGCGTGGTGCTGGAATTCCAGATGTCCTCCAACGTCAGGCTCAACAACCTCAGCGCGACGGAGAATCATCCTCTCCGCCAGTATCTGTCCGCGGGCGTCCGCTGCGTGCAGGGCACGGACGGCGGGGCGCTGTACGGCACGGACTCGATCGACGAACAGCTGTCGCTGGAAAAACTGCTGGGGCTGTCGCCGGAGGAGCAGATGCGCATGAGGGCGTGCGAGGAAGAGGTCCTCGCGGCGGGAATGGAGGATTTCTCCGCCAAGGAGCGGCTGTTCCGGGAGTTGATCGGAAAGACCGCCGGGGCGGGGGAGGAGCCGGACGTGGAGGCCTTCTACCGGGCGAGGATCGAGGAGAGCGTCCGGGCCGGCGTGGACATGAAGATCCGGGACCGGCGGAAAAACGTGGCGGCGGTCCTGGCGGGCCGCATCGCGGAGCTGCCCCCGGAGGGCCTCCCCGTCGTGATCTGCGGCGGCAGCTTCAACAACGACCGGCGCGTGACGCAGGTCCGGGAGAGCGGACGGGAGATCATCGACCGCCTGCTCCGGGAGGGAGATCCCGAAAAGCAGTTTTTCGTGATCGGACACAGCGTCAGCGGGTATGAGAAATATCTGATCGAACAGAACCGGGGCCGCTACGGGATCTACGCCTTCGTGCCCGCCCTCCTCGGGGACGCGGCCATCCGCAAGCTGAGCGGCAGCGGCGTGAAGATCCGGGTGTCCATAGAGCCGGAGGCCATGGGCATCTACAAGAGCATCGCCTATGAGGTCTTCAAGCGCAGGGACTCGACGCTGTACGCCTTCGACGGAAACAGCGCCGGAGAGAACCTGATCCAGGAGGCGAAGAACTCGAAATACAAATGCTCCATTTATATCAGCCGGCGCAGCCGCGCCCTCAGGAACAAGGCGGAATCCCTCGAGGGATACGTGACGCTGATCTGAGGACGGAGGAAGGCGCGGATTCGGCACAGGTCGGATCATTTACAGACAGAGAACGAGGCAGAATAATAATAGAAGCAGCAAAGAGCAGCAAAGAGCAGATAAGAAGCAGGAAAGAACAGAAAAGAGCAGAAAAGA
>CACYDL010000272.1 GCA_902773195.1 uncultured Lachnospiraceae bacterium
GGGCTTATAGCTCAGCTGGTTAGAGCGCACGCCTGATAAGCGTGAGGTCGGTGGTTCGAGTCCACTTAAGCCCATGGTATTTCAGATATTCCTCGATAGCTCAATGGTAGAGCACTCGGCTGTTAACCGAGGGGTTGTAGGTTCGAGCCCTACTCGGGGAGTTCTCAGGCCCCATGGTCAAGCGGTTAAGACATCGCCCTTTCACGGCGGTAACAGCAGTTCGAATCTGCTTGGGGTCATGAAGCGCTTGTGTGCTTTGATTTTCGTGGATCTTTAGCTCAGTTGGTCAGAGCAGTCGGCTCATAACCGATCGGTCCTGGGTTCGAGTCCCCGAAGATCCATGTTCTGTCACAGGACAGAGTAAAAAGGCCCAGTGGCGAAGTTGGTTATCGCGCCGCCCTGTCACGGCGGAGGTCACGGGTTCGAGTCCCGTTTGGGTCGTACCTGCCGCATCCGTTATCATTCCGATGAACGGATGCGGTATTGTTTTCTCAGCGGAAAGTCCGCGCCGCCGCGGACTGAAGCAGGGCTTTCGCCCGAAAGAACGAAGTGCGCGCCGGTGTGGCGGAATTGGCAGACGCAAGGGACTTAAAATCCCTCGGGGGCAACTTCGTGCCGGTTCGAGTCCGGCCACCGGCAGTTTCAGGAGGCCGCCGCGCTAATCCGTTAGTGCGGCGGCCTTTTCCGTACACGGCAGGCCGTGGTTTTTCCGCAGGAAGAGCGCCCGGAAACGGCGCGCCGCAGCGGAGAAAACGCCGTCCCGTACCGGAGAAAAAGGCACCCCGTGCCGGAGAAGACGCCGCGCCCTGTCCGCGGGAAATGTGAGGATTCCCACCCGATGAAAATGAGTGTAGCGCGTCAGAAGCACGAGCTGCCGCCCGTCTTCGACGCATCGTCCAGAATACTGATACTGGGATCGTTTCCCTCGGTGAAATCCAGGGAGACCGGGTTCTACTACGGGCATCCGATGAACCGCTTCTGGAGGGTGCTGGCGGCGCTCCGGGGAGAGGACTGTCCCGGGAGCGTGGAGGAGAAGAAGGCGTTCCTGCGGCGGAACGGCATCGCCCTGTGGGACGTGATCGCCGAGTGCGACATCTCCGGGTCCTCCGACAGCAGCATCCGGAACGTCGTCCCGAATGATCTTTCGCTGATTCTGGCGTCCGCCGAAATCCGGCAGATCTTCGTCAACGGGCGTCTCGCGGAAAAGCTGTTCCGGAAATATCAGGCGGATATGTGGCCCTCCGGCTGCGTCGCGCTGCCCTCGACGAGCCCGGCCAACGCCTCCCGCCGCCTGGAGGATCTCACGGAAGAGTGGAGCGTGATCAACCGCTGGCTGGACTGAGGCTTCCGGGCGGAGGCGCGCAGGGAAAGACATCTTCCTGACGGAAGCGCGGAGACAGACGGGTCCCGGAGGGAGCCACGCAAGGAAAGACACCTTCTGACGGAAGCGCGGAGACAGACGGGTCCCGGAGGAGCCACGCAAGGAAGAACGCGGGAAAGGAGCGCTATATGGATATCCTTTATATCGTCGTTCCGGCGTATAATGAGGAGATGAATATCGAGAGACTGGTGCGGGACTGGTATCCGGTCGTCCTCGCCCATGACGGCGGGGGCCTCTCGAGACTGGTGGTCGTCAACGACGGGAGCACGGATTCCACATGGGACAGGCTGAACGCCCTCGTCCCCGGGCATCCTCTGCTCGTGCCCGTCACAAAGCCGAACGGCGGGCACGGCTCCGCCGTGATCTTCGGATACCGCTTCGCGCTGGAGCACGGGGCGGACTACGTCTTCCAGACGGATTCCGACGGGCAGACGGATCCGGCGGAGTTCGAGGCCTTCTGGAAGAGGCGCCGCCGTTACGACGCGGTCTTCGGCTCCCGGCAGCAGCGGGGCGACGGGGCCGCCCGGGCGTTCGTCGAGAAGGTCCTGTGCATGATCCTCAGGCTGTATTTCGGCGTCATGGTTCCCGACGCCAACGCCCCCTACCGACTGATGAGCTTCGCCTATCTCCGGGAGTACCTTCCCAGGATGTCGGACGACTACGAGCTGCCGAACGTCATGCTGACGATTTTCGGCGCCCGGGACCGCAGGAGGATCTGCTTCATCCCCATCACCTTCGGGGCCAGAAGAGGGGGAAGGAACTCCCTTAACGCGAAGAAAATCGTGAAGACGGGGCTTAGGGCTCTCCGGGACTTCCGCCGCTTCCGCCGGTCCTGCTGAGACGGCCGGTCGGGACGCCGCCGGTCCGGAACAGGCGCTCCGGCACCGCTCGGAACAGACGCTTCTGTACCATACAGAACAGGCCCTCCGCGGCCGCCCGGAACAAGCATTTCCGATTGACTCTCACCGGCGGCCATGATACGATCTTTCTATGAAACCGATGTCACATTCCGCGCGGAGGAAGATCCATGAATATCGGTGATATCGCTGAGATGGCCGGTGTCTCCAGAGCCGCCGTATCCCGTTACCTCAACAACGGCTATATCAGCGCGGAAAAAAAGGAGCGGATCCGCAAGGTGATCGAGGAGACCGGCTACAAGCCCTCCGTGATGGCCCAGACGCTCCGCACCAAAAAGACAAAACTCATCGGAGTGATCATACCCAGGATCGACTCCGATTCCATTTCCAGCATCATAGCCGGAATCGAGACATCCATCCAGAGCACGGGCTATGACATGCTTCTCGCGACGACGGACAACAGTCCGGAGCGGGAACTTGATTTCCTGCGGATTTTTTCCGCCAACCGCGTCGACGGCGTCATTCTGATCGCCACCGTTTTCACCGGGGAGCACAGCTCCATACTGAAAAACTACAGAATTCCCGTAGTGATCGCCGGACAGTCCTTTTCCGGCTTTTCGTGCGTGTATCACGAAGATTTCCGGGCGGGAAAGGAACTCACGGAATACGTCATCTCGAAGGGGCGCCGCCGGATCGCCTATATCGGCGTGCGGCGCGACGACACGGCCGTCGGGGAGAACCGCTTCCGGGGATACGCCGAGGCCCTCGGAGGGGCCGGCCTTCCCCTGCGGAAGGAGCGGATCGCCACGGCGGATTTTTCGACGGAATCGGGATACGAGAGGATGGGGGAGATCTGGCGGGCCGACCCGGAGATTGACGCGGTCATCTGCGCCACGGACCGGATCGCCCTGGGCGCCATGAACTTCCTGCGGGAGGCGGGGCGGAGCATTCCCGGCGACGTATCGGTCGCGGGCTTCGGGGACAACTTCGTCTCCGGCTTCACCAGCCCGCCGATCACCACGGTCCGCTTCCGCTACAGGGACAGCGGGCTCATCGCCGGGAGGAAGATTCTGGAGGAGATCGCCGCCGCGCCGGAAAAGAGCGCTCCGGAGGATATCCGCCTGGGCTTCGAGCTTCTGCGGAGAGGCTCGGTCTGAACCTGAAGTCTGAGCGCGACATCTGAGCGGGGCGTCTGAACCCGGCGTCTGAGCGGGGAGACAGAACCTGGCGTCTGAGCGGGGAGACGGCCGGGGCGCCGGCCGGGGACGCCGGCGGCGTGAGAGCGGACTTCCCCGGCGGCCGCTGATTGTGTGAGTATCAACAGAATTCATATATAACGAGAGGGAGGATTTGTATGATTGACAAAACCTGGGAAGCGGAATTCCGCGAGAGGATGGAGGTTCACTACGATGAGCTCAAGTGGCTGTATTTCGAGCTGTACCACAGCGACGAGCAGGCCTTTGACTACTTCTGCACGATGCTTCACGACTCCTATCAGGCGAGACCGGAATCTCTCCGCGCGTGGGACCGCATCCGGACCTCGATTCCCGGCTGGTACAAGAGCAACGGGCTGCTCGGCATGCAGATGTATGTCAACGCCTTCGCAGGCAACCTCAAGGGCGTCCGGGAGCATCTGGACTATCTGAAGGAGACGGGCGTCAATTACCTCCATCTCATGCCGCTGCTGGAGAGTCCGGAGGGGAGAAGCGACGGCGGCTACGCGGTCTCCGATTTCCGCAAGGTCCAGCCGGAGCTCGGCACCATGGAGGATCTCGCGGAGCTCTCGGATCAGTGCCACCGCTCGGGCATCAGCATCTGCCTCGATTTCGTGATGAACCACACCAGCGAGGACCACGCCTGGGCGAAGAGGGCGAAGGCAGGGGAGAAGGAATATCAGGACCGCTACTTCTTCTTTGACAACTGGGACATTCCGAATCAGTTCGAGAAGACCGTGCCCCAGGTATTCCCGCAGACCGCCCCCGGCAACTTCACCTGGTGCGAGGAGGCCGGAAAGGTCGTCATGACGACCTTCTATCCCTATCAGTGGGATCTCAATTACGCGAACCCGACGGTCTTCAACGACATGACCGCGGATATGCTGTATCTGTGCAACAACGGGGTGGACATCGTCCGCCTCGACGCCACGCCTTACATCTGGAAGACCCTCGGCACCAACTGCCGGAACCTCCCCCAGGTGCACACACTGGTCCGCATCA
>CACYDL010000273.1 GCA_902773195.1 uncultured Lachnospiraceae bacterium
ATAGTTCATCTCCAGTTTTCCCATATGGACGGGCGGTCCGGGCGTCCGCCCCGCGCCCGCGGCCTGAGCCGCCGTCGGGCCGGCGCGGCACAGGGCCGCCGCAGATAGACATAATATTGTTATGTAAACGATAAGATCCCCGACGGGACTCAATCATTATACTATAGCCGGAAAGAGAATGCACGGGGAAGTCTCTCCCCGGCTCCGCTTCCGCCGCATCCCCGTGCCGTTCTGGGCGGCAGGGCTGGCATCTCTTCTGCTTCCGCAAGGGAAACCGGGCGGCAGGACCGGCATCTCTTCTGCTTCCGCAAGGAAAGCCGGGCGGTACGGAGGCACTGTCTGCCCGCAAAACAGAGGCAGGCAGAAGCACTGTGCAGCGCCTCTGCCTGAATGGAATATCTGTCATCGGTATTTGGGGAAGAGACAGATAAACGGGGACAATGAAATAGCAGACAATCAAAGAGGATGAAACGGGATGCAGAGGTAGGCGCCGGCGTGGATCGCGTCCCCGCTGAGGCCGTTGGTCTTCTTCACAAGACGGATGAATTCCCGGCGGTCCTTCCAGAGGCCGTCCATCTCCCGGTCCGCGATGGACCACAGGGTATCGCCATGTTCGATCTGCACGGTTCTGTAGGCGATCGCGGGACTTCCTGCGCCGCCTGCGGAAAAGATGTCGGCTCCGGCGGAGCGCTCCGAGAGCTTCATGCCGGCGAACGTCGCGATGAAGGTCACCGCGGCCGCGATCAGTACGGCGGCGATCAGCCTGACGCGGTTCCGCCTCTCGATCCTCCGGATGAGCCGCGCGGTGCCGGCGGCATCTCTGCGGCCGGATCGCGCGAGGGACTGTCCGGATGAGCGGTTCTGCCCGGATGCATGGTTCTGACCGGTCACGCGGCGGCCGCGGAACGGCTCCACGGAGACTCTGCCCGCGCAACTGTATTTTCCTGCTCCCGCGACGCTTCTCATATGCCCGATCCGCCTTTCCTGTCCCGAACGTTTGTTCTCTCTGATGGTGATCATCTTATCACCCGAACAAACGTTTGTCAATACGCGATCGAACAAATATTCGAAATATGCTTTGCTTTTTTATTCCGTGAATGATATGCTGATAATAACAGGAACCCGGAAACACGGCACGGATCAGATCGACAGGTGAGGAATGATGGCGGACAGAGGCCTTTCGGAGAAACAGCAGCAGATTCTCGACTTCATTAAAAAAGAAACCCGCACCAAGGGGTATCCTCCCTCGGTCCGGGATATCTGCGCCGCCGTCGGACTGAAGTCGACGTCGTCGGTGCACGCCCACCTGAGCACTCTCGAGCGGCAGGGCTATATCAGGCGTGATTCTTCAAAGATGCGGGCGATCGAGATCATCGACGACGAATTCGGCCTCCCGGAGCGGGATATCGTGAATGTTCCCGTCGTGGGCACCGTCGCCGCCGGCCAGCCTCTTCTCGCGGTGGAAAATATTTCCGATTACTTCCCCATACCTGCCGAATATCTTCCCAATCAGCAGATATTCATGCTCAAGGTCCACGGTGAAAGCATGATCAACGCCGGGATCCTGGACGGGGATATCGTGCTGGTCGCCCAGCAGAGCAACGCCTCCAACGGCGACATGGTCGTCGCCCTGGTCGGGGACTCCGCCACGGTGAAGACGTTTTACCGGGAGAAGGACCACGTCCGGCTCCAGCCGGAGAACGACCACATGGATCCGATCATCGTCACGGATAACCTGATGATTCTGGGAAAGGTGATCGGAGTGCTGCGTCTGATGTGATCCGCCGGCAGAACCCCGTCTGACTGACATGCGCCGCCGGCAGTGCCTCCTCCCGGGCGGAGCGCCGTCGGGCGCCCTCCGGGGCGGAACGCCTTCGGCGGCAGATCACCAGTAGATTTTGATGATCCTCATCTCGTCGGAGTGGCTGTAGTAGTACTGGATCGTGGAGACCTCGTCCCATTCCATGCGCTGCCGGAGCGGCGCCCGGATCAGGCTCTCCGCGTCCTCGTCCTCCGGGAACAGGGCGTACAGGGCGGACCGGTAGTCCTCATCCCCGGCAAATTTCAGATAAACGACGGATTCCGCCTCATCCACCGCGTGCCAGAGGGCGCGGGATATCCTTTCGCTGTCGTACTCTTCATAGAAGCAGCCGTTCAGCACGTAGTAATCGAAGGACCTGTCGCTGCAGTCCGGGATTCTCTCGGGATGCGCGGGAACATGGCGCGAGCGCTGCATTTCCTCCGTTGTGAAGCAGAGATAGTCATAGATAATATCCAGTCTTTTCGCGTCGGTATTGTCGGCGCCGTAATTCGGGTCGCCCCAGGAGGGATCCACCTGGGTGAAGACGTCCCCGATTCTCACGAGATTCCAGGCGTGGCTCTGGTTCTCGTCTCCTCCGATCGTCCCCTCGATATACGCGCATTCCACTCCCGCGTGATCCAGCAGGTATTTGAAGGCCCTGGCATACCCGGCGCAGACCGAGCTGCTGTAGAGAAAGACGCTCTGGATGTTCTGGCTCTGGGCGCTGCCGTTGACGTAATCCGCCCGGTCGATGACGTACCGGTAGGCCGCCAGCACCTTGTCGTAGTCCCCCGCGTCCTCCGGCAGGGAGGACAGATAGTCCTCCGTCCCGGCGTCGATGACGGACTGGGCGCTTTCGATCTCCTCCGGGCTGACGTTGAATCCGAGCGTAATCGACCAGATGCCCAGGAGCTTGTTTCCGCTGATCTCGGCGCTCCCGTCGATCCAGAAAAATTCGGGGCAGTCGGCCATGACCGCCTCCAGCGCGGGAAAGATCCGGTCGCTGTCGGTGGCGCTGATCCGGAATGTCTGCTCGTGACCGGCGATGCCCGTGTAGAGCTGCGTATAGATCAGCCTCGTGCCCTCATCGAGATAGTCCCATGCGTAGGTGGAGTGGGCGATATTTCTTCGGACGCTCTCGTCGGCGGAGACGTTCCGGCCCAGAGCGAAGACCAGCAGCAGGGCGAAGACGGCGGCGCAGCGGAGCATACCGGCGCGCCCTGACAGAAAGCCGCACCCTGACAGAAAGCAGCGTCCTGACAGAAAGCCGCGCCTTGGCAGAAAACCATGCCCTGACAGAAAGCTGCGCCCTGACAGAGCGCCGCATCGAAATACGGCGGCCGCGCGCCCGCGTCCGCCGCAGAGATTCCTCATTTCACCGTACCCCGTCCGGCACTCCCCGGACCGGAGGGTCATCTCAAAGCTCACCGTCACTCCTCTGCCGTCTCCTTCGGCTCCATCGTCTGCGGATCAATCTGTCTGCCGTCCTTCCAGATTCTGGCGAGATCATAGAAGGCCTTCGCCTCCTCGTCAAAGATGTGGACCACCACGCCCTTGAAATCGATCAGCGTCCAGTTCGCGTTTCTGTGTCCTTCCACATGGTCCGGCGCGAAACCCGCCAGGGCGGCTTTTTCCTCGACTGCCTCGACCATCGCGTCCGTCTGGTTGACGTTGGTGCCGCTGGCGATCACGAAATAATCCGCGAGCGGTGAGATCTCGTCGATCTCAATCACTTCGATGCTCTCTGCCTTCTTTTCCTCAAGCGCCTTTACGGCCACGGCCGCCAGTTCTTTGCTCTCTTCCTTTGTCATAACGGCATTCCTCCAATTGGATGCTTGATGATGGGTACAGTTGTCGTATCAGTCGCGTCTGTCCTCATGGACTTCTTCGTAAAAGCGGAACGCCTCCTGCGTGTTGCTGTCGATCTCCCCGCTTTTGGAATTCAGATAGAGAAGCATATCCTTCAGGATCATATAGCAGCACTCGTCGAGATCCCTGAAGGCGACCCGCCGGATCTCCGGGAGCCGCGCGGATTTGTTCCTTCTCGGTTCGATGTAATCCGCGATGAAGATGATCTGCTCCAGTACGGTCATGCCCGGTCTTCCGGTCGTATGGTAGCGTATCGCGTCCAGAATCTCCCCGTCGGTGATCCCGTATTTTTCTTCCGCGATATAGGCGCCCACCTTCGCGTGCAGGAGAAACGGATTGTTGCGCTCCACCTTCGTGATCCGGATCCCGTTCTTGTCGCACAGGCGGATCTTCTTCGTATCCGAGATGCACTTGGCGCAGTCGTGGAGAAGCCCCGCGGTCTCGGCCTTCATGATGTCGGCGCCGTGAGCCATCGCGAGGGCGGCCGCCATGTAGCGAACCCCCTGCGTGTGATAGTACCGGTTAGTATCGATATACTTGCTGAGCTTCCGGTTCATATCTTCAAGTTCGTAGTTTTTTCCTGCCATCTGAACCTTCCTGTTCGTGATTCGGCTGCCGCAATGGACGGCTCCCCGACAGACTTGGTGTTCCGCTTCGCTGCCCGCCGGCGGAGGCGACGCTTTGCCCTGCTGCCTGCCGGCATGGCTGATGTTCCGTTCCGCTGCTCCTCCGACAGAGGCGAATGTCCGTCGGGATGCTTACCGGCAGAGGTGATGGTCCCCGATGTACCGCCGCACGCCGTCGGGATGCTTACCGGTAGAGGTGATGTTCCCCGATGTACCGCCGCACGCTGTCCGGCACCGCGTACCGGACGGATCTCCCATCCCGCACGGCCTCTCTGAGGTTTCTCGAGGAGATATCGATGTCGTGCATGGACAGCTTCCCGGTCCGGGCCCCGTACCGCTCCCGGAGGGCGTTCATCCGTTCCGTCATCTCCGAAGGGGGGATGTGGTCCCTGGGCGCGATCAGAAGGGTGCAGAGCTCGCAGATTCTTCCGGGATGGCGCCATGTGTCGAAATCGATGAGAGAATCCGCGCCGATGATGAAGAAGAGCTCGTCGGCCGGGCGCTCCCGTTTCATCGTCTCCAGGGTTCTGTAGGTGTACGTCAGGCCGTCCATCCGCATCTCGAGATCGGAGACCTCAAAATGCGGGTTGTCCGAGACGGCGAGGGCCGTCATCGCGAGCCGGTCCGCGCCGGACGCCCGCCCCGCCCGATCCTGCTTGTGGGGAGGATTGCCGGAGGGCATGAAGACGACGGTGTCGAGTCCGAAATCCTTCCAGGCGCATTCCCCCAGAATCAGGTGGCCGATGTGGATCGGGTCAAAGGTTCCGCCCATGATTCCGACCCGCCGTCCGCGTTCCTCCCGTTCTGCCGCGCCGGCGTCCGCCGGGAGGGCGTCTCCGCCCCGTACCGCGTCGCGTCCGGGATTCATCTCGCTCCACCGCGCGGAAGCTCGATCCGGCGGCTGTCCCCCTCGCCCGGCCGGTAGAGCACGATCTTCCGCCCGATCACCTGCACCACGTCCGAGGCGGTCCGCTCCGCCACGGCTTCCGCGATCGCGCGGACGTCGTCGTCACAGTTCTTCTGGACGCCCAGCTTGATCAGCTCCCTGGCCGCCAGCGCCTCGTCGACGTTTCTGATATTTTCATCCGTGAGCGACGCCTTTCCGAAATACTGGATCGGGCTCATCGTCATGGCAAGACTCTTGAGATAGGCTCTCTGTTTACTCGTCAGACTCATCAAACATCGCCTCGTCATCATAGAATTCAAATACATGGCCGTACATCCGCACCGTCTGTCCCTCCTCGATGCCGGCCTCCTTGAGCTCGGAGATGATGCCGGAACGGCGGAGGAACTGGGAGAAGTAACGGAATCCCTTCTCGGAATCGAGATTCGTGTAGCTCAGCATGCGCTCGATCTTCGGTCCCTCGACCACAAAGACGGTCTCTCCGCTTCTGCCTTCCTCCGTCCCGATCGTGTAGGGCAGATCCGACGACGCAGCCGCGTCCTCCGGGAAGTATTCCTGTTCATAGTATACCTGTTTCGGTGCGCTCGTATCAAGAAGTTTTCGGACGTCAAGGAGAAGTTGGCGGACGCCCTCCCCGGTCACCGCGGAGATCGGATACACCGGAAAACCGAGGGGCTCGAACGCCGCGCGGATCCGCTCGACGGGATCGTCGTCGGGATCCATCCGCACGTCGATCTTGTTGGCGGCGATCAGCATCGGTTTCTCCATGATTTTGGGGTTATAGCGCTCCAGCTCGCGGTTGATGGCGCGGATATCCTCCACGGGATCCCTCCCGTCGAAGGAGGCGGTGTCCACGATGTGGATCAGGACCCTTGTGCGCTCGATGTGACGCAGGAAACGGAACCCGAGCCCCACGCCCTCGGAGGCGCCTTCGATCAGCCCCGGCATATCCGCGATCACAAATCCCCTGCCGTCGCCCAGGTCCACCACGCCCAGATTCGGGTCGATGGTGGTGAACGGGTAGTCGGCGATCTTGGGATCCGCGTTGGTCACCCGGGAGAGGAACGTGGATTTTCCGGCATTGGGAAAGCCCACCAGGCCGACGTCGGCGACGAGCTTCAGCTCGAGGGTGCAGTCGAGCTCGATGGCCGGCTTGCCGGGCTCCGCGTACTGCGGCGCCTGGTTGGTGGGCGTCGCGAAATTCATGTTTCCGCGGCCGCCGCGGCCGCCCTTCAGAATGATCTGTCTCCGGTTTCCGCCCGACATGTCGGCGATGATCTTGCCGCTGTGTTCCTCGCGGAGAATCGTGCCCTCGGGAACCTTCAGCACGATGTCGGTGCCGTCCTTCCCGTGGCAGCGCTTCTTTCCGCCCTGCTCGCCGTCCTGCGCCCGGAACTGATAGCGGTGCTTGTAGATGAACAGCGTGTTCATGGACGTGTCGACCTCAAGGATCACATCTCCGCCGCGTCCCCCGTCTCCGCCGTCCGGTCCGCCCGCGGGGACGTATTTCTCTCTCCGGAAGCTGACGTGCCCGTCGCCCCCTTTGCCTGACTTTATGTGAATTCTGGCAAAATCCTGAAACATGAGGTCTCCTTCCCGATAAAAACAAAAAAGGCTCCAAATCACTTGTGATTCGGAGCCTTCCGGTTACTTATTCAGCATCCTTCTCGACGAGCTCGATCGAGCACTGCTTGCGGTCTCTGCCGAGTCTGCTGTAACGGACAATTCCGTCTGCCTTTGCATAGAGCGTGTCGTCGCCGCCGATACCGACGTTCTCACCCGGATGGATGTGCGTTCCGCGCTGTCTGTAAAGGATGTTGCCCGCCTTGACGAACTGGCCGTCCGCTCTCTTGGCTCCGAGTCTCTTGGCTCTGGAATCGCGTCCGTTCTTCGTGGAACCGACACCCTTCTTGTGAGCGAAGAGCTGAAGATTCATATTCAGCATGACTTAATCCTCCTCAAATCTGACTTCCAGAAACGGCGAGCCTTCTGCGTCCGAGGTCTCCGCGATCATCCGGAGCCCCAGCAGCATGGATTCGAAAAGCACCGAACCCTCCGCCGACAGGCCCTTCGGGAACCGACAGTCCAGATATCCGCTCTCCGCGGAATCCTCGACCTCGTCTCCGGCAATCTGCGAGATGGAATTCACGCAGTTGATCATGAGGGCCGACGCGGCGGCGCAGACGATGTCCTGTCCTTCCTCCCCGCAGCCGGCGTGTCCTCTTCCGAGGAACCCCGTGACCTCACCGTTATTCCGAAATACTGTTACAATGATCATATCAGCCGTTGATCTTGCTGATCTTAACTGCCGTAAAGTACTGTCTGTGACCGTTCTTCTTATGATAGCCGGTCTTCGGCTTGTACTTGTAGACGATCACCTTGCGCTCACGTCCGTTGCGGATGACGTCCGCCTCGACCGTCGCGCCCTTGACATCATCGCCGCATCTGAACGCGTCTCCGCCGATCGCGAGAACCTGGTCAAACGTGACCTTTTCGCCTGCCTCAGCGTTGAGCTTCTCAACACGGATGATATCACCTTCAGAAACCTTGTACTGCTTTCCGCCGGTAGCAATCACTGCATACATGATTTACACCTCCCTTTCACAATACTCGCCGGATCCGGCGCCGCGCAAAAACGCGCAGACTTACAGCCTCTCCGTGCGGCACACTAGAGAATAATATCACAAACCGAGTTCTTCATCAAGTGGTTTTCTCACTTTCTGCCGGACGATTTCCATGATCCCCAGCGGCGTGATATCCACGGCCTCGGTGCGGATGTGATCCTTCTTCACGAGCTTCCTCATCGTCCCGAGAAGCTCGTTCCTGTGGTCCTCGCTGTCCAGGGAGATAAAATCCACGAGGATCATCCCGGACAGGTTCCGCAGGAACATCTGCGAGGCCACCGCCTCCGCCGCCTCGAGATTGATCTTCCGGTACGTCTCCTCGGGAATTCTTCCCTTGGAGCATTTCCCGGTGTTGACGTCGATGCTGACGAAGGCCTCGGTCTTCTCGATGACGAGATAGGCGCCGCTTTTCAGCCACACTCTCTTTGAGGACAGCTTCTCCAGATCCTCGGGGAGTCCGTAGAGCTGTGCCAGGCTCAGCGCCCGCGAGCCCTGCGTGAAAAGGATGCCGTCCGCCGGAAGGCCGGAGACCTTGCCCAGCTCCTCCGCGAAGGCAGGGATGTCGCTGAAGCAGCGGTCCGGCTTGCGGTAGGCGTCCCGGTACATCATCGCGTAAAACGGAAGGGGCCGGTACAGGACGTCCCCGCGGGAAGCCTTCCCGAATTTCTCTCTGACGGCCTTCATCGTCCCGGCCAGCGCCCGCACTTCCTCGAGAAATTCCGCCTTCGAGGCCTTGGTGAAGTTGGTCCGGACAAGAATCTGGACGTTTTCGTCATCAAGCTCCGCTTCGCCGAGCCATTTTTCGGCGATCCCCCTCTGTTCCGCCGTCAGCTTCTTCGAGTAGGAAGGCTTTCCGGGGAAGGACGAGACGACGCAGCAGCGTCCGTCCAGATGGATGTTCGTCGTGACCACCGGCGCCTTCACGCCCGAGGCGTCCTTCGTGATCTGCACCATGAGGGGCTGCGATACCTGCACATGCATGTGCTTTGCCAGAGGCAGAAACGCGAGGGTGCCCCCGATGTCCACAAAGGCGCCGCCGATGTTGGCGGAGACGGAATCCACGGTGCCGCGGTACACGAAGCTCACGACGGAGGGCTCCTTCTCCCGGGTCACTCTCAGCCCGCAGAGGCGCATGTCGTCGTAGAAGGCGCAGGCGCATATCTTTTTCCCGTGAAATGTCATTTCGGTCGCGATCAGATCCCGCATACCATTTCCTTCCTGTCAGAACGGATCTCCGAGCTCAAGAAGCGTGTTCCCGTCCCCGTCGTAGAGCTCAAGCCGGACGGTCCTGAAGCCGCATGGGTCGAAGGGCACGCCCAGATACTCCGCGAAGGCCGACAGAACCGACGAAGGCTTCAGATTCTGGCTGCTCCCCTGGGCGCACACCAGGCGCACCGCCCTTTTCCCGGAAAATTCTTCCGAGGCCGGCAGCAGGCAGGAGGGCGCTTCGTGGGCCTCCGCCTCCGCGATCAGCGGACGGATATTGACGTCCCGTTCGTCCTTCTTCGTCTTCTTCCGGAGAAGGATCTCCTCCCGGGAAAGGAAGTCCCGCAGGGCGTCCGACAGCCCGGGAATGCCGTATCCGGCGGCGAAGCTGTCCTTCAGCAGCAGCTCAAAGGAGGCGAAGCGGACCAGGGCCATCGCCTTGCTGCTCTTGATGAGGCCTACCCTGACGGCGGCATCCGCCCGGACACCCTCCGGCGCGGCGGCGTTGAAGAGTCTCACCAGCTCCTCCGGCGAAGGCGGATCCGGCAGGGCGTCGTTGTCGATTCCCAGATCCGTGAGACGGTAGAGCTCCTGCTCCGACATCTCGTGACGGTCCCTGTAGGCGAAGTCCACGTCGGCGTAGTCCCCCGTCGTCTCCTCCCCCACGCCCAGAGGCGCCGCGAAGCTCAGCATCATATGGGGATTGAAGCCGGCGGAATAGATGACGGAAAGACCGCTCTTCTTCAGTATTTTCTGGAAGGTTCTCATAAAATCCAGGTGCCCGACATAGCGGATCGGCCCTGTCTTTGAAAACCGGATTCGTATTTTCATCCTCTGTCACCCGTTCCTGTCCTCGAAGCAGACGCCGCAGCCGGCCTGTCTTGAGCCGCAGCCGGAGCAGGACTGCCGGCAGTTCGGGGTCACCTCTCCCTTTCCGATGGCTGTTTTCCATTCCCTGAGGAGGAAGCTTCTGCTCACCTTGGCGTCGATAAAGTCCCAGGGGAAGATTTCGTCCTCCCTCCGCTGTCGTTTGGTGTAGAATCCGACGTCTACGCCGGTCTCCGCAAAGGCCTCCTTCCAGATCCCGTAATTGAAGAAGTCCGTCCAGGAATCAAAGACAGCCCCGCGCCGGTAGGCACACTCGATGACGTCGGCCACCCGGCGGTCGCCGCGGGCAAAGACGCCCTCGAGCTCCGTGCCGTCCGCCTCGTGCCACTTGTAGTGGATCCTCTTCTGGTTTTTCATCTGCCGGATCTCGTCCCGCACCGTGTGGGCGAAATCGATATATTCCGAGGGATCGTACATTCGCGCCCACTGGAACGGCGTGAAGGGCTTCGGCACGAAGAAGGAGGTGCTCACCGTGATGTCGATGGCACCGTGCCGTTCTTCCTTAGGGATCTCGTCATAGTAGACCTCGCATACCTTCTGGGCGAGATGGGCGATCCCCTTGCGGTCCTCCTCCGTCTCCTCCGGAAGCCCCAGCATGAAGTAGAACTTCACCTTGTCCCAGCCGCCGTGAAAGGCGGAGGACGCCCCCGTGAGAATGTTCTCCTCCGTGATTCCCTTGTTGATGATGTCGCGCATCCTCTGGGTTCCCGCCTCCGGGGCGAAGGTCAGGGAGCTTTTCCGGATGTCCTGCACCTTGCTCATGACGTCCAGGGAGAAGTTGTCGATGCGGAGGGACGGCAGGGAGATGTTCACATGCTCCTTCTGGAAGGTGTCGATCAGCCAGTTCAGCAGCTCCGGCAGGAAGCGGTAGTCGCTGGAGCTGAGGGAGCTCAGCGAGATTTCCTCGTAGCCGGAGTCCTCCAGCATCTTCTCCGCGTAGCGCTTCAGGGTCTCCAGGCTCCTCTCCCGGAGGGGCCGGTAGATCATTCCCGCCTGGCAGAAGCGGCAGCCTCTGATGCAGCCTCTCTGAATCTCCAGGACGACCCTGTCCTGGGTGGGTCTGATATAGGGAACGATGGGCTTCTCCGGATAGGGGGCCCCGTCGAGATCGGTGCAGATCTGCCGCTCGATGGTGCGGGGAAGATCGGAAAAAAGGGGCTCGAAGGAGGCGATGGTCCCGTCCGGGAGATATTTCGTCTCGTAGAGCCCCGGCGCGTAGATGCCGGGGATCCTGCCGGCCGCGTGAAGGAACTCCGCGCGGCTTCTGCCCTCCCGCTTCATCCTGGCCCGGAGATCCACGACCTCGTCCATGACCGTCTCCGACTCCCCGACGTAAAAAAGGTCGAAGAAGGGGGCGATGGGCTCCGGATTGTAGGCGCAGGGTCCTCCGCCCATGACGACAGGATCCTCTTCTGTCCGGTTTTCCGCCCTCAGCGGAATCATGGAGAGGTCAAGGATCTGAAGGACGTTGGTATAGCACAGTTCGTACTGCAGCGTGATGCCCAGGATATCGAATTCCCTGACGGGATCCTGCGACTCAAGCGCGAAAAGCGGGATTTTCTCCCGCTTCATCACCTCGGAAAGATCCGGCCAGGGCGAGTAGACTCTCTCGCACCAGGTATCGGACCTCCTGTTGAGCTGCTCGTAGATGATCTGGATGCCCAGATGGGACATGCCGATCTCATAGACGTCCGGAAAACACATGGCAAACCGGATCAGGACTTCGTCCCGGTTCTTCACGACGCTGTTCTGTTCGTTGCCGATATAGCGGGCCGGCTTCTCCACGCCAAGGAGAATCCGGTCCGGAAGACAGGGTTCCTGCATGCTTCACCTTCGGGCGAGTTCCTCCGTGATCTCTTCCCAGGTCACTCCCTTTTCCGCCATGAGGACCATCAGATGATAGAGATAATCGGAGATCTCGTACTTGATTTCTTCAGGATTCGGGTTTTTCGCAGCAATGATGATCTCGGTGTTCTCTTCCCCGACCTTCTTCAGGATCTTGTCGATGCCCTTGTCGAAGAGATAATTGGTGTAGGAGCCTTCCTTGGGATGCTCCCGGCGGTCGAGAATCACATTCATCACCTTCTCAAAGACGCGGTAGGGATTCGTCTCCGCGGCCTCGCTCCGGCACAGGGGCGTATAGAAGCAGCTTCTATTGCCGGTGTGGCACGCGGCGCCGACCTGGACCACCTTCGCCAGCAGCGTATCCCTGTCGCAGTCGACGGCGAGGGATCTCACGTACTGGAAATGGCCCGACGTGCCGCCCTTGAGCCACAGCTCCCGGCGGCTCCGGGAGTAGTAATTCATCCGGCCTGTCGCCAGCGTTTTTTCAAAGCTCTCCTCGTTCATCCAGGCCATCATGAGCACCTCGTCGGTGGCCGCATCCTGGACGATGCAGGGAACCAGCCCCGCCTCGTTCTTCCTGAACTCGCTCCAGGGAACGGCGGACTCCAGATTGGTCATGGCGACGCCTTCCCGGCGCAGAAAGCCCTTCACCTCGTCGAGGTCCGTCTCCCGGCTGCTCACATAGCTCCCGGAGACGCCGCTGATGCCTCTCCCGAGGACCGGAGCGAGGTCGTCCCGGCCGAGGTGGTTGCTGTGGAGGATGACGGGAAGCTCCGTCACGCCCTCCATATCCGATCCGTCTCCGGAGAGCAGCACCACTCTTCCGGCGTATTGAACAATGACGTCCCTGTTCCTTTCAAATTCCTCCGCGTCGGAGACACAGACGGCGATGCGGTCCTTTCCGAACCGCTTCGAGACCTCCTCCATCATCTCCAGGTTGGAGTCCTTCGAGCCGTTCAGGACGGCCTCCTGGCAGCCGGCGTACAGGATCTTCTTCACGTCCTCGGGGCGGCGGATATTGCCCGCGGCCGCCACCGGCACCAGGGAGGCGCGGCAGATCTCACGCAGGCAGTCGATGGCCCGGTCGTGTTCCCCGTCGGTGTTGGAGAAGTCGAAGACCAGGATCCGGTCCGCGCCGTTTCCGCAGTAGAACGAGGCGAGTCCGGCCGGATCTCCCGGCCCGAAAAGATTTTTCTGCCCGAAGCCCGTCACGGCGCTTCCGTTCATGAGATAGATGCAGGGGACCAGTTCATGCTTCACAGTCATCCCAGACTTCCTTTCGTTGAGAGCACATCCTCGATCCTGGGGTCGAAGGAAACAGCCATATCGAGCGCCTTGCCGAAGGCCTTGAACGACGCCTCGGCGATGTGGTGATTGTTATCCCCGGCGAGAAGGCGGAGGTGGAGGTTCATCGCCGCGTTGGACGCGACGGCGAGGAAAAACTCGCGGAACGTCTCCGTCTCGAAGCCGCCGATCCGCTCGACGGTGAAATCCACGTCCCCGGCGTAGCAGGCGCGTCCGCACAAATCCAGCGCGCAGAGCACCAGCGTCTCGTCCATGGGAAGGGCAAAGCTTCCGTAGCGCCGGATGCCCTTTTTGCCGCCGGCCGCCTCCGCGATCGCCTGTCCCAGCACGATGCCGGTATCCTCGACGGTGTGGTGGCTGTCGACATGGAGATCGCCCGTCACCTTCACGGTGAGATCAAAGAAGCCGTGGCGGGCAAAGGCCGAGAGCATGTGGTCGAAGAAGCCGATCCCCGTGGAAATGTCGTAATCGCCCCGTCCGTCAAGATCAATGGATACAAATACGTCCGTTTCAGCCGTCACGCGGTGAATTTCCGCTTTTCTCCCTTCACTCATGTCTCTCCTGTCTCCTCTTCCCCGAACCGTACCCCGACGGAATTCGCGTGCGCGGTCAGACGTTCGGCCTTTGCGAATTTCATGATATCTCCGTAAAGCGCCTCCAGCGCCTCCTTCGAGCTGTAGATGATGCTGGTCTTCTTGATGAAGTCGTCGACGGACAGGGCGGAGAAGAACCGGGCGGTCCCGTTGGTGGGCAGCACATGGTTCGGCCCCGCGAAATAGTCGCCCAGGGGTTCGGAGGAGAAGGGTCCCACGAAGATCGCGCCGGCGTTGCGGATCCTCGTCATCATGAGGAAGGGCTCCTCCGTGACGATCTCCAGATGCTCCGGGGCGATTTCATTCACCGCGGCCACCGCCTCCTCCACGGTATCCGCCACCAGGATGTGCCCGAAGCGGTCCAGCGATTTGCGGATGATCTCCCGCCTTGAGAGTACCTCAAGGAAGCGGTCGGTCTCCGCGCTGACTTTCTCCGCCAGCTCCATGTCGGTGGTGACCAGAATCGCGGAGGCCATCTCGTCGTGCTCGGCCTGTGACAGAAGATCCGCCGCGACGCAGCGGGCGTCCGCGGTCCCGTCCGCGAGAATCGTGATCTCGGAGGGGCCGGCCACGGAGTCGATGGACACATGGCCGTACACGGCCCTCTTCGCCAGCGCCACGTAGATATTGCCGGGTCCCGTGATTTTGTCCACCCGGGGAATGCTCTCCGTACCGTAGGCCATGGCGGCGACCGCCTGGGCCCCGCCTGCCTTGAAGATGTCGTCGGCGCCGGCCTCACAGGCGGCCACGAGAGTCGTCGGCTCGACCTTCCCGTCTCTTCCGGGAGGCGTGCACATGATGATCCGGCCGACGCCGGCCGTCTTCGCCGGGACGATGTTCATCAGAACCGACGAGGGATAGGCGGCCTTTCCGCCGGGGACGTAGACGCCCACCTTCTCGAGGGGCGTCACGCGCTGTCCCAGAACCATCCCGTTGTCCTCTGTCATGAACCAGCTCTTCTGCTTCTGCTGCTCATGGAAGGCGCGGATCCTTTCGAGAGCCCGGCGGATAATCCCGATCAGCGCCGGGTCCACGAGGGCGTAGGCCTCCTTCTTTTCCTCCTCGGTGACGCGGACGCTCCCGGCGTCCAGCTTCACGTGGTCGAAGCGTTCCTCGTATCCGAAAAGCGCCTCGTCTCCGCCCGTTCTGACCGCCTCGATGATCCCCGCGACGGTTTTCTCCTCCTCCGGGTAGCTGTCGGTGCTTCTCTTCAGCAGATTCTTCTGCATCGTTCCGAAGGATTCCTTCGTGAGTCTGTCAATCTTCATAGATCAGAGTGCCTCCTTCAGGCTTGTGATGATGCGGCTGATGCGCTCGTTTTCCATTTTCATGCTCACCTGGTTGACCACGACCCTCGCCGACAGCGGGCATACCTCCTCCAGGACGGAAAGCCCGTTCTCCTTCAGGGTGCTCCCGGTCTCCACGATGTCGCAGATCACCTCGGACAGGCCCACGATGGGCGCCAGCTCGATGGAGCCGTTCAGCTTGATGATCTCCACCGTCTGGTGCTTTTTGTTGAGGAAGTAGTCCTTCGCGATATTGGGGTATTTCGTCGCGACGCGGATCTGGTCGCCGGAGGACAGGGCTTCCGCCGCGCTCTCCGGGCCGCAGATGCACATCCGGCACCGGCCGAATCCCAGGTCGAGGACCTCATAGATTTTTCGGCCCTCCTCGAGGATCGTGTCCCGGCCGACGACGCCGATGTCCGCCGCCCCGTAGGCCACGTAGGTGGGGACGTCCGGTCCCTTCGCCAGGAAGAAACGGACCTTGAGCTCCTCATTGGTAAAGATCAGCCTGCGGCTGTCCGAATCGAGCGCTCCTTCCGCGAAGATGCCGATCTTCCGGAACAGCCGGAGGGTCTCTGTGGCGAGCCGGCCCTTCGTCAGGGCGATGGTGATGTACCGCATGTCATGATTCCTCCTTCAGAAGCCCCTGGCGGGAGAGCGCGTTCATCAGCTGGTCAATGTAAAGTCCGACGCCTACCGCCGGCGCGTCGGCCCCGAAATGGGAAAGAAGGCGGTCGTACCTTCCGCCCTTCGCGACCGGTTCGCCCGTCCCGTAGGTGAAGGCCGAGAAGATGATGCCCGTGTAGTAGTGATATTTGCTCAGAAGCCCGAAGTCATAGGAGATATAGCGCTCGTTTCCGCTTCCGGCCAGCGCCGTCTCGATGTCGCGGAGTCTGGCGATGGCGGCCTTCGCCCCTTCATTGACGGCGCAGCGCTCAGCCTCCGAGAGGATCTCCTTTCCCCCGAAAAGCTGGGGCAGGCGGACGAAGGCCTCGCGGATCTCCGGAGCGGTCTCCTCGGACTCCAGCATCTCGCTGACCCCGAAGAAATTCTTGTTGGATATGAGCCTCCTCAGCTCCTCGATCTTCGGTTCGCCAAGTCCCGAATCGGAGGCCAGGGCCTTGAAGAAATCATTTTCCCCGACGCTGACCTGAAACTCCGTCAGCCCCGCCCTCTTCAGAAGGTCGCAGGTGACGGAGAGGATCTCCGCGTCCGCCGCGGCGCTTCCGTCTCCGATGAGCTCGACGCCCATCTGCATCTGCTCCTTCAGGTGGAGCTGGTACTCGTGGGAATTGACGAAGGTGCTGCCCTCGTAGCAGAGCCTGCAGGGCATCGCCTCCGCGGGATAATGCATCGCCACGGCCCTGGCGACGGAAGGGGTGAAGTCGGGCCGGAGCACGAGGGTGTTTCCGTCCCTGTCGAAGAATTTATACAGCTCGTTGGACGGGGTGGTCCCCACGTCGCTGCCGAAGACGTCGAAATATTCGACGGTCGGCGTCTCGATGGGGGCGTAGCCGTATTCGGAGAAAACCTCGCGGAGAGAGGCCGTCAGGCGTATCCGGCAGGACACCTCCCTGCCGTAGAGGTCCCGGAAGCCCTCCGGTGTATGGATCATCAGGTTTTTCATAGTGTTTCCCTTCTGTTGAGGTCTTTCTGCAGGGCGTCCAGAATCGGCAGGAAGCTGTCGTTTCTGACATCCATATAGTAGTCGGGATCCAGCTCGGAGATCAGGAAGCTCTTTCTGCCTCCCCGTTCCATGCGGTTCCAGAATTCCATCATCTCCGCGTAGGGCATGTAATAGAATTCCTGCCTCGACGTGAAAAACAGGATGAGAAAGGCGACGCCCTCCTGCTTCTCGAAATCCGTCATAAAGCGGACCTGGTGCTCGTGAATGTTCTGCAGCGGAAAGGTGTCCTCCGCGCACTCCTTCGCGTCGAAACACACGGGAACGCCCTGGACGACGCCGAGGTAGTCCACCGTGCTCTTCCGGTCGAAATACGCCAGGGTGATATGGCGGGTCTCCTTGTCGATGTTGATCGGCGTGATCGGCGTCGGCACCTTCTGGATGAGGGCCAGTCCCTGATCCCGGTATTTTGAGATTGTCTGATTGATCAGCTCCTCCAGGGTGGAGCCCCGGAGGCCTCTGGAATTCCATGTCGCCATAGCGAGCCGCCTCCACACCGTTCGGAAAGCCGCGGATCATCCGGCCGCTTTCCGGTTCGTTCCGCCCTCCGTCCGCTCTGTCCTTTGTGCCGGAACCGGTTTTCCTGCCGGTCAGTCCTCCGGCAGGGACAGCCCCAGGCGGTTCATGAGATGCCTCATGTCCGCGGGGACGGGAGCCGTGAGGCAGACGCCGGAGAGTGCCGCGTATCGGCCGGAGATGTCCGGGAACGTCACCTTCCACGCGTGCAGCATCTGTCTGCCGGTCCCGTACCTGTCCCGAAGGACGCTGTCCAGCCGCCGGTCCCCGTATTTCGGATCGCCGGCGATCGGGTAGCCGAGGTGGGAAAGGTGCGCCCTGATCTGATGGGATTTCCCGGTCAGAAGCCCCGCCCTGACGAGGGTATAGCCGGCGCTGCGGCAGAGGGGCATAAATTCCGTGACCATCTCGCCCCCGTTTTCGACCGGGGTATCGCTCAGGGTCACCAGGTTCCGTCTTTCATCCTTGGTATAGTATACACGAAAGACGCCCGATGTGCCAAAGCTTCCGTGAACAATCGCCAGATACTCCTTCCGCAGGCCGCGGCCCCGCAGCTGTTCCGCGAGGAACTGCTGGCACGGGAGCGTCAGTCCGAAGAGCACGATGCCGCTCGTATTGCGGTCCAGCCGGTTCGCCGGGGAAGGCCGGTAGGTGCTGTCCTCTCCGCCGATGCCGGGGAGAGTCCGGACGATCTCCGTGAGGGAAGGGACGGAGGCCTCCGCTTTCTGTGTCAGCCAGCCGGGCGGCTTGCAGACCGCCAGGAATTCCTCCGTCCGAAGAAGCACGGTCAGTCCGTCGGCCGACAGGCGGCCGGCGTCCGCTCTCTCCCCGCCTGAGACGCCTGCGTCCCGGGGGACGCCGCCGGCCGCATCCCGTTTTTCGGACGGATCCGCGCCGCCGAACCCGGCGATGGTCTCGTCGGAGAGAAACAGACATACAATATCACCGGCAGCGATACGCTCGCTCCCGGTGGCGCGTCTTCCGTTCAATGTGATATTCTTCTTGCGGAGCATTCTGTAGATGAAGCCGGCCGGCGCCTTCTTCAGATACTTCCCGAGAAAACGGTCCAGACGCTGGCTTTCATCGCGGATGTCGATCGTTAGCTTCTTCATCGGAATTACAGGGAAATCTGAAGGATGCAGTGCCGGATCATGTCCTCTCTTCCGTATCCCTCATAGGCAGGCTGGGGCTTGAAGGAGAGTCCCTTTCTCAGCTCCGGGGCGTGCTCGTTGAGCCCGTCCATCCTGTCCGTAAACTTTTTCAGGTCCGTCAGCATGTGGACGGAGGTGCGGAAGCCGTCTGCCCTCAGCATCTTCTGGACGTGGTCGGCGGCGAAGCGCGGATCGGATTTCCCGTCGCTGATGTAGCCCACGACCTCGTTGCCGCAGATCACGATACAGTCCACCAGCGCGTTCTGCTCGTTTGAAGTCAGGTACATCTCGTAGGCGGCGGTGAGGCTGCCCTCGTGGGCGGACAGCGCGCGGTACTCCTCTTCCGGAAGCGATTTCCGCATTGCGAACATGATCACGCCCACGAGGGACATCGCGCCGGGTACCATGCAGACCATGGCCACCACCGTCATGATATTTTTCTTTGTCCCGAAATACGCGGCGCTGGTGAACAGGATCAGAAACGCCGCCCCGAAGATGACAGCGGTCATGAGGATCCTTCGGATCCTCTCCGCGTTGAAATATCCCCACTGTCCTTTTCTGGCTTTTTTCATCAATAACTCCCGTCGGAGGTGTCGACGGACTGTGCCCTCGAACCCTCCGCCATGATGTCGAGCTGCCTGTGGAAGCGCTGAAGCTCGTCGAGATCGTGCATCGAGAAGATCCGGTAGAATTCATTCTGGATCTTGACGACCTCCCGCCGGTTGTCGAGCCGGTAAAGGTTTTCGATGTTGCGAAGAATGTCCTTCACGAGATTCGTCTCGATCTGGCTGTCGATCTGCGCGTCCATGATCTCCGACCGGACCTGGGACATCTCCTCGTCGAGCACCTCGATGGCGTCCGAGGCCCTCGTCAGCTTGGTCCTGACGTACTCGGGGATTTCCCCCTTGTATTTGTACTGGAGAGAGTGCTCCGTGGTGGCCCAGAAGTTCATGGCCATGGTCCGGATCTGTATCTCGACCTGGAGCCGCTTCGGCCCGCCGATCGTCTGGACGACGTACCACACGATCAGATGGAAGCTGCGGTAGCCGCTCTTCTTCTGATTGGTGAGATAGTCCTTTCGGCTCCGGATTTCCATATCCGTCCGCTTCTCGATGAGCTGGGAGACCTTCTCGATATCCTCCTGGAACTGGCAGATGATCCGGACCCCGGCGATATCCTCGATCTCCTCCTCGAGGGCTTCGAACGGAATGTTCTTCCGCTGCATTTTCTCGAGAATGCTGGCGACGGTCTTCGTCCGCCCGCAGACGCTCTCGATGGGGGAATACAGATTTTTCTTTCTGTGCTCCTCCTTCAGGTTCTGAAACTTGGTCAGGATCTCACTGACCGCCTGCTCATAGGGATCGAGCAGCTCTTTCCAGAGATGTATCTCCATAAATAATCACCGTTTTCCCGGGCCGTGGAGGCCCTGCGGCTGCGGGAGGCAGTTCCGCCCAGTTCCTGTATGAAGGCGGGCCCGGATCACTTCAGCCGCGCCAGGAGTGCCGTAAGATATTCGTAGACCCGTCTGGCGGACGAGATGGAAAGCTTCTCGCCGGCCGTGTGGATGTCCCTGATGTCCGGTCCGATGGATACGCCGTCGAAGCCCCGGATCTTCTGGGCGAAGATGCCGCACTCGAGGCCGGCGTGAATCACATTGATCACCGGCTCTTTCCCGTAGAGCTCGACGTAGAGATCCTTCATCACGTCCCTGAGCTCCGAGCGGCTCCGGTACTCCCACTCCGGGTACTCCCCGTTGGTCCGGCAGTTACCGCCGCTGCGGGCGCCGAGGGAATAGATCTCGCGGACCATGGCCTTTCTGGCCGTGGCGACGCTGCTTCGGATGTTGACGGTACAGGCGAACTCGTTCTCTCCGGTCCTGACGACGCCCAGGTTCGACGACGTCTCCACCAGGCCCTCGATCAGTCCGTTCATCTTGCGGACGCCGTGGGGCGCGTGGAACAGGAAGAACAGAATGCTGTCCTGGCTCTCGGCGTCGAGGACGTTGAGCTTGTGGACGTTCCCCTTCTCGATGCCGACGTGAATTCCCTCGTCGATGCCTCTGTACTCGCGGCGCACGTCCTTCTCAAACCGTTCCGCCGCCCTGGCCACCGCGTGGAAGTCGTCCTCGTCGATGACGATGTGGGCCGACGCGGAGACCGGGATCGCGTTGTCCTTGTCGCCGCCGTAGATGCTCTCGAGGCAGAAGGCCGCCTCGTCGTCGATCTCGTGGAGAAGGCGGGC
>CACYDL010000274.1 GCA_902773195.1 uncultured Lachnospiraceae bacterium
GCCAGGCCGGTCAGGATGAGCGGGGTCATCTTGACGAGGATATTCCCCATCGTGAAGGTGTCCGCGAAGACGCCGCCGAACATCGTGACGAAGGCGCTGACCGGATTCATTCCCATCAGCGGAAGGAAGCTGAAGCAGACAAACAGTCCCAGGAGGAACGCGAGGGCCGTCCAGATCAGCAGATCCGCCATACTCCGTCTGTCATTCATCTGTTTCTCCCTCCTTTCCGTCCTTCTCCGTCTTCCGGATCTCGTCCATCGGGACGCCCGCCATCAGAAGCCCGATCGTCTCCGTCGTCAGCTCCGAGGGCCTGTAGATCCCCATCAGCCTTCCCTGGTACATCACCGCGATCCGGTCCGCCAGCTCGAAGAGCTCCGTGAGCTCCGTGGAGACGAGGAGGACGCTCTTGCCTTCGCTCCTCTCCTTGAGGATGACCTTCTGGACGTTATGGATGGCGCCCAGGTCGAGTCCCCGCGTCGGCTGGTCAAAGATCACGAGCCGGCTGCCCATCTCGGCCTCCCGGGCGACGACGACCTTCTGCTGGTTTCCTCCGGAGAGGGAGCCGGCTGTCACCGTCGAATCCGGGGCCTTCACGCTGTAGTCGCGGATCAGCTCGTCCGCGTGCTTCGCGACTTCCTTCCAGCGGATGATCCCGCGGCGGTCCCATTTTCCCAGATAGCTCGCCTTCAGCATCAGATTCTCGGCCAGGGTCATGCCCGCCACCATGCCGTAGCGGTAGCGGTCGGCGGCGCAGTACCCGATTCCCTTCGCGATCCTGTCCGCGACCCCGGAGGCCGTGATGTCCTCTCCGTCCAGCAGGACGCTTCCCTTCGTGGGCGGGAGGGCCCCGTAGATCATCTCGCAGAGCTCCTGCTGGCCGTTGCCGGAGACGCCCGCGATCCCGAAGATCTCTCCCTCCCGGATGTCAAAGTCGATGTCCTGCAGAAGAGGCGGCGCGTCCTTTGGTTCGACGGATACATGCCTGACCTCCAGGCGTTTGGCCCGGGAGCCCTCCTCCTGCTCCTCCTTGGTGAGGGTCTCGAGGTCATGTCCGATCATGAGGCGGGCCAGCTCCCGCGTGTCGGTCTCGTCCTTTCTCACCTCGCCGCTCACCCGGCCGTTCCGCATGATCACGATGCGGTCCGCCACCTCCATCACCTCGCGCATCTTGTGGGTGATGAAAATGACCGAATTTCCTTCCTCCGCAAATTTCCTGACGAAGGACATCAGCGTGCCGATCTCCTGCGGCATCAGAACCGCCGTCGGCTCGTCCATGATCAGGATTCTGGTCTTTCTGTGGAGGGCCTTGAGGATCTCGACCTTCTGCTGGATTCCCACCGGAAGATCGCTCACCTTCGCCCTGGCGTCGACGCCGAAGCCGTACTCATCCGAGAGCTGCTGGACCTTCCTCTCTTCCTCCTCGAAATTCACCCTGCCCTTCACCGTCCCGAGAATGATGTTCTCCGTCACGGTGTGGGCCTCCACCAGGGAGAAGTGCTGCTGGATCATGGATATCCCGAGATCCATCGCGTCCCGGGGCGAGGAGATGTGCCGGAGAACGCCGTCCACATAGATCTCTCCCGATGTCTGGTGATAAAGTCCGTACAGGATCTTCATGATGGTGCTCTTGCCGGCTCCGTTCTCTCCCAGAAGGGCGACGACCTCCCCTTTTCCTACACGGATCGAGACGTTGTCGTTGGCGAGAACCCGGGCAAAGCGCTTGCTGACTGATTTCAGTTCGACGACAGGCTGTTCCATTTGCGAATTTCTCCCTGTGAGGCGTCCGCCGTCGCGGCGGCGCAGTGATGATGCTTTCTTTAAAGCGGGGGGCAGCGCGTTGCCCGCGCTGCCCCCCCTGGCTGAGCTTGTCTGCTTTATTCGGCGTTGTCAACAAATCCGAAATACTGAGAGAAGTCAAGTGTTCCGGCTTCCGCGTCCGCCAGCGCCTGGTCGATGGCAGCCTTGCACTCGTCGGTGCACTGATCCGTGTAGTCGACCTTGAACACGCCTTCGGCGAGACCGATCTCGTTGTAGCCGGTCCATGTGCCGCTGAGAACGTTGTTTACGATGGTCGGATAGACGTTCGGCCAGTCCATCTCGACGGAGCCGTACACGCAGTCAGACTCGCCGTTCTTGTTCGCGGAGAATCCGATGAACGTCTTGCCGGCTTCCTGGGCGGCCTGGATCGCGCCGGAGGTTCCTTCGTTGGAATAGCAGAAGACCGTGTCGGCGCCGTTGTCGATCATCGAGGACGTCAGATCCTTGGTCGCGGAGACGTCGGTCCAGGAATTCACGAAAGCGCGCGTCGCGGAGGCATCCTCAAAGCCTCTCTCCTTCGCGATCTCGACGGCCTTGCCGAGATACGTGTCGATCAGCTTGACCATCGGGTCGTTGGACTCGCCGCCCATGGCTGCGAACTGGCCGTTCTCCGTGGCGTAGCCCGCAAGAATTCCGGAGAGAAGGGAGCCTTCGTATTCCTTCGGGAAGATGGGGATCTGGTTGTCGGACTCAGAGACCTGGCCGTTGATGACGGTGTAGATCGAATCCGGATAGTCCGGCGCCACGACGGTCGCCGACTCGTCGAACTGGCTTCCTGCCGCCATGATCAGATCGTAGCCCTTCTCGCCGTATTCCACGAAAGTGGACTCATACTCTTCCGCGGGAACCGACTCCACGACGTCGATCTTGACGCCGAGCTCTTCCTCCGCCGCCTTTGCGCCGGCGTTGTTCGTGGCGTTCCAGCCCTGGTCGTCGATGCTTCCCGGAAGAATCAGGCAGATCTTCTTGTCGGAGAGATCGGGCGCCTCATCCGCGCCGGTGACAGCCGTGCACAGAGACATTGTCATTGCCGATGCAAGTGCGAGAACCAACCATTTTTTCATTTTGCATACCTCCTGTTTCCGTGTGCCCCCGGACGGCAATCCGGGTCGTGCTGCAATGTTAACTGTATTATACTACAGTTTGCATCCAAATCAACCATCTAACGCCGTCAGATCACCGCGACGGCCTCGATCTCGACCCGCGCCCCCTTGGGAAGCGCCGCCGCCTGGAACGCCGCTCTCGCGGGATACGGCGCCTCGAAGAACTCCGCGTACACCTCGTTCATCGCGCCGAAATCCGCGATGTCGGCCAGCAGGACGGTGGTCTTGACGACGTTCCCCATATCCGCGCCGGCTTCCGCCAGAATATGGCGGATATTTGTCAGGGACTGTCTCGTCTGGGAGGCGGCGTCCTCTCCGGCGAACCCGCCCGTGGCCGGGTCGATCGGCAGCTGTCCCGATACATAGATCGTGTTCCCCGCCTGAACGGCCTGTGAATAGGGTCCGATCGCCGCGGGAGCGTTGTCCGTGTGAAGTGCTTTTTTACTCATCATGTAACCTCCGCTATTGTCTCTGCCATGGGGACAGGCGCCTTTGGCGCCCCTTCCCCGGATTTCACTGTCTTTTCGGGGCTTCCGTCACCGTCTCACGAACTCTCCCGCCAGAGCGTCCGTCGGCTCTCCGTCCTTCGAGGCGAGAATGCCGTTTACGAAGACGAAGCGCGGCCTTCCCGTCACCCCGAGGCCCTCGTAGGGCGTATAGTCAAGATTCTGGTGCATGTTTTTGGCGCTGATGGTCCACGAAACCTGCGGGTCCCAGACCGTGATGTCGGCGTCGGAGCCCTCCAGGAGCGCTCCCTTCCTCGGGTACATGCCGAAGAGCTTCGCGGGGCCGGCGCTCATCAGGCGGCAGTAATCCGCCGGCGCGAGCGTCTCCCCGAAGATGTGCATCATCACCACGGGCCTGTGCTCGATGCCGGGCGCCCCGTTGGGGATCTTCCTGAAATCCTCCGTCCCGGCCTTCTTCTGCTCAAAGGTAAAGCTGCAGTGGTCGGTCGCGATGGTATCGATCTCCCCCCGGACGACGGCCTCCTTCAGTGCCTCGATGTCCTCCTGCCTGCGGAGCGGCGGGCTGCAGACGTATTTGGCGCCCTCAAAGCCGGGCTTCGCGTAGACGCTGTCGTCCAGAAGCATGTACTGCGGGCAGCTCTCCACATAGACCGTCTGGCCGTTCCTCCTCGCCTTGCGGATCTCCTCGAGCCCCAGCTTCGTGGAGAGGTGGACGATGTGCACCGGGGCGTCCGCGATCTTGCCGAGATAGCAGAACCGGCTGACCGCCTCCGCCTCGACCTCGGCGGGCCGGGAGAGCGGATGGGCCCAGGGCTCCGTGTGCCCCGCCTCGATCTGCTGCCTCTGAAGCGCCAGGACGAGACCGCCGTTCTCGCAGTGGCACCCGACGATGCAGCCGAGAGGCTTCACGGATTCCAGGACGTCGAGAATCTCGGCGTCCGTAAGAGCCGTGTCATAGGCCATGTAGACCTTGATCGACGTCACGCCCGCCTCGCGGAGAGCCGGCAGATCGGCTTTGGTCCGCTCGTTCCAGTCGCACACCGCCATGTGGTAGGCGACGTTGCAGTGCATTTTCCCCTCCGCCTTCTTCTCCCAGGTGTGAAGGGCTCCCAGAAGCGTGTCGCCCTTGTACTGGGTCGCGAAATCGACGACGCAGGTGGTCCCGCCGCACACGGCGGCCGTCGTGCCCGTGCCCACGTCGTCGGCGGTGACGTTTCCGCCCACGGGGAGGTCCAGGTGCGTATGCCCGTCGATAAAGCCGGGATATACATAGCATCCGGACGCGTCGACGACCTCGTCCCCTTCCCCGGGGACGATCTCGCCTATTTTCACGATTTTACCGTTTTCAAATGCCAGAGAAGCTTTCTTCTCACCGTCCGGCGTCACAAGGATTCCGTTTTCAATAATCTTCATGTCCTGTCTCCTCCCTGTTTACACACTCTCTCAACCGGCCGGACCCGGGCCTGTCCCGCGGCTCTGTGCTCAGCAGTGAACCAGGGTTCCCGTCTTCCCCGCGATGCCGTCCTTCGCCTTCTCGAGGAGCGTGATCAGGGAAACCCTTCCCTCCCCGGATTTCGCGAATTCCAGCGCGGCTTCCACCTTCGGGAGCATGGAGCCCGGCGCGAATTCCCCGTCCGCGATATATTTCTCCGCATCCGCGGGCGTCAGCTCGGACAGCTCCGTCTGGTCAGGCTTTCCGAAATGAACCGCCACTTTTTCCACCGCCGTCAGGATGATCAGGACGTCCGCGTTCAGCTGCTCGGCGAGCTTCGCGGCGGCGAAGTCCTTGTCGATCACCGCGGCGGCGCCCTTGAGATGATGTCCGTTGGTGCGGAATACCGGGATTCCCCCGCCTCCGCAGGCGACGACGATGTGGTCCGTCTCGATCAGCGACTCGATGGTTCCGATCTCGACGATGGATACGGGCTTCGGAGAGGCGACGACCCGCCGGTAGCCGCGCCCGGCGTCCTCGACGACGTCGTATTCGCGGTCTCTCACCAGGGCGTCCGCCTCTTCTTTGGTCATGAAGGCGCCGATGGGCTTCGTCGGATGCCGGAAAGCGGGATCGTCGGGATCGACCTCGACCTGGGTCAGCACGGTGGCGACGCCCTTGTCGATGCCCCGGTCGAGCATCTCCTCGCGCAGCGCGTTCTGGAGATCGTACCCGATGTAGCCCTGGCTCATGGCGACGCAGACCGAAAGCGGGCAGTGAATGTATTTCTCCGGGTCGGAGCGGACGAGCTCCGTCATCGCCTCCTGGATCATGCCGACCTGCGGCCCGTTTCCGTGGGCGATCACCACCTCGTGGCCCTGCTCGATCAGATCGACGATAGCCTTCGCCGTGATCTTGACCGCCTTCATCTGTTCCGGAAGATTTTTGCCCAGGGCGTTACCGCCCAGGGCTATCACGATTTTCTTGGACATAATATCAGCCTTTCAGCCAGCGGGCGGCTCCTCTCTCCTCGAGCAGTTTCAGAACCGCCTGGGGATCCTTCTCCTTCGCGAGGAAGATCATCGCGGCGATGATATAGGGTTTGAAGCTGGCCTGCTTGTAGAGCGGGACGCGGTAGCGGTCAAATACGGAGGCCTCGACCTCGCCGTCCTTGCAGGAGACGTCGTTGATATCGGCGGGCAGGCAGTGGAGATACAGGGCCTTTCCGTCCCGGGTGGTCTTCATGAGCTTCTCCGTGCAGCACCAGTCCTTGTGGGTCGCGTTCTGGGCGAGAAGCTCCTTCTCCAGTTTGTCGATTCCGTCGAAATCGCCGTTGCCGTAGAGATCCGTCCTCTTCTCCATCGCGGCGAAGGGAGCCCAGCTCTTCGGATAGACGATATCCGCGTCCTTAAAGGCCTCCGCCATGCTGTTGACTCTGCGGAAGGATCCGCCGCTCTTCGCGGCATTGGCCTTCGCCACTTCCTCCACCTCGGGCATCACCTCGTATCCCTCCGGATGCGCCAGGACGACGTCCATGCCGAAGCGCGTGAACAGTCCGATCACGCCCTGGGGAACGGAGAGGGGCTTGCCGTAGCTCGGAGAATAGGCCCAGGTCATGGCGACCTTCTTGCCCTTGAGGTTCTCCACGCCGCCGAATTCATGGATGACGTGAAGCATGTCGGCCATGCACTGCGTGGGATGGTCGATGTCGCACTGGAGATTGACGAGGGTCGGCTTCTGCTCGAGGACGCCGTCCCTGTTGCCTTCCGTCACCGCGTCGACGACGTCATGCATGTACTTGTTGCCCTTGCCGATGTACATGTCGTCGCGGATGCCGATGACGTCCGCCATGAAGGAGATCATGTTGGCCGTCTCGCGGACCGTCTCCCCGTGAGCGATCTGGCTCTTGCCCTCGTCGAGGTCCTGAACCTCCAGTCCGAGAAGGTTGCAGGCCGACGCGAAGCTGAAGCGCGTTCTGGTGGAATTGTCGCGGAAAAGCGAAATGCCAAGGCCTGACTCGAAGATTTTGGTGGAGATGTTGTTCTCTCTCATATAGCGGAGCGCGTCGGCCACCGTGAAGACCGCCTCGATCTCGTCGTCGGTCTTCTCCCATGTGAGGAAGAAGTTGTTTTCATACATTTCCTTGAAATTGAGTTTGTTTAAACGATCGATATACTCCTGAAGTTTTGCGTCCATATCCGCTCCTTTGTCTGTGGTGGTGGTTGTACAGCTGCCTCTGCCGCGGCGGCCTGCACGGCCGTTCCGGCGCCCCGGTCCGCGGACCGGTTACTGAATGTTGTTGTTCGTCTTTCCGGCGCGGAATTCGGTGATGTCGTCCGTCTTCTCTTCCGTCGGATAGAGGTTGATCGCCGCCACATACATCGCGGCGCAGGTCACCAGATCCTGCTTCCAGGTGATCTCGTTGGGGGCGTGGGCCTGGCTCTCGGCGCCCGGGCCGAATCCCACGCAGGGGATGCCGTAGCGGCCCTGGATCGCGACGCCGTTGGTCGAGAAGGTCCACTTGTCCGTGAGCGGTCTGTCGCGGAGCGCCTTCTGGCTGTCCGGTCCGATCCTCTTCTCGCCGAAGAGGGCCTTGTGGGCGTCGACGAGGGCCTTGACGTGGGCGGCGCTCTCCTTGTTGATCCAGGTCGGGAAATAGGCCTCGGTCTCGTACACCTCGTTCTTCCACGACGGTCTGTCGTACATATACATGGAGACCTTGACGTCGTCGCCGTACTTCTTCACCGAGGGAAGCTCGCGGATCTCCTCCAGGC
>CACYDL010000275.1 GCA_902773195.1 uncultured Lachnospiraceae bacterium
CGGGAGCATGGCGGGAGTGCCGGAGGCACGGAGCCATGCGTAAGCTTTTCCAAAAAAGGAAAAGCTGCCGACAGCCGCGCTGGCGCGGGCCGTCGAGGGACCCTGGCGAATGCCTTGCGAACGCCCCCGCGTGCCAGAAACTCATGGACACGGCCGTGCTGTCGTGATATAGTTTAGTGCATATGGCAGGTTCGCCTGCCTTGGCAAATAACACTTTATTTTTAGAGGAGGGAAGCATGAAAAAGAAAGTAATCGCTGCATTACTCACCGCGGCATTAGCTGTTTCCTCGATCTGCGGTATGGCGATGACCGTCTCCGCAGCGGAAGACGGCGGCAAGGAGCTGTCCGTTCAGGTCGGCCCGAACCCGGAGACGCTCGATCCCGCACTGAACAGCGCGGTTGACGGCGGCAACATGATCCTGCACATCTTCGAGTGCCTTCTGACCGTCGACGAGAACGGCGAGATCGCCCCCGGCCAGGCTGAGAGCTGGGACGTCTCCGAAGACGGCCTCACCTGGACCTTCCATCTGCGTGACGGCCTGAAGTGGTCCGACGGCAGCGACCTGACGGCCGGCGACTTCGTCTACAGCTGGCAGCGCGTCTGCGATCCGGAAGTCGCGGCTCCCTACGCCGACACGGTTCTCGGCATGGTCAAGGGCTTCGACGAAGCGATCGAGGGCAACCTGGAAGCGCTGGCTGTGACGGCGGAAGACGACAAGACCCTGGTGGTCGAGCTCTCGAACGCCTGCTCTTACTTCGACAGCCTTGCCGCGTTCGCCACGCTGAGCCCGGTTCAGCAGGCGACCGTTGAGGCGAACGGCGACGCCTGGGCCGTCGATCCGTCCACCTTCATCTCCAACGGACCGTTCATGATCACGGAGTGGGTGCCGAGCTCCTACATCCTGACCGAGAAGAACCCGAACTACTGGAACGCCGACGCGATCAAGCTCGGAAGCATCCGCTGGAACCTGATCGAGGATGCCAACGCGGCTTACAGCGCCTATCAGAACGGCGAAGTTCTGTTCATCAAGGACGTCCCGACGGAGGATATCCCGAGCCTTGAGGGCAACGAAGAGTTCCACGTGGATCCGATCATCGGAACCTACTACATCTCCTACAACACGCAGGTTGAGCCGCTTGACAACCCGAAGGTCCGTGAAGCCCTGAACCTCGCGATCGACAGAGATTATGTGGCCAACACCCTGATGCAGGGTACCTATTCACCGGCCGTGAACTTCATGGGCCCGGGCTGGAAGGATCCGGCCGGCGGCGACTTCATGGAGAAGGCCAACGGCGGCGAGGCGTATCTGCCTCTGAACGCGGACATCGAAGGCGCCAAGGCGGCTCTCGAAGAGGCCGGCTATCCGGAGGGCGAAGGTCTCCCGGTTCTTCACTACATGACGAACGATGCCGGCTACCACAAGGTCGTGGCTGAGTATCTGCAGGATGCCTGGGGCCAGATCGGCGTCACCCTCGAGGTCGAGATCGTCGAGTGGTCCAGCTTCACACCTACCCGCCGGAACGGCGAGTATGAGATCGCCCGCAACGGCTGGGTCGGAGACTACTCGGATCCGTCCAACATGATCGAGCTGCTGTACTCTCAGAACGGCAACAACGACGGCAAGTTCAACAACGCCGACTTCGACGCCGCGATCGAGCTGTCCCGTTCGACGCTTGACAACGAAGAGCGCTCCGCCGCCCTTCACAACGCCGAGGACATCATGATGGCCGAAAGCGCCTGCTGCCCGGTCGCGTATTACAACGACTTCTGGCTGCAGAGCAGCAAGATCACGGGCATGTGGCATTCCGCTTACGGCTACTGGTACTTCATGTATGCCGACGTCGAGGAATAATCGGCGGAAGGCAGCCTGAGGGCTGAGCTGACACACCCGCCGGGGCAGATTCCTGAGGAATCTGCCCCGGCTTTTTATGTGTCCTGGCCGCGAATCGGATAAAAAAACGGATAAGTTGCGCCTTTTCCGCGGATTCACCCTTGTAAAGAAGCCGCCAAGATGTTAAGTTAATGTTAACTGTTGTAATAAAATAAACACATGTCAGGGGGAAAACCATGAAGAAACTGCTGCGACTGGCAGCGATACTCGCTGTCCTGCTGCTGCCGTTTTCCGCCGTCACGGCAGACGCCGCGAACAGGGTGGATCCGATTACGAGCGCGGCAACCGTTTCAGAAGGCTATTACGTCCTTGTTCCGAAATGCAATCTGAAGGGTTCGCTGACCATCAAGAATTACTCCGCGGCCAAATACGCGCCCGCGGTCTCCTACGCCTACAAGAAGGCGAAGGCCCAGATCTTCTACCTCAGACCGTCGGTCGGCGGCACCTACATGATGATCAGCCTGAAGAGCAACATGGCGGTCGGAATCAAGGGCAACTCGACGGCCGAGGGAGCGGAGGTCAGACAGGCGCCCCAGGGAGGCCTCTACGGACAGAGGTGGTATTTCCTTAAGAACGGGTCCTACTACATCATCCAGTCCGCGATGTCGAAGAAGTGCCTCACCGTCAAGGGGAGCTCCTCCGCGAACAACGCGCCGATCTACATGCACACCTACAGCCGGGCGATGAGCGGGGAGAACTGGCGGCTGGTCCGGGTCTCCGTCGAGGACCCGGAGGTGGACAGGATCAATCCCAACAGGAAATACAAGAACACGATCAACGGCCGGCGCACGCTGAAGTCCTATCTGCAGAACGCCATGGTGCCCTGCGGCCGGACGCTCTACATCTGGGGCGGCGGCTGGGGAGGCATCGGCACTGATACCGCCATCATCGGATATCAGACCAGCTGGCAGAAGTTCTTCAACAAGTACGCGACCGATTCCTACGACTACACCCGGTACCGCTACGACTACGGCAAGGGGCTTGACTGCTCCGGCTTTGCGGCCTGGGTGCTCTACAACACCCTCTACAAGACGGAGGGCAACAAAAACCTGGTCCAGCAGTCGACCGGCGTCGCGTCCTACTACGCGGGCAAGGGTTGGGCGGAGCTCTCCAAAAACGGAGCCAGCCAGACCTTCCGGCCGGGCGACGTCGTCAGCATGGACGGGCACGTCTGGATCTCGCTGGGAGAGTTCTCCGACGACAGCGTCCTTCTGGTCCACAGCTCCCCGAAGGGAGTGCAGATCAGCGGAACGGCGGGAATCGCCGCGAAGAACGCCGCCTACTATATGAAGAAATATTTCCCGGAGTGGCCCTACGCTGCCAGGACCGTGAGCAAGTCCTACCTCAACTATGTGGGGAAGGCCAGATGGAAGGTCACGGGAGCCGGGACGGCGCTGAAGGATCCGGACGGAATCCAGAAGATGGCGGCCGCGCAGGTGATGAGAGTTCTGTTTGAACAGTAACGAAGGGCATAAGATACGATGCGGAACATGAAGACACCGGCCTTGGGCGGAAAGGCGCCTGTTTACAGGATTCTGGGAGTGATCGCGGCTCTGGCGGCCGCCGCCGCGCTTACCGCGTGCGGCTCGAAGAGCGGGGGACTGAGGTACGCGCTGGTGTGCGGGCCCGGAGGAACGGCCTCCGGGGGCGCAGTGGCGGCGCTCGAATCGGGGATCAGCAGCTACGCCTCCGAGAAGGCCTATCCCTGGAAGACCTACACGGCCTCCGCCGCGGGGAACGACGCCGTGGCAGCCCAGATCAAGGCCGCATCCGGCGACGGGGCCGCCTACGTCATCGCCTGCGGAGGGGACATGGAGATTCCCGTCTACAGCGCGCAGAGCGCCTGCAAGGACGTCCGGTTCGTTCTCGTCGACGGTGAGCCGAGGAAGAACGAAAACGCCAGATCGAGCATCCGGAGCAACACCGAGTGCGTGACCTGCGACCGGAAGAGCATGGGCTTCCTGGCGGGCAGCACCGCCGTCAGGGAGGGCTACACGAATATCGTCTGGTTCTCGGGACGGAGGACGGAAGCCGGGGACGAGTACTACGAAGGATTCCTGAACGGCGTGGGATACGCCGCCCGGTCCCTCGGCGTATCGACGGACTCGCTGACGCTCACCGCCGAATTTGCCGGCACCGACGAGCTGTCCCCTCTGCGGATGGAGGAGGCGGAGGACTACTATGAGAGCGGCGCCCAGCTGATCATCACGGACCGGGTGAAGATCGCCGAGGCCGTAAGGATGGCCGCCGAGAATCTGCAGAAGCCCTTCGCCACCGTGGGCTTCGACGCGATGTCCTCCTCGGAGAATATCCAGTTTTCGGCGCTTCCGAACTATGAGGGCCTGATCCGGTCGCTGCTGATGTCCTTTGAGGAGCACAAGGGCTTCGAGGGAGGCTCCTCGCTCGTGTGCGGAGCGGCGCAGAGCGCGGTCCGCCTGGCCGCGGAGTACGCCAGGATGCCCGTCGTGACCGAAGTGGACACGCAGACGGTCCTGGCCGCCATGGCCACGGGACAGGCCGCGGTTTCCAACGACGAGACGTCCGACACTGTGAAACCCCTCGGTCCGGAGCTGAACGTGACGCTGAAGGAGCCGGGAGAGGAGACCCAGACGGCGTGACCGCCCGGCGGCGGGATCGTGCAGGCAGAGAACCGGCGCGGCAGCCGGATCGGAGGAACACTCCGGCAGGGCCGGCAGCGGGATCCGCCCGGCGGCGGAACATAAGTGAGAAACGCGAAAAAGCGCGCTTTCCTCATCGCAGAGCGATGAAGGAGACGCGCTTTTTGTATCACAGGAACCTTTGTCCCCCTTTGTTCTTAAGGTTCTTCGCCGCCGTCCGGCTGCGGCCGCGGCCCGTCGCGGTAAGCCGAGGGGGTCACGCCCGTGAGCTCCCGGAATACCCGGGAGAAGTGGGAGGAGGAGGCGTAGCCCACGGCGTCGCTGATGAAGGAGATGCTCAGATCCGGGTTTTCCAACAGCTTTTTCGCCTCCTCGCACCGCACCCGGTTGTGGTAGACCAGGGGCGTGCAGCCGTTGTATTTGCGGAAGATGCGGGTGAGGTAGCTGCCGTTCACATAGAG
>CACYDL010000276.1 GCA_902773195.1 uncultured Lachnospiraceae bacterium
CCTGTTTCTGTTCTGTTCTCTGACCGATCCGCTTCCGCGCCGGCCAGGTGTCTGTTTTTCATCTAACAATACGTCCCGCGCCGTCAGGTGAGAAGGCACGTAAACGCGATCTCCCCGTTCTTCCACGAGACAGAGATGCTGCCGCCGTACTGCTGGCAGATGCTCTCGGCGATGGAGAGACCGATGCCATAGCCGCCCTTGTCCACGTTGTGGGACTCGTCCTCCCGGTAGAAGCGCTCGAAGAAGCGGCTGTAGTTGACGCCGGCGCCCTCCGCGAAGGTATTCGAAAAAATGAGCCGCACCGTCTTCCCCTTCTTCAGAGTATCCAGCTGCACCCGGATCCTCCCTTTTTCATCGCAGTACTTGAACGCGTTGTCGATGAGGAGCGAGGCGAGCTGACGGATCTTGGATTCGTCGGCGACCATATGGATATCCGGCATGATGTCGATGATCAGCTGCTTCTCCTCCTGCTGGGCGAGGGACTCGAAGGGCCTGACGGTCTCCTCGACATTCTTGGACACGTCGATGGCAGTCATGACGCTGCGGTCCTCCCGCTCCTGCGCCCTTGAGATCATGACCAGGTTCTGGACGAGGCCGCTCAGGCGGTCCACCTGCCGCATGGTCGAGCGGGTCCACTCGCTCTCCCCGTTCATCATCTCCTCGATCTCGGTGTTGGCCCGGATGACAGCGAGCGGCGTCTTCAGCTCGTGGCTCGCGTTGGTGATGAACTGCTTCTGGCGGCGCGCATTTTCCAGTTCCGGCTGAATGACGCGGTAGGACAGAAAATACAGCAGAACCAGCGATATGACCATGCCGGCTGCACCGATGAGAAGCGTGATATACAGAATCCGCAGATTGGACAGGATCATGGAGGCGCAGTTGAGGAAGACGAGATGTGTGGTCCCCTTGACGTCCAGGCCCGTCCGATAGTAGAAATAGGAGTCTCTCCCGCTGTCCCTGCCCCGCTCGTAAGCGCGCGCGGCCATGGCCTGCGCCTCCTCTTTTGTGAGACGCATGCTGCGGGATGTATTCAGGTTTGTGAGCTCGCCCTCCTCGCTGAAGGCCGCCGTAAAGTAGCGCGCCGAGTAGCGGAATTCCGAAGAAAGCGCGTCCAGGCTGTTCTCCCGCTCCTCCCGCCTCTCCTCTGACGCGGCGTTCTGCCCATCGTCGGCCGCGGCGGCCTGGCTTTCGCTTGCCGCGTGCTCATTGGCGTTCTCGATCTCTCTTTCGAGCATGAGTTCAAGCGCGTCGTTGATCTGTCTTCCGGTCACGAACATATTGGAAATGTTAATGCAGGCGCCGACAAACAGGATCACGGCCAGATAGGCGAACATCGACATGAAGATAAATTTTCGTCTCAGGTTCTGGATGGATCTTGTGTTCATGTACAGTCCTTTTTACCGGGCGGATATGAGGTCAATGCGAACGTCCGCAGCCGGGCCGCGGAGCTTTTTCCCCTGTCAGTCCGCGGAGCGGTCCTCCGAGGAAATGATAATAAAGCTCTCCCCCTTCTCCCCGACAATCCGGGCGCCGGAATCGACTGCCCTCAGCTTGTTCCTCAGGTAGGAAATGTACAGCCAGACCGTGTCGGACTGGGCGTCCTGCTCATTTTCCCAGACCTGCTCGAGGAGATAGTCCGTGTGGAGCTCCCGGCCCGCGTTCAGGATCAGCAGCTGCATGAGATCGCACTCCTTCCCCGACAGGCGCACCGAGTTCGCCGAGACGAGCTCCAGCTGCCCGGCGTTAAGGGTGAGGTCGCCGAAGGTCAGCTCATTTCCGCTGTACTCGTTCCTGCGGCGCGTCATGGAGCGCACGCGGGCGAGGAGTTCCTTCATCGCGAAGGGCTTGGTCAGGTAGTCGTCGGCCCCGGCGTCGAGGCCGTTGACCCGGTCATCGACCTCGGCCTTGGCGGTAAGAAGAAGCACCGGCGTCACGATGCCGTGCTTTCTCAGGTTTCTGAGCACCTCCAGGCCGTCCATCTTCGGCATCATGATATCGAGGATGATGCCGTCGTAGCTGTCGTTTAAAATGTGGTCCAGCGCCGCCTGTCCGTCGAAGACGGAGTCGACCGCATATTTTTCGTGTGTAAGGACCGCCGTGAGCGCGCGGTTCATGTCGCGCGTGTCCTCAGCCAGCAGAAGTTTCATCTTAAGAATCACCGTCTTTCTGTTATAGTTATCCGCAGCTCAGATGCTGTCCCCGCGGATCAATGCTGTTCCTGCAGTTTGGATGCCGTCACTGCAGCTTCAGATGCTGTCCCCGCGGATCATGTCCCGGATGGTCTGCATCGAGACGTCCGTCGAGGCGAGCTCGTCCGCGCACCGCTTGAGTTCGCTGGCGATGAGGGCGTCGTTTACCCCCGGGTTCTTCTTGTAGCGCAGCTGGTGCTCGAGCGCCGCCCAGGAGTCCATGGATACCGTGCGGATCTGAATCTCCGCGTAGTAGCCCGACTTCTCCCGGAGGATCATGTGGAAGCTCCGGTAGCCGTTGGGCTTCGCGTGGCGGATGTAGTCTTTCTCGAGGACAATCTCGTAGTCGTCGATACCGACCAGGTACTTCCGCAGCAGGTAGACATCGTTTAAAAACGGGCAGACGATACGCACGCCGATCGCGTCTTTGATCTCAAAGAGGGCGTTCGCGGTGGTCGGGGCGAGGCCCCTGCGGACGCATTTTTCGCGGACACTCGCATCCGTCTTGATGCGCGCGAGGCAGTGGTCGACGGGATCCTGAAGCCCTCTCGCCTTCACTCCCGCGCGGAAGTCATTCACCCTCCTCAAAATGCCGTGCATCACGGTGCGCATTCTGTCCAGGTGTTCGCCGTATATCTTAGCGCTCTCACCGTCCACATCCCGGATCTCGATGTTGACGTAGGTGGCCGCGTCTCTGCTGTTCATCTTGGCTCTGTTCCTTTTCGGATTCTTTTCGGATTCGTATCCCTTTGAGGGACCGCATGGCGGCAGGTTTCACCGCACCCCCTTAGTATACCACACCGGGCCCCCGATTGGGGATGCGGGCGGCCCGAAACACAAAAAAGACAAAAATAAAGCCCCGAAGAAGCATGTTCCGTTAAAACTGCTCTTTCGGGGTTTTATATCGCGGAGAGTGAGGGATTCGAACCCTCGCGCCGGTTACCCGACGACCGCATTTCGAGTGCGGCTCGTTATGACCACTTCGATAAC
>CACYDL010000277.1 GCA_902773195.1 uncultured Lachnospiraceae bacterium
CAGGAAGGCGAAGGAAATCTGCAGTACTGCTGGGACTGCGGTGAGTGGTTTGAGGCAGGCGAGGAGTTCGACAACCACTACTGCCCGTCATGATCCACAGGGGCTGTGAAAAGAGCACAGCTCCATAATGGAAAGAAGGAACGAGGGTTATCCTCGTTCCTTCTTTTAATCTGGAGATGATGGGATTCGAACCCACGGCCTTTCGGATGCGAACCGAATGCTCTCCCACTGAGCCACATCCCCGTAACAAAGGCTATAATACCTCTTTTTGAGGATGCGTGCAAGTACTTTTTTTATGATATCGCAGTATCACGGAAATTTCGGGACAGCAGGGCGATGCCCGGGTGATCTCATTATTCCGCGATGACCGCCTCGGCGGTCCCGACGTTTTCTACAGCCCTGCGCCGCCCCGCCTCTCAGCGGTACCGGGCACCCGCCACCTCGAGCGACCGGTCTCTCCCGCTGTAGTGGTAGACGTTATCCGACAGCACCTCGAAAGGCATCACGTGCTCCCTGTTGATCTCCGTCACCATCTCCCTCAGTGTATCCGCTGAGAACTCCCCCGTATCGGGCAGGAGGATCACCTCGTGGATACTGCTCGGCAGGATAAAGAAGTCCTGGGAGAGATCTCTGGAAATAAACGTAAAGATGTTCTCGTACAGCATGCATGCCGCCCCGTAGCGGCGGCTGCTGTTCGTCAGGACATACATCTGCACCGGGTCTTCCTGGATAAGCGGAACCTGGGCCTCCGGGCTTGTCCTGAGAAGCGCGTTCAGGGTTTCCTGCATGGATTCCATCCTGGCGGGCTCTGCGGCCCTCATATTCTTATCGGCCTGTCTTTCCAGGTCCTCCTCGGATACCTGCCACCGCCTGAGATCGGAACCGCTGACCGCCGCCGTCGCGGTGCAGTCACTCCCCACATCCATCGTATAATAATAGACTTTCGCGAGGTCGAGGAAGCGGCTGTGGGGCATGCCGCCAAGCATCTCCCTGTTCATCCCGTAATTGATCAGCCTGTACCTGATCCTCTCCTTCACGTCCTCATATCCCGCCGGGATCCCGGGCGTGATCAGGTCGCAGACAGAGAATTCCCCGTTCGCTGCGAGAATCTCCGACGCGATCTCCGTAACAGGCGTCCCCCCGCAGTATTCCCGATAATACGGTTCGAGATAGATTGTCGGGGCAATTTCCTGCCCCGGCGTCATGATCGTGACTGCGTCAAGCACGATCCCGTTGTTCTTCGGCACCGCGTGCACCCTGACGTCGACGCCGTCGAGTACCAGTTCTTTCAGTTTTTCCACCACTTTTCCGCTGAAGTCCTCTCTCGTCATAAAAAGCCTCCCTGCGCTTTTTCGCGCCATTACAGAAAAATGGCACGGACATCCGCGCGCAAAGCACCGGAAACCCGTGCCACACCGGTTTTTCGCATCATCTATAGCCCTGCTTCAGGCAGAGCCGCAGACCGTAAACCCGGAATCGCAGGAAAAACTGGAAATGCTAAAAAAATAAGATGTCTCCCCGAAGGGAGACATCTCTTTTACGCCCTTGAAAGGTACTCTTCCGTTCTCGTGTCGATCTTGACCTTATCACCGATATTGACGAACAGCGGAACCTGGATCGTCGCACCGGTCTCAACCGTCGCCGGCTTCGTCGCGCCCTGCGCGGTATTGCCCGCGAATCCCGGCTCGGTGTCCGTGACCTCGAGTTCAACAAAGAGAGGCGGTTCGATCGCGAAGACGCTTCCGTTGTAGGAAACGACCTTGACTTCATCATTCTCTTTGACGAACTTCATGCTGTCGCCGATGATGTCCTTGTTGATCATGACCTGGTCGAAGGTCTCGGGATCCATGAAGTAATACAGATCGCCGTCATTGTAAAGGTACTGCTCATTCTTGCGGTCGATACGCGCCGCCGGGAACTTCTCTGTCGGTCTGAACGTCTTCTCAACCACGCCGCCGTTGATGACATTTCTCATCTTCGTGCGGACGAACGCCGCTCCCTTTCCCGGTTTGACGTGCTGGAACTCGAGAATCTGCATTACCTGGCCGTCGATTTCAAGGGTCAGGCCATTTTTAAATTCACCTGCAGCAATCATAGATCAAATCCTCCCTATAAGTCTATCGTTTATTCTATAATAAATCCGTTCTTCACGCAACCGGAAAGTTCATCGCGGATCGAGCGGACCGGCCTTCCGTCGGTCAGGATTCTGATATCCGCGCTTCGCTCGTAGTACGGCCTCCTCTTCTCCATGAGGTCGGCTATGCCCTCGACCGACATCCTCCCCCTGAGATTCGGACGGTTCCCGGCCCTCCCGCTGAGACGCCCGTACAGCGTCTCCGGGGACGCCTCGAGCAGCACGGTCGTCCCAAGGGCTCTCATGAGCGCGACGTTCTCCTCGCGCAGCACCACGCCGCCTCCGCAGGACACGACCGCGGGTTCCCGCCTGAAAAGCCCCGCGAGCAGTTCCGTCTCGAGGTCCCTGAAATACTCCTCCCCCGACGCGGCGAAGATCTCCCGGATCGGGCGTCCCTCCCTGCTCTCAATCTGCCTGTCCATCTCAATTACCGGCAGTTTCAAGGCTGCCTTTAAGGAACTCGCGACGGCGGATTTTCCGGTCCCCATAAAGCCTGTGAGGAAGAGGAAGCCGCCCCTCTGCCTCTTCGCGTGAAGCTCCTCCAGCTTCTCCCTCAGAACCGGGACCTCCATCTGTCCGGGCGCGCTGGCTTCCCCGGGCAGGCAGCCGAACGTCATGCAGGAGCCGAACGTCTCGCCAAAGAGACGGGAGTCAGCGCCCGCCTCCCCCATGGAAATGACGAGGAAGGGAATTCGAAGATTCCTCTTCGCCCAGGCGGAGGCCGCCGTCACCGCGAACACGTCGCTCTTTTTTACGGGCATGTACGCGCATTTGGCGACGTCCGCCCCCATCTCCTCCATCTCACCGAGGATCCCTTTGATCTCCGGGAACGACGGCGTTCCGGCGAACGAGTGATTCGAGAGGATCACCTTTACTCCGCGGCTGTGCGCCAGGGAGAGGAGCTCCTTCGCACCGCTCCTCCGAAGCTCGATGTCGACACATGAGAAGGCGCCGCTCTCCGCGGCCCGAGCGACAAGGCGGCCGTATCCGGCGTCATCCCCGTTGAAGAAGCCGCCCTCCGCGGACGTTCTCAGCGTAAAGAGGACGGGCTTTTCTCCCGCGGCTTCCCTGACTTTTTCCGACAGTGCCCTGATATCCGGCCCGCTCCCGTCCCGGTACAGCGCGTCCGCCCGGAACTCGATCAGGTCCGCCCCCGTCTCCTTTGCCCTCAGGATGAGGTCCGCGATCCCCTGAGCAGTGTCCGGCATGACCGGAACCGCGATCAGCGGAATTCCGCCGGTCCTGTTAAAATCTGCTTCAAAAACCATTTTTCGCTTCTCCGTGTGCTGTGATAAAATGAATTGACAGCCAGGATAAGGAGGTGCTCCCATGCAGCAGTATTACCTGATCGGTTCCCCGGTCGCCCACAGCCTGTCGCCCGCGATGATGAACCTCTCATTTGAGAAGACGGGCGTAGCCGCCTCATACGGCCTCCGCGAGGTCCTCCCGGATAAGCTCGGCGAGGCGGTCGCGGAATTCCGCCGGGATAACGTATCCGGGTGGAATGTCACGATGCCTGACAAGCAGGCGATGAGCCTCCTCTGCGACGAGCTCTCCCCGGAATCCGCGATCGGCGGATCCGTCAATAC
>CACYDL010000278.1 GCA_902773195.1 uncultured Lachnospiraceae bacterium
GCACCTCGACGATTTCTACATAGACGACATCTGCTCGCGCAGTTTCGAGAAGGCGTTCCGGCAGATCCGCAGTTTCGATCCCGCCCGGAGCCAGTTTTCGACCTGGCTGCGCCGGATCGCGCGCAACACCGCACTCGACACCATCGACGCGGAGACGCGCGCACAGAGCCGCCTGGTCTCGCTGGACAAGGAGAATGAGCACAACGGCCAAATCCTCGACACGATCGGCGACGAGGCGGCGACGCCGCTCGAGCAGATTGTCGAGGAGGAGGATGCAGAAAAACTGGAAGGCTACGTAAGCGGCCTTCCGGAATTGTATCGAAGCGTGGCGCGGATGCGTCTGCTGGACGGCCTTCAATACAAGGAGATCGCCGAGGAGCTGGGCATGGAACTCAACACCGTCCGGACGCGCATCCGGCGTGCCAAGGCGATGATCGAAGCCTTGAAGGCGGGGGAGGACTGATTCTATCTTCCGCCACAGGCCGGGCAGATCCCTTCGACGACGAAATTGACGTGGTCGCCGCGGTAGCCGTCGGGCAGGGACACCGCGGGGACGGGAATCTCCTCCAGGCAGAAGGTGCGTCCGCAGTGCGTGCAATGGAAGTGTACGTGGCGGTCGGTGTCCTCAGCCTCGGACGCGCAGTGGCAGACTTCATAGCGGACGCTCTCGCTGCCGTCCGCCAGAACATGCAGCAACCGCGCTTCGCGGAAAGCGGACAAAGTCCTGGAGATGATAGACTTGTCCACCGATTCCAGCAGGGTCTCGATTTCTGTCATGGACAACGGACGACCCGCTCCGAGCAGGGCTCGCAGGATCAGGATGCGGTTGGCGGTAGGCTTCACGCCGTGCTCCTGCATCAGGGCGACGGGGTCTTCTTCGTGCGTGTGCATGGCTCGCAAAGATATGCATTATTCCGGTACATCCGATCATCGGAGAAGGAAAAAAAACTGTCGTCGGCCACGACGACATGGTCCAGCAGGTCCAGCCCCACGGCGCCGACGCCCTTGCGGACAGCATCCGTCTGGCGGATGTCGGCCGGGCTGGGGGTGGGATTCCCGCTGGGGTGGTTGTGCACGAGGATGATGGCGGAAGCCCCCTTGTCCAGGGCGGCCCGGATCACCTGCCGGACGTCGATGACGGTCGAACTGCCCCCGCCTGACGTCACTTTCTCCTTGCCGGCGAGGTAGTTGCGGTCGTTGAGGAAGAGCACCCAGCACTCCTCGTGCCGCAGGCCCTTGAGGCTCGGGATCATCATCTCGTACACGCTCCGTGCGGTGAGCAGGGGCTTCTTGACGAGGGAGAACTCCTCGTGCAGGAAGCGGCGGCCCAGTTCGAAGGCGGCGATCACGCTGGCCGCCTTGCCGGGGCCGACGCCCGGAAGGGACAGCATCCGCTCCGGGGGGAGGTTGAACAGGGCGCTGAGCCGGCCGTCGGCGAGGCCCAGCAGCCGGCGCGCGAGGTCGAGCGCGCTGGCTTCGCGGCTGCCGCTTCGCAGCAGGACGGCGAGGAGTTCGCCGTCGCTGAGGCTCCCGGCGCCGCGGGAGAGCATTTTTTCACGCGGCCGCTCCGCCGCGTCGAGGTCCTTGATTTTCATAGCGCGGCAAGGATACGGACAAAAAACGTAAATAACGCATAAAAACCCTTTCCGCCGTGAAATTAAACGTTTAATCCCGAAAACCACTATCTTTGTCCCGCGTATGAAGAAGCTCTACATCGAAACTTATGGCTGCCAGATGAACGTGGCCGACACCGAGGTCGTTTTCTCCCTGCTTGGCCGGGAAGGCTATGTCCGCACGGACGACATGGGCGAAGCCGACGTGATTCTCGCGAACACCTGCTCCGTGCGCGACAACGCCGAGCAGCGGATCTGGGGCCGCATCGAGCAGTTCCAGTTCCAGCGCAAGAAGCGTCCGGGCGTGCTCGTGGGCATCCTCGGATGCATGGCCGAGCGGCTCAAGGACGCCCTCCTGGAGTCGGGCAAGGTGGATGTCGTGGCCGGGCCGGACGCCTACCGTAGCCTGCCGCGTCTGCTCGCCGCCGCTTCGCAGGGCCACCCGCAGATCGATGTCCTGCTGTCCCGCGAGGAGACCTACGGCGACATCGCCCCGGTCCGC
>CACYDL010000279.1 GCA_902773195.1 uncultured Lachnospiraceae bacterium
CTACGAGTCCGGCTTCGCGGGCATGAGATATTCGATCTCCAACACCGCCGAGTACGGCGACTACGTCACCGGCCCGAAGATCATCACGGCCGAGACGAAAGAGACCATGAAGAAGATCCTCGCGGATATCCAGGACGGAACCTTCGCGAAGGACTTCCTGCTCGACATGAGCCCCGCCGGCGGACAGGCCCATTTCAAGGCCCTCAGAAGAAAGGCCGCGGAGCATCCGTCGGAGGAAATCGGAAAGCAGATCCGCTCCCTCTACAGCTGGAGTGAAAATGACAAGCTGATCAACAACTGAGCCGGAGTGAGAATGAAAAGCTGATCAATATCTGATCGGAAAAAAAGAGAAAGACAGAAAGAAGCGGCCCGTCTCCCCAGGAGACGGACCGCTTTTGACAACACCGAAAAAGAGAGATGGGGACGGCCGGTCAGTAGGAGCAGCCTCCCTCGAGCACCTTCGTGCAGGTGAGGGCGAGCGAGCCGGGGCCGATGTGGCAGGCGATGCTGATCGGCAGCTCGTCCACGTGGACGTCGAATCCGGGGAAGAGCTCGCAGGCTTCGCGTCGGAACTCCTCGGCGGCCTCGAAATTCCTGGTGTGGGCGAGCCCGATCCAGGCGCCGGGAGTCCTGTCGCCGGAGACGCCGCCGAATTCGTTGGTGACCGCGTCGAGGACAGCGGTCTTCATGATTTTTTTCGCCGCCTTGATCCCGCGGCATTTGGCGAAGGCGTCCAGCTTGCCGCCCTGGATCTGCAGGACCGGCTTCAGGTTCAGCACGCCCGCGATCATGGCCGCGGCCGGCGTGATGCGTCCGCCCTGCTTCAGATATTTGAGCGTGTCCACCATGATAAAGATGTGGGACTCCGCCTTCGTCTCCTCCAGAATCCGGCGGATCTCCGCCGCGGAGGCGCCTCCCTCCGCCAGCGCCTTGGCGTCCAGGGCGGACTGGCGCTGCGTCACGGAGATGCGCTGGTTGTCGACCACCTGTACCTTTCCGTCGAAGTCCCCGGCGTAGAGAGCGGCGCTCTGGCAGGATCCCGAGAGGGAGCTGGACATGGGGATATAGACGATCTCGTCGTAATCCCTGAGCGTCTTCTCCCACAGATCGATCACGTCGCCGGCGGAAGGCTGGGAGGTCTGTATCTCGGCGTTGGCCGCCTGCATGCTGTAAAACTGCTCCGGAGTGAGATTGACGTTCTCCTTGTACTCCCTGCCGTCGATGATGACCGGCATGGGCATCAGAAGAATGCCGTGCTCCTCGGCGTCTGCGGCCGTCATGCCGCTGTTGGTATCGGTAATAACCGCAGTTTTCATCCGAACCTCATTCTGTCGCTGAAATATGTGAAACAAATCATGTTGCCTGTCAATTTATGTGGTATTCTATCATAAAAGGAGAGTCATAACAACTTCCGTTTTTTTTCACAATATGGACACAGCGGCGGGAATATAATAAGGGACGCGGAAGTCCGTCTGCGGCCGCCCGCCGGAAGGAAAAACCGGGGACGGGAATGCCGGACGTCCGCCGGACGGCTGCCTCTGGCACAGCCGGACAAGAGAATGAAAATACCTGCCGGGACAGAAGAAGACAGAAGGTCCCGGCGGCCGGAGGATACTGATGAGGAACAGGCTGATTGCGTTACTTGCCGCTGCGGCGGCTGTGTTCGGACTGTCAGGATGCGGAGCGGAAAATCTGACGTCCGTATCCGTGCAGTCTGTCGCGATGATCTGCGGGTTCAGCGAGGCCATGCAGTCCCAGCAGTTTACGGGGATCGTGAGTACGGGGAAAGAGCAGAACGTCGCGAGAGATACGAACAAGAAGATTTCAAAGGTCTACGTCACCGAGGGAGACCAGGTCAAGGAGGGAGACAAGCTCTTCACCTACGATTCCGAGCAGGCCCAGAACTCTCTCGAGCGGGCCAGGCTGGAGCTGGAGCAGCAGCAGCTGGCGGTGACGCAGCAGGAGAAGGATATCGAGGACCTGAAGAAGCTGAGGGACAAGGCGGCCGCCAATCTCCAGATGGATTACACGCTGAAGGTACAGGCGGCGGAGAACGCCCTCAGGGAGGCCCAGTACACGGCGCAGCTGAAGGAGAAGGAGATCAAGCAGCTCGAGGACTCCACCAAAAACCTGGACGTCACGGCCCCCATCACGGGCAGGATCCAGAAGGCGGGCACCGCCGACACCTCCACCGGCGAGGCGGCCGACGACGATCTCGGCTACGGGACCTCCTACGGCGACTCCGGGGACGGGTCCTCGGACGCGTCCGCCTTCATCAAGATCATCGAGAACGAGAATTTCCGCATCAAGGGAACCATCAACGAGCAGAATATCCGGAGTCTCTACACGGGGATGGAGATGACCATCCACTCCCGGATCGATCCCTCGCAGTCCTGGACGGGGACGGTCACGGAGATCGACACAAAGAACACGGTTCAGAACAACGAAGACTTCGGCTATTACGGGAACACCGACGAGCAGACGACGTCCTCGAAATACGCGTTTTACGTCAGCATCGACTCGCTGGACGGTCTCATGATCGGCCAGCACGTGTTCATGTATCAGAACACCGATGAATTTGAGGACGAGAACGAGATCCGCCTGGACGGCGCCTTTATCAACGATCCCGAGACGGATCCCTGGATCTGGGCGGAGAACGACGACCAGCTTCTCGAGAAGCGGAAGGTCAGCGTCGCGGATTACGACGAGAGCGGCAACACCTGGCTTGTGACCGGGGGAATCGACGTGGAGGACTACATCTGCCCGGCCTCCGATCTCTACAAGGAAGGCATGCCCTGCATTGAGAACAACAACACGTCCTTCCAGTCCTCGGACAACGCCGGAACCGATGAAGGCGGAGACGCCGCCGAAGGAGAAGATTACTACGGCGACGAGGAGCTGGAGGACGGCGGCGGTGAGGAGTACTACGAGGAGCTTGACGAGACGGGCGGCTTTGAGGATGAGGAATTCTATGAAGACGAGGAATTCTTCGACGACGGGGCGTACGAGGAGGGCGGCGCCGATTTCCGGGATGCGGCCGGATTCGATCAGGGACCCTTTGCCGGCGGCACATTCGGGGGAGCAGTCGGATGATTCTTGAGATGACCAATATCAACAAGGAATATCCGATGGGACGATCGACGCTTCGCGTCCTCAAGGACGTGAATCTCTCCGTGGAGGAGCAGGACTACATCGCGATCATGGGCCCGTCGGGAAGCGGCAAGACGACGCTGATGAACCTCATCGGGTGTCTTGACGTGCCGACGACCGGCATCTACCGGCTCGCCGGCAGGGACATCGGAAAATGCACGGACAACCAGCTCGCCGAGATCAGGAACCGGCAGATCGGCTTTGTCTTTCAGTCCTTCCATCTCATGCCGAGAATGACCGCTCTGGACAACGTTGCCCTCCCGCTGCTGTTCGGCGGAGTAAAGAAGAGGGAGCGGAGAGAGAGGGCGGCGGAAGCCCTGAAAATCGTGGGACTGGAGGACCGGATGACCCATCTTCCGCAGCAGCTGTCCGGCGGCCAGTGCCAGAGAGTGGCGATCGCGCGGGCGATCGTGGGACGCCCGTCCCTTCTTCTGGCGGACGAGCCCACCGGCGCCCTGGATTCTGTCTCGGGGAAGCAGGTAATGGAGCTCTTCCGGGAGCTTCACAACAACGGATCAACGATCATCATGATCACTCACGACGCGAACATCGCGTCCTACGCGGATACGGTTTATCATATCTTTGACGGCGTTCTTACCGGAGGGGAGAGGTCGGATGAACAAGACAGTTAAACGCCTGATCGCCGGCGTGACGGCGGCCGGACTGATCTGCGGCGGGATCTACGGGGGACTGTACGCCTACAGGTCCACGTCCAAGGTGCCGGTCAACGTGTACAGCGTCGGAGAAATCGAGGGCAGTACGTACTACTATTCGGACGATTACGGCTTCGGAAAAAGCGGCACGGTCGTCGCGGACAGGATACAGAGCTGTTTTCTGTCCGATACGCAGAATGTAAAGGAAGTCCTCGTGACGACGGGACAGAACGTGAAGGCCGGTGAGCCGCTCTACACGTTCGACACCACCCTGAGCGAAATCGAGTTGGAGAAGCTGGAGATCGAGCTGGCGCAGGACCAGCTGGACCTCAAGCATATGCAGGACAATCTGGTTCTCATCAACCGCCTGCGGCCGTCCTCCCCGGACGACGGGGGCGGCACGGACGACTTTGAGGACGTCACGGACAGCGTGCCCGAGGAGCCCGTCGAGGAGGTCTACGACCCCGAGCCGACGGGAAGGCTTCTCTACGGCGACGGGACGCTCTTCAATCCCTATGTGTTCCTGTGGAGCTTCAGCGATATCATCGACGCCGACGCCATCGTCTACCTGTTTCACGGGGGCGAGATGCCCGGCGATCCGGACGACGGGACCGAAGAGGACGGCGGCGGGGAAGAGGACGACGGCTCGGAAGACGGGCAGGATGAACAGGACGAAGAAGGCGACTATGACGACGAAGGCGGAGAAGGAACCGGCGAAGAACCGGAGGACGACAACGAGCCCGTCGCGGCGTTCCTGCTGAGGGGACTTCTTCCCGTCAGCGTCTGGGGCGCTCCCCTGGAGGACGACGAGACGGCCCGGTACATCGAGGACGACGAGGAGCCGGAATTCTATTTCGAGGAGGACGACACACCGGACGTCTATTTTGAGGACGACGTGCTTCCGGAGGAAGAGACGGAATCCACCGTCGAGGAGATGGCAGAGCCGGAGGAGAACCAGGAACCCGTCGGGGAAGAGGAAAACGGCGGGGACACTGCGCCTGAACAGGAAGAACCGGAAGATCCGGTCATTGACGACGATACGGACGAGGAAGAGGTTTTTATCGAAGAAGATCCGGACGATGGCATAGTGGAGGAAGAGCTTGACATCGAGATGCCCGACGATGTCCCGGAATACGAGGACGTCTACCCCGACGAACCGGACGAAGGCGGGACGGAGGATCAGGAGCCGGAGGAGATAACGACGGAATCCGACGGAACCGGGACGGAGCGGCCGGACGCCGCGGACGAGGAGACGGGCGACGAAGAGCCGTCCGACGGGAAGGACCCGGAGTCCGATGCCTCCTCTGAGACGGAGGAACCCGACGGGGGAAGGGAAGAGGAGATCGACACGCTGATTCCCGACGAGAACATCGAAGTCGAGGACGACGGCGACGACATGGACGTGTACGTCGTCCTTGAGATCCACCAGTCCGACAATTCCGAGGCCCCTCTGATCCTGAAGATCGGCCTCCACATGTTCCGCGTCTCCAACCGGATTTCGATGCGGCTCTACAATCCCGACGAAAGCCCGGACGACGGAGAAGAGGACAGCGTGCCCGAGGAATTCGCCGACGACGGCACGGACGACGGCGGCTATTACTACTACGACGACGTTCCCGCTGCGGCAGCAGACGGCGCGGACGACGGCGGATCCGGGCGGAGCGATCTCGAGATCCAGGACGACACCATCGACCTGAACGCGAGCTACACCGCGGAGGAGATCGCCTCCATGAGGGAGACCACGGAGAAAGACATCGCGGAGATGTCCATCAAGGTCCGGGTCGCGGAGATCGACCTTAGGGAGAAGCGGAAGGAGATCGGAGACGGCACCGTCCGCAGCAGGCTGGACGGCGTCGTCAAGACCGTCCGGGATCCCGAGGACGCCAAGTCGACGGGCGCGGCCGTCGTCCAGGTATCCGGCGGCGGAGGCTACTATATCGCCAGCACGGTGGGAGAGCTGGAGCTTCCGGACCTCTCGATCGGGCAGAGCGTGACCGTCACGGATTACGAGTCCGGGCAGGAGATGATCGGATCGATCGACAGCATCTCGGAATTTCCGTCCACCGGCAATGACTACGGCTTCATGGAGGGCAATCCCAATTCCTCCAGCTACGGCTGTACGATCCGGATGGACGAGGACGTGGAGCTGAGGGACGACGCCTGGGTGGAGGTCAACTACTCCACAAAACAGGAGGACACGTCCGAGGGCTTCTTCATCGACGCGATGTTCGTCCGGATCGATCCGGGCGGAAACTACGTCTATGTCCGGAACGGCGACGGCCGGATCGAAAAGCGCATCGTGTCCACCGGCGTCTCCTCGACCGACGCGGTTCAGATCAAGGGCGGCCTGTCGAAGGACGAGTACATCGCGTTCCCGTACGGGAACGACTGCGTGCCCGGCGCGGACACGGAGGTATCCAGCCTGGAGTCCTTCTACGGCTTCACCTGATGCGGACCGTTCCGGGAAGAAACAACTACCAGATCGGAGGACAGCTCCATGCTTGAAAATATCTCCCTGTCGTTTCAGGGAATATGGAGTCATAAGCTGAGATCCGTCCTGACCATGCTCGGCATCATCATCGGCATCGCCTCCATCATCACGATCGTATCCACGATCAAGGGGACGAACGAGCAGATCAAGGAGAATCTGATCGGCGCGGGCAACAACGTCGTCGACGTCACGCTGAAGCGGGACAATTCGACCTACGACCTCGCCTACGGCGGACTGCCGGAGGGGGTCCGCGTCATTGACGAAAAGACAAGAAAAAAACTGGAAAAGCTCGAAGGCGTCGAGGAGGTGTCGCTCTATCGGAAGAGGGAGTGGTCGGACAGCGTGTACTATCTGAGCACGTCCTTCTCCGGCAACATCATGGGGATCGACACCCACTATTTCAACGTAAATGACTACGCCGTCGAGTACGGCAGGGCCTTCACCGACTTTGACAATGAAAACTACCGGAAGGTGGCGATTCTCGACTCGGCCACCGCGTCCCGGCTTTTCGGGGGAGAGATTCCCGTCGGCAAGGTTCTGGAGATCTCCGGGGAGCCGTTTACGGTCATCGGGGTCGTGAGCAAGATGAACGACACCAGCCTGAATATCAACTCCCTCAACGATTACGTGACCTACCACAGCGAGACCGACGGCGGGACCATCTTCATTCCCATCGACGACTGGCCGATCATCTATCAGTACGACGAGCCGCAGTACGTCTCCGTCAAGGCGAGCTCCACCGACGACATGACCATCGCCGGAAAGAACGTGGCGGACGCCCTGTCGCAGAGCCAGATGAACGAGGGATCGAAATTCACCTACGCCGCGACGGACCTCCTCAAGCGGGCCGCCCAGATGCAGAGTCTGGCGACGGCCTCGAGCCGGCAGCTGATCTGGATCGCGGGCATCTCTCTGCTGGTCGGCGGAATCGGCGTCATGAACATCATGCTGGTTTCCGTGACCGAGCGCACCAGGGAGATCGGCCTCAAAAAGGCCATCGGGGCGAAGAAGAGCAGGATCCGGGCCCAGTTCCTGACGGAAGCCGCGGTCCTGACGTCCCTCGGCGGCATGATCGGCGTCGCGGGAGGCATCGTGTTCAGCCGGGTTTTCTCCAACGTGATGGGGACGAGGACTTCGATCTCCATTCCGGCCTGTGTGGTCTCGGTGGCATTTTCCATGGCGATCGGCATCATCTTCGGTCTGCTCCCGGCGGTCAAGGCATCCAATCTGAACCCCATCGACGCTCTCAGGAGCGAATAACCGCCGTCCGCCCAGAACCGGCATTTTCAGGAAAGGCATTTCATCTATGAGCTTTGAATACATAAAAGAGATTCCGTCCCCGGAGGAGGTCAGGGAAAGGCTTCCTCTCCCCGCGGCCCTCGCGGAGGTCAAGAAGGAGAGGGACCGTCAGATCCGGGACGTCTTTGAGGGGCGCTCCGACAAGTTCCTTCTGATCATCGGCCCCTGCTCGGCCGACAACGAGGACGCGGTGGTGGATTACGCCGTGAGGCTGAGCCGGGCGGCGGAGAAGGTCAGGGACAGGATTCTCGTGATTCCCCGGATCTATACCAACAAGCCCCGGACGACGGGAACCGGCTACAAGGGCATGCTGCATCAGCCGGACCCGGAGAAAAAGCCGGATCTCTTCGCGGGCCTTCTGGCCATCAGAAAGATGCACATTGACGTGATCCGGGAGACGGGGCTTACGCCCGCGGACGAGATGCTCTATCCGGAAAACCACGAGTTTATGGACGACGTCCTGTCCTATGTCGCGGTGGGCGCCCGGTCGGTGGAGGACCAGCTTCACAGGATCGTCGCCAGCGGCGTCGGGATCCCCGTGGGGATGAAGAACCCGACGAGCGGGGACTTCAGCGTCATGCTGAATTCGATCGTGGCCGCCCAGGCGCCCCAGATGTTCATCTACCGGAAATGGGAGGTGAAGACCGGCGGAAACGACCTGGCCCACGCGGTGCTGCGGGGGGCCGTCAACAAGCACGGACAGAATCTCCCGAATTATCACTTCGAGGACCTGAGCCTGCTGTCGGAGATGTATCTGAGCCGCGGGCTGCGCAATCCCGCCGTGATCGTCGACACCAACCACAGCAATTCCGGGAAGCGCTACCTGGAGCAGATCCGGATCGCCAGGGAGGTCCTCTACAGCCGGAGACACTCCGGGGACGTGAAAAAACTGGTCAAGGGCTTCATGATCGAGAGCTACATCGAACCGGGCTGCCAGAAGGTGGGAGAGGGCGTCTACGGAAAATCCATCACGGATCCCTGCCTCGGCTGGGAGGAGTCGGAAAAGCTCATCTACAGCATCGCGGAGATGGTCTGACCGTTCCCTCCCCGAAAAGGGACGGTTTGATATTTCCCTGAGAAATGTGATTGACAAATCGGCTTTTTAAGCGGATAATGTACTGGTGCCGTACAGATGAGGCACAACGGGGTATGGCGTAGCTTGGTAGCGCGCACGGCTGGGGGCCGTGAGGTCGCGAGTTCAAATCTCGCTGCCCCGATTTTTATTGCCTGCTTGCAGGGAATCATCAGCTTCCGGACGGCTGTATGGTTTCCTTCGAAGCAGGTATTTTTGTACCGTCACACCAGGACGGATGCCGCCCGCGGCATCACGCGGAAAGGAGAAGCGCATGGCTCTCATCATTCTTCAGCAGATTCTGACGATGTCCCTCTATATGATCTGCGGATACCTTCTCTACAGGTCGGGCAAAATAACGGAGGAAGGGAGCCGTTCCGTGGCGAATCTTCTGCCCTGGGTGGCGATTCCCTCCACGCTGGTCAGCAGCTTTCTCGTGGAGTATTCGGCGGAGAAGATGAGAGGCCTTCTGATCAGCTTCGCCATGGCGGCGCTCACGCTTCTGATCGCCATGGTCCTGTCGGCCACGGTGTTCCGGAGGTCCGGCATCGAGTGCTTCGCCTCGAGCTTCTCCAACGCCGGCTTCATCGGAATTCCGCTGGTGCAGGCCACCATCGGAGACGAGGGCGTGTTTTATCTCGCCGGACTGGTGATCCTGCTGAACCTTCTGCAGTGGACCTACGGCATCGGCCTTCTGAACAAGGACAGGAAAGCGCAGGGCGCCGTGGTCCGGAAGATGAGCCTTCGCAGCGTCCTGCTCAGCCCCATCGTCGTGTGCTCGGTGCTGGGCGTGGTGATTTTCCGCTGCGGACTGGGGACGAGCCTCCCGCCTGTCCTTTCTGCCTTCATCCGGGGACTTGCCATGACGAACGCCCCTCTGGCCATGATCGTCCTGGGCATCTATCTCGCGCGAACGAAGATCACCTCGCTCTTCACGAACGGCCGGCTGTACCTGGTCAGCGCGATGCGGCTGATCGCGATCCCCCTGGTGACGATTCTCGTGTTCCGGTTCCTTCCGGTTCCCTATCCCGTCAGGATGACCATGATCATCGCCGGGGCCGCCCCCGCGGGCGCCAACGTGGCGGTCTACGCCCAGCTCTATGACGCGGATTACAGCTACGCCTGCCAGACCGTGACCCAGAGCACGCTGCTGTCCATCGCGGTGATGCCGGTCATCATCCGGATCGCGGAATTTCTGATTCCGGCGTGACGGCGGGAATTGCAGAGCGTTCCCGTTTGCCCTATAATAGAGATATCAACGGCCTGAAGGAAAGGAGTGTCTCGTCTTGGAAATACTTACCATGATTCTCTCTCTGCTCTGCGGCGTCTCACTGTTCCTGTTCGGCATGTCGCTGATGGGCGACGGCCTGAAAAGCGTTGCGGGCAACAAGCTTGAGGCGTTTCTGTACAAGATGACCAGCACGCCGATCAAGGGCGTCCTTCTGGGGACAGGGGTGACCTCCGTCATCCAGTCGTCCTCGGCGACGACGGTGATGGTCATCGGTTTCGTCAACTCCGGCATGATGAAGCTTCATCAGGCCATCGGCATCATCATGGGCGCCAACATCGGCACCAGCATCACAGGGTGGATCCTCTGCCTGTCCTACATCGAGGGCTCGGGCGGGATCGCCCAGCTCCTGTCCTCGGCGACGATCGCCGCGGTGGTCGCGATCGCGGGCACGCTGGTCAAGATGCTGGGCAAACACACCGTCCAGAAAAATCTCGGGAATATCATGCTCGGCTTCGCGATCCTGATGGTCGGCATGCAGATGATGAGCGGGGCGGTGGCGCCGCTGAAGGAGAGCAGCGCCTTCATGGAGGCTCTGACCCTGTTCTCCCACCCGGTCTTCGGCATGCTTCTCGGTATCGTGATGACGGCGATCCTCCAGAGCGCGTCCGCCTCCATCGGTATCCTTCAGGCGCTTTCCGTGACGGGAGCCCTGAACTTCGCGACCGCGTTCCCGGTCATCCTGGGCATCGGCGTCGGCGCCGCCTGTCCCGTGCTGATTTCCTCCATCGGCGCCAACAAGAACGGCCGGAGAACCGCCCTGATCTACCTGCTGGACGATCTCTTCGGCATGATCCTCTGGGGCGTGGTGTTCTATTCCCTCAACGCGGTGATGCATTTCCCCTTTATGAACCGCACCGTCAATCCGGTGATCATCGCCGCGGTCAACTCCGTCTTCCGCATCCTCACAGTCTGCATCCTGTTCCCGTTCATCTCGAAGATCGAGAAGCTGGCGATGTTCCTGATCAAGGATTCGGAGGAGGATCTGGAGGACATCGCGGACAGCAGGGACTTCGACCTGCTTGAAGAACGTCTCCTCAAGTATCCGGCCCTCGCCATCGGCCAGAGCAACCGCGTCGTGGACGGCATGTCCCGGAAGGTGAGAAAGAACGTCGGCCGGGCGCTGAACCTGATCCAGGAGTATTCCGAGAAGAAATATGAGAAGGTCCAGCGGAAGGAGGACCTGATCGACAAATACGAATCCAAGACCGGCGAGTACCTGATGCAGCTCACCCGGTGCGAGATGAACTCGCAGCAGACCCGGCAGGTGACCCAGAGTCTCCGGGCCATAGGGGATCTGGAGAGGATCGGCGACTACGCCTCCAACATCGCCCGCGTGACGCATCAGATCAACGAGGAGAAGATCACTTTCTCCGACGTGGCGATGAGGGACCTGAACATCGCGATCACGGCGATGCGCGAGCTGGTCAACAGCTCGATCCGCTCCTTCCAGGACCACGATCTGCACATCGCGATGCAGATCAAGCCGCTGGCGGCCGTGATCTCAAATCTGTGCGAGACGCTGAAGGCGGGCCATATCAGCCGCCTCAGCAAGGGAGAGTGCGACCTTCAGCAGGGCGCGGTCTTCGAGGAGCTGGTGAACAGCTTCGAGAGGATCACCTCCCACTGCGTCGCCCTCTCCGGCGTCGTGCGCCGGGAGCACCAGGAGCATCCCGACTACCACGTCCATTCCGCGAAGCTGCAGGAGCTGACGGATGAGCAGTACAGCGAGATCTACAACCACTTCATGGAGAAATACGACGTGAACAGCCCGGAGAAGAGGGCGATCAGCATCGAGGAGGAAACCGTGCGCTGAGGTCCTTCCGGCATCAGGAACGGACGAGGAAGTCAGCGGCCATGAAAGGAGCCGGACACATACTTCCGTGAAACGGGATCCGGGAGCCTGACAGGTCTGTCGGGCTCCCGTTTACTGAGGGCGGAAACGGGCGGAGAGCCGGAGGGCGGTCCGCGCATACGGCAGCAAGGGGGAGAAGAGCGGAATTGATGACGGCAAATTATCACACACATACATGGCGCTGCAAGCATGCCTCCGGTACGGAGCGGGAGTACGTGGAGGCGGCGATCCGGGGCGGCATCCGGATCCTCGGCTTCTCCGACCACACGCCGATGCCCTACCCGGACGGCTACGTCAGCCGGGTGAAGATGGACATGGGGCAGCTCGGGGATTACGTCGAGACCGTTCTGGCGCTCCGGGAGGAGTACCGGGACGACATAGAGATCCATCTCGGGCTGGAGGTGGAGTACTATCCCGCTCTGTTCGATGAGCTCTGCCGGTTCACGGATCAGTATCCGATCGAGTACTTCCTGCTGGGACAGCACTGCCTGGGAAACGAGATCGGCGACGTCTCCTCCTTCGATCCGACGGACGACGAGAACCTCCTGGCGCGCTACAGCGCCCAGGTCGTCGAGGCGATGAAAACCGGACGCTTCTGCTGCGTCGCCCATCCGGACGTGTTTCATTTCACCGGGGGAGACGAGGCGTATGAGCGGCGGATGCGGATCATCTGCGAGACGGCCCTCGCGCTGGACATCCCCCTGGAGATCAACCTTCTGGGCATCGGAACCCACAGGCATTACCCGGATCCGCGCTTCTGGAAAATGGCCGGGGAGGTGGGGAACCGGGTGATCTTCGGCTCGGACGCCCACAAATCCTCCATGGTCTGGAATCCGGAGGCTTACAGGAAGGGCCTGGAGATCGTCGGCCGCTTCGGCCTTCATCTGACCGAGACGATGAGGCTTGCGAGGACGCTGTGATCCGGGAGGGGGCCGGGAACCTTCCGCCTGCGTGCCGGACCGGCGCGGATGAGGCGGGGAACAGGCTTCATAAAGATTTAACTTCCTGATTTCCGCTCCTGTGATATAATTCATATGATCCACCACGGGAACGGGGCCGGGGACGGAGGGACCGTCCGCCTCCGGAGATCCGCCGCGGATGAGCAAAGTGATTAAAATCAAAGGGAGGTGCAATATGAGAATTGATCTGTCATTTGTACTGCTGGCGGTGCTTGTCGTCATCGCCCTGATCATTCTGATCAACTGTATCAGGGTTGTCCCCCAGGGGCAGGCGTTCGTCATTGAAAATCTCGGAAAGTTCAAATGCGTC
>CACYDL010000280.1 GCA_902773195.1 uncultured Lachnospiraceae bacterium
CGGAAATGGTCGTCTGGCACTTCGGGCACCAGTTGACGATCTTCGAGCCCTTGTAGATATATCCCTTGTCATAGAGCTTCAGGAAGACGTTCAGCACCGCGTCGGAGCAGCCATCGTCCATCGTGAAGCGCTCCTTGTCCCAGTCGGCGGAGGAGCCCAGCTTGTGGAGCTGGTTGATGATGCGGCCGCCGTACTCCTTTCGCCACTCCCAGCAGTACTTCAGGAATTCCTCGCGCCCGATCTTCTCCTTGTCGATGCCCTTCTCCCTGAGGGCTTCCGTCACCTTTACCTCCGTGGCGATGGCCGCGTGGTCCGTGCCGGGCTGCCAGAGAGCCTCGTATCCCTGCATTCTCTTCCACCGTGTCAGGATGTCCTGCAGCGTGTTGTCGAGGGCGTGGCCCATGTGAAGCTGGCCCGTGATATTCGGCGGGGGCATCACGATCGTAAACGGCTTTTTGTCGGGATTCACCTTCGCGCTGAAGCAGCCGCTGCTGAGCCATTTTTCGTAGAGGCGGTCTTCGAGACCGCTCGGGTCGTATGTTTTCGCGAGTTCCTTTTTCATGTCTCCTGTAAACCTTTCCTGATTATCATATGCTGCCGGAGAAAAGCGCCGGCAGGGGCGGCGGAAAACCGTTTCCACGCCCCTGTCCGAGTCTCTCCTTATGTCTCCGCTGCCGCGGAGGCGGTCATTTCAGTTCGTCAAATCCGAAGGGATTCGCCGGGTCGATCGTCGGAACGGGCTTCTCCGGCTGCTCAAACTTCGGGATCTCCACCTGCGGCGCGAACGCCGGCTCCGCGGGAACCGCGACGTCCGGCTCCCCGGCGGCGACGCTGTTGAGGGAGAGCAGGCGGTTTTTCATCTGCTCCTCCATCTGCTGCAGCTCCACCTCGGCCTTCGCCCGGGCGCTGCGTCCCTCGGTCTGGATCCTGGCGACCTCGTCCAGCGTCTCGATAAGGGATTCGTTGGTCTTCTTGAGGGTCTCCATGTCGACGATGCCTCTCTCGGAGGCCTTGGCGCTCTCGATCGTGGTCTGCTTGAGCTTCTCGGCGTTGGACATCAGGAGCTGGTTCGTCATGTTCGTGACGTCGCTCTCCGCCTTGGCGGCCTGCAGGGAATCGTTGAGGCCGAGGGTGAGCACCATCTGGTTCTTCCAGAGGGGGATCGTGTTGACGATGGTGGACTGGATCTTCTCCACCATGATCGTGTCGTTGTTCTGGATCATGCGGATCTGGGGCGCCGTCTGAAGCGCCACGGCGCGGGTCAGCTCCAGGTCGTAGATCTTCTTCTCGAAGCGGACGATCTGGTCCTCAAGATCCTTCGCGGCCTGGGCGTCCTCCGCGAGTCCCGTCCTCATGGCCTTCTCCTTGGCGGCCTTGAGGTCGTTCTCCCTCGCGTCGGCGATCTTCTCCTTGCCGGCGGCGATGTACATGCTGAGATGCTTGTAATACTGAAGGTTGGAGGCGTACATCTGGTCGAGCATGTCGACGTCCTTGAGGAGCTTGATCTGATGCTGCTGAAGCGTCTGGGCGACCTTGTCGATATTGTCGGAGGCCTTGTCGTAGTTCGCCTTGAGCTCGGTCAGCTTGTCCCCCTGCTTCTTGAAGAGATTGCTGAAGAAGCCGCCCTTTTCCTTCTCATCCGGATCGAAATCCTTGAGGTCGCTGATCACGCCGGAGAGCATGTCGCCGACCTCGCCGAGATCGTGGGTGCGGACGTTGTCGAGAACGGATTCCGAGAAATCCGCCATCTGCTTCTGCAGCCCGCTGCCGAACTCGATGATGGTCTTGGTGTCCGTGATGTCGAGGGTCTTGGCGTAATCGCTGATCTGCTTCTGCTCCTCCTCGGAGAAGTTCCCGGTCTGGATCTCCGCTATGCTCTGCTGGGCCTGCGGCTTGGCGAGAACCTCGGCGGCGGTGGCGGCGATCTGCTCAGTCATCCCGCTCTCCTGCGCGGCCTGTCCGTTGACGGATGCGTTGTTCTGATCAACAGTTTCTCCCATGTTCTGCCTCCTTTATACTCATGAATCCTGTGTATCTCCCGGGGCGCCGCGGCGTCCTTCGTCTACCTCTTCCTGCTTCCGCTTACTGCCGCTCCTCCGCCGCCTGCATCTGCTGCGCCATGGCGCCGGCCGACGCCGCGGAGGCAGATACCGCCTGGGTTCCCGCGGCTGCCTGGGTTCCCGCCGCGGTTCGCACGTCTGCCGCGGTCCTGGTTCCTGCCGCGGTCTTGGCTCCTGCTGCCTGGGCCGCCGCGCTCTGCGGCGCCGGCGCGGAAGCCGCGGCCGCCTGCTTCTTCTTCATCGCGGTGAGATCGTCGGCGGTGAGTCCCTCCTGCTTCATCATCATCTTCATGACGTTGAGGTCGCTCTTGACGTCCATGGCCTGGGCCGTGAAGAAGCTGTCATGAAGCTTCTCAAAGGCGTCGTTGATCGTGTCGAGGGAGTCCGCGATCTCCTTTTTGGCCTTGCGGATGCTCTCCCCCTGGAGCGGCTGGCTGTCCATCTCCCGGTACGCCTCGACGAGCTTGGTCGTCGTGGGCAGATAGTAGTTCATGAACATGTTGAGCTTCGAGGCGTTGGCCGGCTCCTCCCGGACCTCCTCGAAAATCCTCCGTACGATCATCTCCATCCGGTTCAGCTTCTCCGTGATCTCCTCGTCGGGGATCTCGTCGTTGGCCCGGTGGATCATGTCGATGTACTCATTGCCCTTCTGAAGGATCTCCCGCACCTCCGGCGACAGGGAGGCGTCCCTGGCCTGGGCCTTTGAGCTGTTCCGCTTCTGCATCTCGGCCATCTCCATCGTCGCCCGGTACTGCTCGTAGAGCTCGTCGGAGGCGATGAAGGTCTGCTTCTTGTCGTCGAAATGGCCCTGCCGGATCTTTCCCTCCCGGGTGTAGCCCTCCAGATCGGAGACGACCGTGCTCTCGGGCAGGTTCATCTGCTTCGAGAGGGTGCCGACGTCCGCGTAGAGCTTCGGCATGATGAGATTGCGGTAGGACTTGAACCGCTTCGTCTTTACGTTTCTTCTTCTTCCGAGCACCGCCATGGCGATGCTGCAGGCCGTCAGAATGCCGGCGATCACCGCCAGCGGCACCGTGAGGCCGCGGACCGCCTCAAAGGAAAACGTGCTGAACACCCCGAGGATCATCGTCGCGAGCCCGAAGAGCACCGCGCCGATGGTGCCGAAGGTCTGCATGAGCGAGCCGCCCATATCCTCCTCCGGCTTCGCGAAATACTTCGTCTCCTCCCGCTCCTTCGCGGCGCGCTCCTCGGCTTCCCTCTTCTTGGCCGCCTTGCGGGCGGCGACCCTGCGGGAGGCCTCCTCCGCGGATTTCTGTCCCTGCGAGCGGGTGTCCCCGAATTCCAGGGCGGATTTCGCGGCGTCGCCGACGGAGTCGACGACGTCCCGCATGAGACTGCCTATCTCACGGCTCAGATC
>CACYDL010000281.1 GCA_902773195.1 uncultured Lachnospiraceae bacterium
CGGCCGCATCGTCGGAGCTCCGCTCCTCGATGGCCACCACGTCAATCCGGTTGGCCTCCAGGAACTCCAGCACTTTGGACGCCTCTCCCTCCGGGAGGTCGAGACCGGCGAGCGCCCTCTTCATATCCTCGGGAGAAATCACGTTCTTCTTCTGTTTTCCCTCAATCAAAAGGCCCGTCAGCCTCTCCGCGAAAAGCGCCGTATTGTCCGTCATATCAAACAATCCTTTCCAATCACTCCAGATAATCCCTCAGTTTCCGGCTTCTGGACGGCTGGCGCAGCTTCCGGAGGGCCTTGGCCTCGATCTGCCGGATGCGCTCCCGCGTCACATGGAATTCCCTGCCGACCTCCTCCAGCGTCCTCGCCCTGCCGTCGTCCAGGCCGAAGCGGAGACGCAGGACCTGCCTCTCGCGCTCGGTCAGCGTGTCCAGGACCTCGTCGAGCTGCTCGCGCAGCAGGGTGTAGGCCGCGGCCTCCGCGGGCACCTGCACATTTTCATCCTGTATGAAATCACCCAGATGGCTGTCCTCCTCCTCGCCGATGGGCGTCTCGAGGGACACGGGCTCCTGCGATACCTTCTGAATCTCCCGGACCTTCTCGACGGGAATCTCCATCCTGGCGGCGATCTCCTCGGGGGTCGGTTCCCGTCCCAGCTCCTGGAGCAGCTGCCTCTGGATCCGGATCAGGCGGTTGATGGTCTCCACCATGTGAACGGGGATCCGGATGGTTCTCGCCTGGTCCGCTATGGCCCTCGTGATCGCCTGGCGGATCCACCAGGTCGCGTAGGTGGAGAATTTGAAGCCCTTGTGGTAGTCGTATTTTTCCACCGCCTTGATGAGGCCCAGGTTGCCCTCCTGAATCAGGTCGAGGAAGAGCATGCCGCGGCCGACGTAGCGCTTGGCGATCGAGACGACCAGCCGGAGATTGGCCTCCGCCAGCCTCTCGCGGGCGCGCTTTCCGGTCTCGCCCCCCTCCTCCATCTGCTTCGAGAGCTCGACCTCCTCCTCCGCCGTAAGAAGGGGAACCTTGCCGATCTCCTTCAGGTACATGCGGACCGGGTCCTCCAGGGACACGCCCTCCGGGACGGTGAGGTCGATGTTGCTGAGATCGATCTCCTCATCCGAACCGGCGTCCATCTCGTCCTCGTCGGTCATGAGGAGGACCTCCTCTTCCACTCCGCCGACTTCATTTTTCACGACGTCAATCCCGTTCATCTCGAGAAACTCGATGATTCTCTCGATATCCGTGTCCTTTAAGGTCACGTCCCTGAAGTAGGAATTGATCTCGTCGTAGCTGATTGTATTTTTGCTGCTCTTTGCGGCCTTCAGAAGTTCTCCGAGATGCTCGGAAAATGCAGCCGTTTCCTTATCCATATCATGTCCTTCTTTCCATATCTTTTATTCCGGGGAAGCACTGCCCCCGTCAATGCCGCTTCCGAGATGAAACAGCTCTCCCGCCGCGCAGGCGTCGAGGCGCGCTCTGGCGGCGATATACGAGGCGAACACGGACGGGTCTGTCACGTCCGCCGAAAGCAGCGCCTCGTCGTTCTTTCTGCGGAGGATACGCACCACCGTATCCGTAAAGGCGCGGTCCAGCGCGCCCGGGCTGTCCGCCCTGATCTCCCGGCTGATCACCTCCGCCGCCCTGCCGGAATCCTCCGCTTCCGAAAGACCCGAGATGAGGGCTGCGGGGCTCACGTGTCCCTTCTCCAGCTGCCCGTACAGGAGGTCCGCCATCCTGCGCGCGAAGGGGTCGGTGTAATCCTCCGGTCCGATCAGATCCTTCGTCGTCCGGTAGGCCTCCGGGTAGTTGATGAGAAAATTCAGCATCCGGCACTCCGTCCCGAACCGCTCCCCGTCCTTTCGCGCGGTCTGCGACGCGTCGGCCGGGGGACGGTAGTGCTCCGCCGTCGTTCCGCGGGTCGCGCTGCGGGCCATGAGCCGCCGGAAGTCCTCCCGCGGAAAGCCGTATCTGCCGCAGACGGCCTCAGTATAATTGTCTCTTTCCATGGGCTCGGGGAACCGCTTAAGCAGCATGGCCGCGCACCCCTTCTGAAATGCGGTCCACTCCGCCGGGTCCCCCCTTTTGTACCCCTTCTCGATCTGCCCGATCTCAAAGAGAAAGGCGTTCTCCGCCTGATCCAGCCTCTCCTTCAGCGCCTCCGCGCCCGCGCGGAGCAGCATCTCATCCGGGTCCTTGTAGGGGGTGAGATCCGTCACCCTGACGGAAAGCCCCGCCTCCGTGAGGATGGGAATCGCCCG
>CACYDL010000282.1 GCA_902773195.1 uncultured Lachnospiraceae bacterium
CACCGACGCCGACCCCCACGCCGGAACCGGTCAACGATGACGTCATCGCCGACAGCTCCACGAGGCTCCTGACGGAAGCGGATCTGACCGGCCTCAGCGAGGAGCAGATCAGCATCGCGAGAAACGAGATCTTCGCCCGCCACGGGTACTCCTTCTCCAACGAGACCCTGAGGGATTACTTCTCTTCGAAGCCCTGGTACCAGCCGAATCCGGACTTCAACATCAACACGGAAGACATCTACGGCGCGCTCGGCCTGAGCGAGACGGAGCTCGAGAACATCAATTTCATCCAGCAGTACGAGATCGAGCACGGCCTCAACAAAAGCTCCAGAGGCGACTGACAGGCCGGACGCAGACGGACGCAGGAAGCAAGACAAAGATAAAGAGGTTCCCGCACCACAGACGGTGCGGGAACCTTTTTGTCACTGTGCGGTTGTGTGGTTCTTTTACCAGTTCTTCGTGTCGTCCATCGTGCTCTTCACCGGGCCGAATCTCGTGAACGGCCAGTAGCGGAATCCCGCCTTGCCGATGATGGCGTTCTTCTTTACGTAAGTATTTCTCCAGAACCGCGCGTCGTTGCTGTTCTCCCGGTTGTCGCCGAGCATGAAGTAGCATCCCTCCGGCACGGTGTAGGGGCCGAACGTCCCGGTCGGCTTCTCCGGACAGAAGCTGTCCGTGAGGGGCTCGTCGCTGCCGTCGATGTAGACCTTGCCGTTCACGATCATCACCGTCTCGCCGGGAAGACCGATCACCCGCTTGACGAACAGCCGCTTCGGGTCGTCGGGATACCGGAAGATGACGATGTCGTACCGGGCGGGATCCGCGTTCTTGTACGCCAGCCGGTTTCCGAACAGCCGGTCCCCCGTCATGATGGTCTTCTCCATCGATCCGGAGGGGATCCGCGCGTTGACCAGGATGAATGAATTGAGGAGCACCACGCCGGCGATCACCGCGGCGTAGGGCCAGGCTTCCTTCAGTATTCTCAGCATGAGCGGTTCCTTCGGTTTCTCCCGGACTGTTTCCTTTCCGTTCTGCTTATCGTCATTCATGAGCGGTCCCTGCGGGCTGTTCGTGACTTTTCCCTTTCCGTCCTGCATATAGATCTCGTTCCTCTCACTTCTGTAATTCCCGGATCCGAAATTCTTCACTAGAGACCAGTATCTCACAAAAAACGCGCCAACGCCACAACGGTTTTTCTTTTTGCTTCATTTCCCGGGTGTCCCGTCCGGGACGATATATTTCCCGAGATCCCAGCCCTGGGTCGCGGCGAAATCCACCAGCTCCGCCTCTTCGGCCTCCTCCACCGTCCGGACGTCCGGGGCCGCGCAGGGCAGCCCGGCCGCCAGGGCCGCCTCCGTATAAATCCTAAGATCCCTCCTCAGGGACTCGACGCTGATCTTCATATTTCGTCCTGCCGTGTTAAGATTTCCGTAATTATTACGGTTCCGCTGGGGGCATTCAGTGGGAATGTCCCCGGTTCAGCCTCTAAGTTTACATCATAATAGGAAAATCTTCGTCACTTTTAACAAAAAATTTATTTCTTTTTTATTAAGCAACTATTTCGGAATTTTTATGTTATAATAGCGGAGTGCATATGAAATCCATGACAGACATGTCCGGTCGGGGGATCCCGGATATGCCAGACCGATGTTAATAAGGGAAATCATTTTATGAAGAATTCACGAAGAAAGAACATCAAGATCACCGGGATCGGATTCCTGTTCGCGATTCTCTTCTGCACCATGATCACGGCTGTCGGCGTTTCGGCTGCCTCCTACAGAGAATCTGATTACTCAAGAGTATACGACTACTCTTTCTACGTTAAGCACAACAAGGACCTTTCCTCTTCGATCAGAAACAGCCGCACCCTGGCGCTCAAGCATTTCGTGGAACACGGAATGGCACAGGGCCGCAGGGCGATCATCTCCTTCAACGTCAAGGCTTACAAGAAGAACTATCCCGAGCTCCAGAAGCTTTACGGCAACAATTACAGGAAATATTTCCTGCACTGGCAGAGCGTGGGCTACAAGACGAGATACGGCCAGTATCTTCTCTCCCACTACACCTTCGCCGTCCGCATCAATCCCAACGGCGGAAAGTACAACGGCAAAAAGGCCGCTGCGGTGGTGTACCGCCACTACGGCTCCACCATCACCCTCGCGAAGCCGACGAGAAGCAGCTACACCTTCAAGGGCTGGAAGCTCACCAGCGGCCACGGCACCGTAAAGGGAAGCAAGTTCAAGTTCACGATGTCCGTCAAGGGCACGAACGAGATCAAGGCGAAATGGTCCAAGACCATCTCCACGCGCTACTCCGGCGCCTACAAGATCGCCAATTACGCGAAGACCCAGCTCGGCAAGGGCGGACAGACCTACTGGAATTACTTCTGGTGCGACGAGTGGTGCTGCATGTTCGTCACCTACTGCGCCAACAAGGTCGGCTTCGTCAGCAGCGACGCGACGGATATGTCGATGGGAAGCGGAAGATTCCCCAAGACGGCCAGCCAGCGCGAGCTCGCCTCCGTCTTCAAGTCGAAGGGACAGCTGAAGTACGCTTCCTCCGGATACAAGCCGAAGAAGGGCGACATCATCTTCTTCGTCTCCTCCGGCGGCAGCAAGACCAACACCAGCAGCTACTGCCACACCGGAATCGTCTACGGGACCTCCGGAAACAAGATCATCACGATCGAAGGAAACACGGGGACCTACAACCGGTACACCTCCTACGTCAAGGAGTGCACCTACGATCCCACGGATCCCAGCACCTACAACTATTCCAAGGCCTGCAGAATCGCTGCCTACGGCATCATCAAGTGATAGCAGAACCCGTAATCCACAGGGCTGCCGGACAATCCTCCGGCAGCCCTGTTCTTTCGCAGAAGGAGGACTTTCTATGAATCTCGGTCTCAGAAACGCATCCGGGTGCCGCTTCGACGCCGCGTCGCTGGGCGAGGTCATGCTCCGCCTCGATCCAGGCGAGGGCAGGATCCGCACGGCCCGCCGCTTTTCCGTCTGGGAAGGGGGCGGGGAATACAACGTGATCCGCGGGCTGCACAAGTGCTTCGGGATGGACACGGCGGTCATCACCGCCTTCGCGGAGAACGAAGTGGGCCGGCTCCTCGGGGACCTCATCGAGCAGGGAGGCGTCTCGACGTCCCTGATTCACTGGAAGAAAACCGACGGCATCGGGCGGATCTGCCGGAACGGCCTCAATTTCACCGAGCGGGGCTTCGGCATCCGCGGCGCCCTGGGCTGTTCCGACCGCGCGAACACCGCCATCTCCCAGGCGACGCCGGAGGACTTTGATTTCGACCGTATCTTCGGGGAGCTCGGGGTCCGCTGGTTCCACACCGGGGGCATCTGCGCGGCGCTGTCGGAGCAGTCGCGGGAGACCGTCCTCGCCGCGGTGAAGGCGGCGAAAAAGTACGGCACGGTCGTCTCCTACGACCTGAATTACCGCCCCTCCATGTGGAGCGCGGTCGGCGGCGTCGAAAAGGCCCGGGAGGTCAACCGGGAGATCGCGAAATATGTGGACGTCATGATCGGAAATGAGGAGGATTTCACCGCCTGCCTCGGCCTCGAGATCGAGGGGAGCGACGGAAGCCTGAGGGAGCTGGACACGGAGGGCTACGCGAGGATGATCGACCGGGCCGCCCGCCTCTACCCCAATTTCCGGGTCGTGGCCACGACGCTCCGCACGGTCCGCACCGCCACGGTCAACGACTGGAAGGCCATCTGCTGGGCGGACGGGGTCGTCATGAAATCGGCGGAGTATAATTCCCTGGAGATTCTGGACCGGGTCGGGGGCGGCGACTCCTTCGCCTCCGGACTCATCTACGGCCTCATGACCACCGGGGATCCGGAGAAGGCCGTCAACTACGGCGCGGCCCACGGCGCCCTCGCCATGACCACGCCCGGGGACACCTCCATGGCGTCCCTCCGCGAGGTGGAGGACGTGATGAGAGGCGCCGGCGCCAGGGTGAAGCGGTAGGACGA
>CACYDL010000283.1 GCA_902773195.1 uncultured Lachnospiraceae bacterium
GTCTTCGCCCAGACATCCGGATTCCAGATTTCAAAGCTGTCCATATTGCCGGTGAGGATGACATCCCCGCTAAGATGCGCATAGTCGCGGAGGCTCTGGTTAAGGAGAATCCGTCCCTGTGCGTCGAGCCGGCATTCATCGGCGCCGCTCGTTATGAACCGCTTGATGCGTCTGCGCGCTTCCGCACTTCCCTGAAGATCGTCGAGAGACCGGATGTATTCCCTGAAGCCGTCCTGCGTAAACACCGTCAGGTCGCCCTCCCACCACGGAGCGACAACAAGCTTCGAGGCGCCGATTTCATCCCTGAACTTGGAGGGAATGATCAGCCGCCCTTTGCTGTCGATCGTGTGAGTGTACTTCCCAAGAAACATCCTTATCTCCCATTTCGTGGCATTTCCGTCCCACTTCGTACCACTTGATCTAAATTTTACCCCATTGCATGGGAAAATGCAAGCATTTCAGGGCCGGTTGCCGTCATGGATTTTTCGCCTCCCTCTCAGACGGAATATCTGGTGTTTTCCCGTCCCCGCCGCCGCTAAATATGCTCCCGGAGACACAAAAAAAGCGGCCCTTCACGCGCCGGACGCGTGAAGAGCCGCAGGCGGAAGTCCCGTTCCTCTCCGGAGACTTCCGTTCACTGTTTCGCTCCCTGTTCATTTAGATTTTTGAAGGATTCTTTCTCCGTCCCAGCAGGATCAGCACTCCGGCGGCCGCCGCGGCCGCGGCGGAAAGAACCATCGAGACCGGCACCGTCGTCCCGGGAATCAGCAGCTGATCCGTACGGAGGGGCTCGATCAGGAACCTTCCCGTCCCGTAGCCGAGCACATAGACCAGAAACAGCTCTCCGCTGAATTTCGTCCGGTTCCGGAGCAGGAAGAGAAGGAGCAGCACGCCGAGATTCCAGAACCCTTCGTAGAGAAACGTGGGATGAACCTGGACCAGCCGGACTCCGCCGCGGATCACCACATTCTCCCACATGGCGGACGTGACCTCCTCCGCGCGGACCGCCGATACGGGGAGCTGCATGGCGAAGAGGCCGTCCGTGTATCCGCCGAAAGCCTCCCGGTTGAAAAAGTTCCCCCACCGTCCGAGAATCTGCCCGATGGGCACTCCGATGACGCACGTGTCGAGAAGCAGCGGAAACGGCTTCTTTTTGACCCTCGCGAGCACGGCGACGGTGATGACGCCGGCGATGATTCCGCCGTAGATCGCCAGCCCGCCCTCCCGGATATTGAAAACCGACAGGGGACTGTCCCGGTAGAGATCCCACGAGAAGACCACGTAGTAGATCCGCGCCCCGGCGATGGCGAAGAGCATGGTAAAGACCGCGATATCCAGATAGTCCTCCGGATCCTGCCCCGTCTCTTTGGCCCTTCTCATGAGCGCCGCGATGCCGAGGGTCATGCCGACGGCGATCATCACCCCGTAGAGGGCGATCTCCACTCTGCCGACCGAAAACGACTTCGGCACATGGGACAGATAAATACCCAGGTTGGGAAAGTTGATCTGATAATCCATAGCTTCTTTCAGGGGTTTCAGCCCGTGTTACACGTTGAACCTGAAGAGAATCACGTCCCCGTCCTGAACGACATATTCTTTTCCTTCCATCCGGACGAGTCCCTTCTCCTTCGCGGCGACATAGGATCCGCAGTCCAGGAGCTGACGGTAGTTGATCACCTCAGCCTTGATGAAGCCCCTCTCGAAATCGGAGTGGATCTTGCCGGCCGCCTTCGGCGCCTTGCAGCCGATCGGGATCGTCCACGCCCTCGTCTCATCCTCGCCGGTGGTCAGGTAGCTCTGGAGTCCGAGAATGTGATAACTCGCGGCGATCAGCTTCTCCAGCCCGGACTTGGTGATGCCCAGGTCCGCGAAGAACTCCTCCTTCTCCTCGTCGCTCAGCTCGGATATTTCCTGCTCGATCTCCGCCGAGATCACAAACACCTCCGAGCCCTGCTCCGCGGCGATCTTCCGCACCGCGGCGACATACTCGTTGGAGGCGCCGTCGTCCGCGAGATCCTCGTCGGCGACATTGGCGGCGTAGATGACGGGCTTGTCCGTCAGCAGATCCAGCGAGCGCCTGAAAGCGTCCTCCTCCTCGTTGTCCAGCTTCAGGGTGATGCAGAGATTGCCGTCCTCGAGCCAGGCATGGATCTTCTTCAGTACGTCGTATTCCTTCTTCGCGTTCTTGTCCGCTCCGGACTTGGCCGACCGGGCCGTCTTGGCGATCCGTCGGTCCAGCACCTCAAGATCGGCGAACAGCAGCTCCAGATTGATCGTCTCGATGTCCCTCGCCGGGTTCACGGCCCCGTCGACGTGGATCACGTTGGGGTCGTCGAAGCAGCGGACGACGTGGACGATGGCGTCGCATTCCCGGATATTCGCCAGGAACTGGTTGCCGAGTCCTTCCCCCTTCGACGCGCCCTTGACAAGGCCGGCGATGTCGACGAATTCGATCGTGGCGGGGGTCACTTTTCTGGAATGGCTGAAATCTCCCAGAAGCTTAAGGCGCTCATCGGGAACCGCTACGATTCCGATGTTGGGGTCGATGGTGCAGAAGGGATAATTTGCGGATTCCGCCCCGGCTTTCGTGAGCGAATTGAAGAGCGTGCTTTTGCCTACATTCGGAAGTCCGACGATACCTAATTTCATTTCTATGTATTCTCCTTCGAAAAGTCGGACAGGAGTCCTGTCCGGATCGGGCGAAGCCCCAGAGGCATAAAAAGCCCGATACGTCATACAATTCTATCATGCGGGGACTGTTCGCTCAATCATTTTCGGTGGAAATATCGCCTTTCATGGGTGTGAGCGCATCGACGCCGCCTTTTCCGCTGTAAAATCGTTTATACCGGCGGCATGTTCGTGCAGATAACGCCGGATCCATGTTTCCGAATACCTTCAGACAAGTCTCCTGCACCGCATGCGGGAACAGGCAGACAAACGCTTTATCATTCCTTCCCGGATGCCTGACAGGCATAATTCATGTAATAGCAGCGCTTATGAACTTCAAAATCCATTGTTTCCGCCAGTTCCTCTTTTGTCGGAGCCTTTGGATCCCGGCCGACATAGATGACGGCCGGGTTCTGCCCCTTGACCATGAAGCGGCCATTGCTGTCAATCAGGAGAACCGCCCTTTCCCGGCTTCCTGCTCTGACATCCGTGGCTGCGGTAATATCCAGTCTGCTGCCGTATTTTTCAAGCAGTTTTCGATGGCACACGGCAATTTCCTTATGATCTACCCGGATGCTTTCGTAGATGTCAGCACATTTCGGGCTCGGATCCATTCGGTACAGGTGCCATCTTCTGACGCCCATGGCAATCAGATCCTCAGCCGTCTGCTCCAGGCTGTCCCTGTTTCTGGTTGAAACCACCGTATGGATTTCCAGCGGGACATCCGCCTCCAGCAGCATCTCCACAGACTTGCGGATCAGCCGCATCTGGTCGAAGTCCAAAGCCCTGCTGCCCTTAACCGGACGGAGTGCATTCTGAACGCTGTTGCTTGTGGAGTCAATGGAGATACGGACCAGCGTCCCGGTTTCCTTCAGCTGCGGCACGATACGCTGCAGAAGCGGCGTCGTTCCATTGGTATTCAATATGCAATCCACCCGGTCTTTGAACAGCTCCATGATTTCAGGCAGTTTACGGTTCAGGGTGGGTTCTCCGCCGCTCAGCCCCACGCAGACAGGCTCCAGTGCCA
>CACYDL010000284.1 GCA_902773195.1 uncultured Lachnospiraceae bacterium
AAAGGTCAGTTCCTTCACGGCGTCCGCTCCTCTCTCTTTTTTCTGTCTCTATGGAACAACCGTTAGCAGTATACATGCTCCCGATGGCTTTGGCAAACCTTTTCTGTCAGTTCCGGGGAATATTTTTCTCACCAATGTCCACCGAAATGGCCCCGGGGGCTTTTCCTCTTTTTCTCACAGGCTCGGAACGCCTTGCGGGCCGGAGTCTGGAATAAACCAGAGTCCGGCCCGCGATTATATTCTTCCAATGGCGAATCAATCATTCCTGACGTCCCGCTGCCCGTCCGTCGGAGCTTCTCTCTCCTCCCGCATGATACAGATCAAAGGAACGGAAGGAAAGGCGTTCACTGGTTGGGGGATTCCACCACGACATTTTCCGAGTCGGCGTTCTCTCCCGCGCCGATGTCGGCGCCATTGCCGTCCAGACAGTGGGCGGAGAGATAGATGCAGTCAAAGATGTGGATGTTCTTCGCGCTGCCGCCTTTGACGTAGTACATCCCGCCTCCGCCGATGCCGGCGGCGCCTTTTTCCGCCGAGGCGGTGACGGAAGCGCCGCTGATGGTGATGTTCTCGCCGCTGCTGTCCAATCCTCCGCCGATGCCGGCCCCGCCGCCGTTTGCGGTAATATCCAGCGTGCCGCCGCTGATTGTGATATCCAGGCCTTTGCCGTGTCCCAAATCAGACTCGCCTCCGCCGATGCCGGCCCCGCCGTCGTATGTCTTGATCCCTACGGTCCCGCCGCTGACGGTCAGGTTCTCCCCGGGGCTGTCATATCCGCCGCCAATACCGGCGCCGCCGCCGGAACCGTTGCCGGAACCGGTAACCGTGATGTTCACCGTGCCGCCGCTGACGGTGATGTCGTACCCCTTTGCCTCGGCGTAATTACCGCCGCTTCCGCTGCCGATGCCGGCACCGCCGCTGTAGGTCTCTGCCGTCACCTTACCGCCGCTGATGGTGATATCATATCCGCAGCCCTTCTTTCCATCGGCGTTGCCCCCGCCGATGGCCGCGCCGCCGTCCTTGCCATTGGCAATCACAGTCCCATCGGAAATCTCAATCCCATGGCCGTCGGCGCGGCCGCCGCCGCCGATCCCCGCGTTTCCGGAGGCGTTTACCTTGCCGCCGGAAATGCGGATATCACAGCCCTCTCCTTTGAAGCCGCCGCCGATGCCGGCCCCTTCGTCGCCGTAGGCTGTCACATCGCCGCCGCTGATGCTTACGCCCTCACAGCGGCCTTTCTCACCGCCGCCGACGCCGGCCCCGCCGTCTTTTCCGGACGCGGTGACCGTTCCGCCATGGATCTTGACAGACGCACAGCCGCCCGACCAGCCACCGCCGATGCCGGCGCCGCCCATACCTCCGCTGGCAATGATCGTTCCGCTGAAGATCTCCGTATTCTCCAGGGAAACGCCCTTTCCGCCGCCGATGCCGGCGGCGTACACGCCGCCCTCGGCCCGCAGGGAACCTTCTCCTATGATCCGAAGCTCAGCGGAGCTGTCTTTCTGCAGCCCTGCGCATTCGCTTCCGCTGATCAGGATGTTTTCCGTCCCTTTCTTCAGGATGATTTGGCTGACTCCCATGCCACGCAGCTCCAATGCGGCCAGCTGACTCCGCCCTCCGACGTCGATGTTCACCCCGGCCAGAGTGAGGGATATGCCGGAGTAGGAATCCACGTAGATTGTCTGTCCCGTGGGCGTCTTGGGATTCCGGTTGCGGACGGTCATGGGAGTATCCGTGAGCAGCTTCAGGGTCGGATATTCAAATACGTAGTCTTTTCCATACTCGCCGCCGGTCACGATGAAGTCGCAGTTCAGCTCCGCCAGACGGTAGTCCTTGCCGCAATAGATATAAGGAGCTGCGCCGGGCAGGGTTGGATGGTAGGTGAGTTTGTCTCTTTGCTCTTGATTCAGATATTCTTCGTGGAACCAGTAGTCACTTGATCCCAAAATATACTCGGCAGACCCAAGCGCTTCTTCCAATGTATAATAGTTGACGGTCAAAGGATTGACCTCCTGCATGACCTCCAGCATTTTGCCTACGAAAAGCAGCGCATACTTTGTGAGAACTGAATCTGTAAATCCAAACACGGCGTCAGCTCCCTTGTCGCTGAATGCTTGGGCAAGCTTATCATCACGCATACTGTCGCAGGCGGCCAGAATGATGAAATCGTTGGAGAGATCGCCGCAATATGTCTCCACATATTTCGGCGTCACTGTTGCCAACCCCTTTTCTTCCGTTGTATCTGCTAAGAGGATCAGGTCGTGCGCAAAACCGCCGTTATACGCTTCCATTTCCTGCTTTGTTGGTTTCATGCCGGTGACCAGGCCGCATCCCGTTTTCCTGTGATACAGTCCGTGCCCGTTCCAGATCACTACCTGATTAGAGGAAAGGGAATTCAACGTCTCGGGCGTTACGTGCTCTTCCCGGCGGGATAAGTCCGGACTATACGTAACCGGTAAAAGGTTCTCTCCGATCTGCTGGGAGATCTCTTCCAGTACTTCCCAATAGAGTTGTGAATCAGGTTGTATTGAGAAAATAGTCAAATGGGCGTCTCCGCCGCCGGCGCTGGTATCTGGCGGCGCAGCCTCATAGATCATGCCGATCCCCGATGTGAACTTGACGTAGATACTCTTTTCGTCCCGGTCGATAACACAGACGGCTCCCTTCTGCTCCAGTCCGCCGAAGTATTCTTCCACTGCGTCCAGCAGTGCCTGGCCTGTCGAGGGAACCACTCCCTCCGTTCCCACACCGAAGCGGGCCTCGATCTGCTTCAGTTCCTTACGGACCTGCTCCAGCTCAGTTGCAGCGGCAGGGGCAGTCTCCTCTGTCAGAAGCGCGAAGAACCGCAGGGTCTCCGGTTTGCTTTTCTCCCGGCCCAGGACCGCCTGATAGGCGCGGCTCTCCCCCGCCGCCAGGCCCAGGGCGTCGATCTGACAGGAATAGACACCGTCTCCCGCTGTCATGTCCCCGTTTTCCCCGTCGTCCCGCATGACGCCGGCCTCCGTTCCGTCCTCCTGGCACAGGGTGACGGCTTCCGTGGCATCGGGATGGGCCGCCTTCACGGTAAACAGGACGGGATCCGACTCCCATTCCACATGGTAGGGCCGGCTCGCGGCAAAGCCTCGCAGCTCCCCGAAATCATCCGTGCCCAGGCTCTCGCACAGAGGACGGCAGGTGCCGTTCTCCAGCAGGAACAACTGGACGTATCCCGCCTCCGGGACCGGGTCGGGCAGCAGGATCGGGATCTCGCCGTCCGTTCCGCCTGTGACCGTCGTCGGCCGGAAAGCCAGGGCCTTCCCGCCCTTTTCCGCGTAGAACCCGGTGATCAGGGTGCAGCCCTCCGGCGCGGTGACTACGGCGCTGCCCTTGCCGCCGCTGATCACCACGTCCTGCAGGGCATACTCCCCCGGGGCGGCCTCATCGGCCTTTGCCCACAGGCAGCCGCACAGCAGGATCAGCAGGACAGACAGGATTCCCGCCGCCGTACAGATACTCGCTCTTCTCGTTGTTTTCATATTCTCCGTCTCCTTTGCTCCTGATGTTTGGGGATCATGTCGCCGCCCGGTCTGATGCTGCTTCACGCATTCTCATCCCGGGATGTAGGTAAGGACTGCAGGAATTATGATTATGGTATCATAGGATCGCGTTGATGGCAATCC
>CACYDL010000285.1 GCA_902773195.1 uncultured Lachnospiraceae bacterium
CCGCCCCGGCTGTCCTCCTGCTTTTTTGAGTTCTCTTCCGCGCGCGGCTCACCGTAGGCGGCCGCCCGGGAGAAGAGGCGGAGCAGGTGGTCCTCGAGGGCTGTTCGCCGGTGCTCATTTTCATAGTATTCCGGGGGAAAGCCCGCGGTTTTTCCCGGGACCGTGAGGCTCAGATTGGAGGGGGACGCGAAGGGGTCACCCTGCACGCGGTCGATGGACAGAATATGGAGGTCGAACCGCCAGACGCCGCGCGTATCCTTGTAGGCGGGATATCCGCGGTGATCGATGGAGCGGAGCAGTGTTCTTAAATCTTCTTTAGTCTTCATGATTCTCCCGTTTCCGAAGGATCTGTTCGGTATTGACGTGTCCCGCTTATTCTACGGTTTTTCTCCGGCATAAGTCAAGGAGCGCCGGATGAGTCCGCAGACGGCCGCAATATGGGAGAAGCGGATATACAAATACAGTAATTTTTGATAAATTATTAAGTATAATCTGTGTATTATGTTCGGAAAGGAGAATGATGATGGTAAAGCTGACTTTTCTGGGACACGCGTGTTTTCTGATCGAAGACGGGACGCACCGCCTTCTCGTGGATCCCTATCTTACCGGCAATCCGCTGGCGGCGGTCACGGCCGATGAGGCGGAGGCGGATTATATCTTTATTACGCACGGACACGGAGACCACATCGGCGACGCGGTGCCCGTCGCGAAGCGCTGCGGCGCACAGATCATCACGACCGTCGATCTGGCGGACAGCATGCTCGATGACGACGATCTCCGGGTGACGGCGGGAAATATCGGCGGAAAGGTCCCTCTTCCCTTCGGATCAGTCCGCTTCTTCCAGGCCATCCACGGCAGCGGGGCGGCGGGAACGCTCTCGAGCGGATTCATTTTCGAGATCGGGGGAAAGAAGATTTATCACGCGGGGGATACGGCCCTCATGACGGATATGCAGCTGCTCGCGGAGGAGGAGCTTGACGCGGCCCTCCTTCCGATCGGCGATTTCTATACGATGGGGCCGAAAGAGGCTCTCCGCGCCGCTAAGATGATAAAGGCCAGACTCACGATACCGATGCACTATAATACGTTTCCGCACATCACCCAGGACGGGGAGGCCTTCGCGCAGTCGGTGCGCGAGGAGGGAATGAACGCACTGGTCCTTCAGCCGGGGGAGACGATAGAACTCGGATAACACGGAGGTTCTGATATTTTGGATTCCGGAAAAAACAGCAAAATCGCGGGAATTGTCCTGGCGGGGAGTGTGGCCGTCCTGATCATACTCGTCGCCGGAACGCTGTGGATGGGCAGCAGCGCGGCCAGGGACACACAGGATGCAGTCCGGACGGTGAGCCTTCTCTATCTGGATGAGCTGGCCGGCCGGCGCGAGCAGGTCGTCGAGGGCAATCTGCAGAGCAAGATCAGGGATCTGCAGACGGCCGTCGAACTCATGGAGGAGAATGACCTGAGCGACAAGGCACACCTTGAGGCCTATCAGTCGAGGATGAAGCGGCTTTACTCTCTCGACAAGTTCGCGTTCGTCGACGAGGACGGCCTTATCTACACCTCGCAGGGAACACAGGACAATATCGGGGATTATGACTTTGACTACAGGACCATCGAGGGGCCGGAGATCTCCATCCTGAATGTGAAAAGCGAGGATCGAAAGGTCGTCATCGCTGTCCCGGTCAGCCTTGCCTTCGGCGGGAAGACCCTGTCTGTCGCGTTTATGGAGATCGACATGCAGGAGATGCTGGCCGGAGTCTCCATGACCTCGGAAAATGAGGGCTCCACCTTCTGCAACATCTACACCACAAGCGGCGTTGCGCTCAGCAACACCGTGCTCGGCGGCCTCGCGGTGGAGGACAATCTTCTCCAGGCGATGGAGAGGGCGGAGTACGACAGGGGATATACCTACGATGCGTTTCTTCTGGATTTCGTGGAGGGGCGTGCCGGGGAGACTTCCTTCGTCTACAACGGAATCCACGAGACACTGAGCTTTGTGCCTGTTACGGGGACGAACTGGCGGCTCACCTATCTCATCCGGGAGAGCGTGATCAGCGATGAGATCAGCGCGATTTCCGACGGGATAATCATAAGGAGCATAGTGCAGTCAATCCTCACGGTGCTCGCGCTCCTCATCATGTTCGGATATATTATTGCCCAGAGCAGGAGGAACGCCAGGCTGCGGCTCGAGCGTGAGACATCGGAGGCGGAGAACCGCGTAAAGCAGGCGGAGATGGAGCACAGGCTGGCCCTTCAGGAGAAGCTGCTGGAGGAGGAGAGAAGAAGGACGCAGCAGTCCGAGATGATATCGGCTCTTGCGGCGGATTACTGGAGTGTCTATTATCTGGAGCTGGACAGGGACGAGGGCGTATGCTATCAGGCTCACTCGGATATCACGGACGGCTTCCGGGTCGGCGAGCGGTTCCGTTATCTTGAATCGGTCACG
>CACYDL010000286.1 GCA_902773195.1 uncultured Lachnospiraceae bacterium
CTCTCTACGGCGACCGCGTCCAAGGCTCCGAGGGAAGGCATCGACTTCTTCCCGCTCTCGGTGGACTTTGACGAGTAGATGTACTCCGTGGGCAAGATCCCCGGAGGCTTCAACAAGCGCGAGGGCAAGGCGTCCACTCATGCGGTTCTCACCAGCAGAGTGATCGACCGCCCGATGAGACCGCTTTTCCCGAAGGACTACAGAAACGACGTCACGCTCAACAACATGGTCATGTCGGTGGACCCGGAATGTGATCCGGAGGTCCCGGCGATGCTCGGCTCCGCCCTTGCGACCAGCATCTCCGACATCCCCTTCGACGGGCCCTGCGCCATGACGCAGATGGGCCTCGTGGACGGCGAATTCGTCGTCAACCCGGGCTATGAGCTCAAGCAGAAGTCCGATCTCGCCCTGACCGTGGCCTCCACCAGGGAGAAGGTTATCATGATCGAGGCGGGCGCCAACGTCGTGCCCGAGGACAAGATGATCGAGGCCATCTACAAGTGCGACGAGATCAACCGTGAGATCATCAGGTTTTTCGATCAGATTATCGCGGAGTGCGGCAAGCCGAAGCACGATTATCTCCACTATGAGATTCCCGAGGCGCTCAACGAGGCGCTCCGCGAAGTCTGCCCGCCCGAGGAGATGGAGAAGGTCGTGTTCACGGACGACAAGCAGACGAGAGAGAACAACGTCGCCGAAGTGCGCGCCAGATTTGAGGAGAAGTACGGGGAGAACGCGGAGTGGATGTCGCTCGTCGACGACGCGCTCTATCAGTACGAGAAGAAGACGGTCCGCAAGATGATCCTGAAGGATCACAAGAGGCCCGACGGCCGCGCCATCACGGAGATCCGTCCCCTCGCGGCGGAGATCGACCTGATCCCGAGAGCCCACGGCTCCGCCATGTTCACCAGAGGGCAGACCCAGATCTGCGACTGCGTGACCCTGGCGCCGCTTTCCGAGTCCCAGAGGATCGAGGGACTGGATCCGTTCATCACGAAGAAGCGCTACATGCATCACTACAACTTCCCGTCCTATTCCGTCGGCGAGACGAAGCCCAACAGGGGACCGGGAAGGCGTGAGATCGGACACGGCGCCCTCGCGGAGAGAGCGCTGGTTCCGGTGCTTCCCTCCGAGGCGGAGTTCCCCTACGCGATCCGCGCCGTCTCCGAGACCTTCGAGTCCAACGGCTCGACCTCCCAGGCGTCGGTCTGCGCCTCCTCCATGGCGCTCATGGCCGCCGGCGTGCCCCTCAAGGCCGCCGTCGCCGGAATTTCCTGCGGTCTTGTGACCGGAGAGACCGATGACGACTATATCGTGCTCACGGACATCCAGGGGCTCGAGGATTTCTTCGGCGATATGGACTTCAAGGTGGCCGGAACCCACGAGGGAATCACGGCGATCCAGATGGACATCAAGATTCACGGCCTCACGAGAGCCATCGTCGAGGAGGCCATCGCCAGGGCGAAGCAGGCCCGCGAGTACATCCTCACGGAAGTGATGGAGAAGTGCATCGCCGAGCCGCGCAAGGAGCTCAGCAAGTGGGCGCCCAAGATCATCCAGATGAACATCGACCCGGAGAAGATCGGCGACGTGGTCGGCCAGAGAGGCAAGACCATCAATACCCTGATCGACACCTACGGCGTCGAGATCGACATCGAGGACGACGGCTTCGTGTCCATCAGCGGAACCGATATGGACAATATGAAGAAGGCCGCCGAGGCGATCACCCTGATCGTCACGGAATTCGAGAAGGGAATGATCCTGACGGGCAAGGTCGTCTCCATCAAGGAGTTCGGCGCGTTCCTCGAATTCGCCCCCGGCAGGGAGGGCCTGGTCCACATCTCCAAGATCGCGAACGCCAGAATCAACCGCGTCGAGGACGTGCTCCGGCTCGGAGACGTCGTCCGCGTCGTGTGCCTCGGAAAGGACAAGAACGGGAAGTTCAGCTTCTCGATCAAGGACTGCCCGAAGGATTCCACCGCGTCCATGGACATCGGCAAGGTCGTCGCTTCGGCCGGTCCGGAAGACTGACCCGCACTTATGAGATGAGAAAGGCGTCCGGCAGCCTGAGGCTGCCGGACGCCTTGCATTATTTTCCCGGATCAACAGGAGTAAAAAAATGGAAGAGAAAACAATCAGGATCAAGTATCACTCGGACAGAATCGACCGTCTGGAGTACATCGACGGAAAGAGCGACTGGATCGACCTCCGTTCCGCCGAGGACGTAAAGCTGAAGGCCGGAGAATTCCGTCTGATCGATCTCGGGATCTCCGTTCAGCTGCCCGAGGGCTATGAGATGATCACCGCCCCCAGGAGCTCCACCTTCCGCCGTTACGGCCTTCTGCAGAGCAACTCGATCGGCGTCGTCGACGAATCCTACTGCGGCGACAACGACGTGCTGAAGATGCCCGTCTACGCCACGAGAGACACCGAGATCCACGTCAACGACAGGATCTGCCAGTTCAGAATCTTCCGGCACCAGCCCCGCATCGTGTTCGAGGAAGTCGAATCACTGGGAAACCGGGACCGGGGCGGATTCGGCTCGACGGGACGGAACTGATTTATTCCTCCTCATCCTCCTCGAAATCGACCTCGTCAAGAAGTTCGTCGAACGCGTCGGCGGCGATCTCATATTCCTCGTCGCTCTCGATGTTCTCGATCTCGGGCTCGCCGTCCTCGCCTTCCGCGATGTAGCGGTAGAGCAGGACGTCGCCGTCGCCGTCTTCGTCCTCGTCGTCCGTCATGGGAAGAAGAGCGATATACTCGTGTCCGCCGGCTTCGAAGGTGCCGATGATCGTGCACTCGAGCTCGGAGTCGTCCTCAAGGGTCAGCGTTACGGAGCCGATCTCTTCGTCGAGCTCTTCGGGGGTAAGGTTCATTTCATCAGACATGCGGATATCTCCTTTGAAAATTATGGAAGAACGATTATTCTGACTTCTTCACTAACATAGCAGAATAAGTGATAAAAAGCAATTTGAATATCACGAAATATCGTTTATAATAGGAACATCATCAGAGGAAAAGGACTGATTATCGCGGAGTGTTTCTGCCGCGGCGGCATCCAGACAGCAGAAAGTCACACAGGTTGAAAGAGGGGCAGGATGATGAGGATGAGCGTTTTTGAAGTCAGGCCGGGTGATCCGGAATATCTCGGAACCAAGTCGACAGGAAACGGAATCAATTTCGCCATATCGCTGCAGCCGGAAAACGACGCGCAGCTGGTGATCGTAAACCGGAAGGGGAAGATACTGCAGACGGTGGAGCTTCCGCCCTCCGGAAGGACGGGCTGCGTCAGCGCGGTTTTCCTGTGCGGCGCGGACCCGGGAAGCATCGGTTACTATTATCTCATCGACGGCCGGAAGACCGTCGATCCCTACGCGGCGATGATCGCCGGAGAGATCTGCTTTGCCGCGGGAGAAGGGGACGACGAGTGGAAAAATGACCGCAGCCCCGTCATCCCGGTCAGCGACCTCATGATCTACAAGCTCCACGTCCGGGGCTTCACGAAGAAGGCCGGGACGGCCGTGAAGCACAAGGGCACCTTCGCGGGCGTGAAGGAGATGATTCCCTACATCAGGGACCTGGGCTTCAACGCGGTGGAGCTGATGCCGGTCTACGAATTCGACGACCGTCTCAGGGTCAGGCCCTTCGCGGACAACACCGGAAAGAAAGAGGGGGAGGAATCCGCGGCGGCGCGCAATTACTGGGGCTATTCGGACCGCAGCTTTTTCTTCTCGCCCCGGGCCTCCTACTCCTCGTCGGCGGATTCCCTCGCGGAATTCCGCAGCATGACCGCGGCCTTCCACAGGGAGGGCATGGAGGTCATCCTGGAGTTCTGCTTCCCGGAGGGAACGGACCACCAGGAGGCGGTACGAGCGCTCCGCCACTGGAAGATTTTCTGCCACGTCGACGGCTTCCATCTGATCGGCGCGGGCACGCCGGTGGATTCCATCGTCAGGGATCCCCTGCTGACGGACACCAAGATCATGCTGGAGCGCGTGGATCCCGGACGGTTTTTCGGTGCGGATCACCCGAAGAACCGGAACATTCTGGAGTACAACGACGATTTCGAGCGCGTCGGAAGACTGCTGCTCAAGGGCGACGAGGGACAGACAGGCGTCTTCGCGTCGATGCTCAGGAGAAATCCGCCCACCCACGCCTACGTCAACTACATGGCCAACGTCAACGGCTTCACGCTTTTTGACGCCGTCTCCTACGACTTCAAGCACAACGAGGCCAACGGGGAGGGCAACCAGGACGGCACGTTTGCCAACTACAGCTGGAACTGCGGCGCGGAGGGACCCTCCGGAAAGAAGAGCATCCGCGAGCTGAGGCTCCGCCAGGTCAGAAACGCGCTCGCCTATGTATTCCTGGCCCAGGGCGTTCCCCTTCTCTACGCGGGGGACGAGATGCTCAACACCCAGGGCGGAAACAACAACGCCTACTCCAGCGACAACCCCACCGGCTGGACCGACTGGAACCGGTCGAAGGACGCGCAGGAGATGCGTTCCTTTGTGAAAATGCTGACCGCTCTGCGGAAGGAAAACCGGATTTTCCGGATGAGCAGGGAGCTCAGGGGAAGCGACATAAGAGGCGTCGGGTTCCCGGATATTTCCTTCCACGACGCGAAGGCCTGGGTCGCCGCCCACGACTTCCCGTCGAGGACCCTCGCCGTCCTGTACTGCGGCCTCTACGTCCGCTGGGAGAAGGAGGAGCGGGAGGAGGATTTCTTCTACGTGGCCTACAATTCGTACTGGGACGCCCATTCGTTCGCGCTTCCGGTGCTGCCGAAGGGCTATTCCTGGTATCCGGAATTTGACACCGCCGCCCACGGCGGATCCGTCCCCTCCGACAGCGCGGCGGCGGATCAGAAATACGTCGAATGCGCCCCGAGATCGGTGCGCGTCATGAGAGGAAAAAAGAACTGAAGACGGGGAAGCGCATGGATCCGATCGGACATCTGAAAACCATTACCAGGCACCACAACCTGGTCTGCGGCTACTGCCTCAGGGCGGGACTTGTCTGGCAGGGGCTCACCCACGACCTGAGCAAGCTGTCTCCGGCGGAGTTCCTGGTGGGAGCGAAATACTACCAGGGAAACCGGAGCCCCAACAACGCCGAGCGGGAGGCCACGGGCGTTTCGACGGCCTGGCTTCACCACAAGGGAAGAAACCGTCATCACTACGAGTACTGGATCGACTACGCCTTTGACAGCAGCCATCCGCACGGGCTCGGCGGCGCGCGCATGCCGCGGAGATATGTGGCGGAGATGATCTTCGACCGCGTGAGCGCGTCGAGGGTCTACATGGGCGGCGCCTACACCGACGACGCCCCGCTTCAGTATTTTCTGAAAACGAAGGACCGGTGCTGGTTCATCCATGACCGGACGAAGAAAGAGATGGAATACCTGCTCCGGATGTGGTCGGAGAAGGGAGAGAATTTCACCGTCAGGTATATCCGGGACGTCTACCTTCGGAGGAGACGGACGAAAGGAGCGTCATCACGTTGAAAAAAACCAAAGGACCGGATTATTACGACTACAATCTGCTCGCCGTAATCATCCTCCTGATCGGCTTCGGGCTGGTCATGCTCTACAGCACGACCTCCTACACGGCCGAGATCCGTCACAACAACGACATGTATTTCTTCGGGAGGCAGGCCATCTTCTCCGGCGTCGCGGTCATCCTGGCGGTGATCTTCTCGATGGCGGACTACCATATTTTATGGCGGATCAGCCGGCTGGTCTACGCGGGGGCCCTGGTGCTCATGGCGCTCACGCGCTCACCGCTCGGCATGCAGATCAACGGGGCCAGGAGATGGATCCGGCTGGGGCCCGTGAGCTTTCAGCCTTCCGAGTTCGCGAAGATCGCCGTCATCGTCTTCGTGCCGGTCCTGATCATACGGCAGGGAAGGAATTTCAGGGGCTGGCGGGCCCTCAGGGAGCCGCTGGCAGCCGGCGCGGTCCAGGCGGCCGCCGCCCTGTTCTTTACGAAGAACCTGAGCACCGCCATCATCATCATGGCGATCGCCTGCGTGATCATTTTCATCGCCCACCCAGACACCAGGCCGTTTCTGTTTGCGCTTGCCGGCTTTGCCGCGGCGGCGGCGCTCTGCGTCCTCGCGGTTTCCCGGGGAGCCTTCGGGGATTTCCGCAGCAGGAGGATCCTCGTCTGGCTGAATCCGGAGAAGTACTCCACCGAGGGCGGCTATCAGATCATGCAGGCCCTCTACGCGCTGGGAAGCGGCGGGCTCTTCGGAAAGGGGCTGGGAAACGGGACCCAGAAGCTGGGGGCCGTGCCCGAGGCGGAGAACGACATGATCTTCTCGATCATCTGCGAGGAGCTGGGGATCTTCGGCGGCGCGATCATCGTGCTTCTGTTTATCTATCTGCTCTACCGGCTGTTTTTTATCGCCCAGAATTCGCCGGATCTCTACGGGTCGCTGATGTCCGCCGGCATCTTCGGACACATCGCGCTCCAGGTGATCCTGAACATCTGTGTGGTGCTGAACCTGATTCCGACGACGGGAATCACGCTTCCCTTCGTCAGCTACGGAGGGACTTCGGTGGTCATGCTGATGGGGGAGATGGCGATCGCCCTGTCCGTATCCCGGAGGATCCGCTTCCGGTCGCCGGAGAGGGATCTGTGGGGAGACGTTGTAAAAGAATCTTACGCGCGCGAAGCGCGCTAGAGATCCATAACATTTATGAAAGGAGAAATAATCGGATATGCTTGAGAAGATGAGGGCTTATATCTCCGAGCAACTCAATGTGAGTGAGGACGAAATCAATATCGACACGTCGTTCCGCGATGACCTCGGCGCTGATTCGCTGGATCTGTATGAGCTGGCCTTGAATCTTGAAGATGAGTACTCGCTTGAGATTCCGGTTGAGGATCTTCAGACGATGAACACGGTCGGAGACGTCATCCGTTATCTCGATGCCCACGGAATTGAAGAATAAGGAGTCGTATATGGAGCTTCAGACGCTGGAAAGAGCCGTCCGGGAGAGCGGCAGCATCGTCTGTCTCCTGGGCATGAGCGTGGCCGCGGACTGCGGCTGCTTTGACTACCGGGACCTGGAAAACGCGTACGCGGTCGAGACGAAATACGGCTATTCGCCCGAGGAAATCTTCTCGGCCAACTTCTTCGGTACGAGGACCAGGATGTTTTACGACTATTACCGCAGCGAGATCCTGTCCCATCTGGGAGAGCCGTCGGAGCCGTATCACACCCTCCGGAGGATGGAAGAGGAGGGCAGGATCACCGCCTTCATCACCCGCTCCATCTACGGGCTTCCCCGGAGAGCGGGCCTTCGCAACGTGATCGAGGTCCACGGTTCCGTGTACGATTACAAGTGCACCCACTGCGGAAGAAGGTACGGGGTCGACTATATCCGGAACGGGTCGGGGATTCCGCGCTGCGAGAGCTGCGGCTCCACCGTCAGGCCGGAGATCGTTCTCGGAGGAGAACTGGTTCCCAACAACCTGATCACCGCTTCCGCCCGGGAGGTCGAGAAGGCGGACACCCTGCTGGTGCTCGGCTGCTCGCTGAAATCGACGCTGGCAAAGAATTCCGTCAGGTATTTTGACGGGAGAAAGATTATATTAATTCACGAAGAGGAGGACTACTCGGATTCGATCGCGGATCTTGTCTTCTACGGCAAGCCCCGTGATATCCTTCCGAAAATTTACGGATGAACACGATGGTAAAGACCAGGTTTGCGCCGAGCCCGACAGGGAGAATGCATGTCGGAAATCTCAGGACGGCGCTCTATTCCTATCTGATCGCCCGTCACGCGGACGGTCGTTTTATGCTGAGAATCGAGGATACCGATCAGGAGCGCTTCGTGGAGGGCGCCACGGACATCATCTACCGGACGCTGGAATACGCGGGCATCACGGTCGACGAAGGCCCGGACAAGGACGGAGGCGTCGGCCCCTACGTGCAGTCCGAGCGCTGCCGGCAGGGAATCTATCAGAAGTACGCTGAGCAGCTGATCGCCTCGGGCGACGCCTACTACTGCTTCTGCACCCGGGAGAGACTGGATTCCCTCAGGACCACGGTGGGCGGCAATGAGATCGGGATGTACGACAAGCACTGTCTCAGCCTTACGAAGGAGGAGATCGAAGAGAAGCTCGCCGCGGGCGTTCCCCATGTGGTCCGCCTCAACGTCCCCAACGAGGGGACGACGACGTTCCACGACGAGATCTACGGCGACATCACGGTGGACAACGCGGAGCTGGACGACATGATCCTGATCAAATCCGACGGGTTCCCGACCTACAATTTCGCGAACGTGGTGGACGACCACCTGATGGGTATCACCCACGTGGTCCGCGGAAACGAGTACCTCTCGTCCAGCCCGAAGTACAACCGGATCTACGACGCCTTCGGCTGGGAGGTGCCGGTCTACGTCCACTGCCCGCTGATCACGGACGAGAATCACGCGAAGCTGTCGAAGCGCTCCGGGCATTCCTCCTTTGAGGACCTTCTCGAGAAGGGCTTTCTCCCGGAGGCGATCGTGAACTATACCGCCCTTCTGGGATGGAATCCTCCCGACAACGAGGAGATCATGACGCCAGAGGAGCTGATCCGCAAATTCGACTACCGGAAGATCAACAAGTCGCCGGCGGTGTTCGACATCGGGAAGCTGCGCTGGATGAACGGCGAGTATATCCGCCGCATGGATCCGGAGGCGTTCTACGAAAAAGCCCTGCCCTATATCGCGAAGGCGGTGCCGGACGAATCCATAGACCGGCACGCCCTGGCGGAGCTGTGCCGGTCCAGGATCGAGACCTTTGAGGACATCGCGCCGCTCATCAGCTTCTTCCAGGAGGTGCCGGAGTACGATTCGTCGCTGTACAACTACAAGAAGTCGACGAAGGAACTCTCCCTCACGATCCTCAGGGACGTGGCGCCCGTTCTGGAGAAGGCGGACGACTTCTCCAACGACGCGCTCTACGGACTGCTGAAGTCCTTCGCAGAGGAGAGAGGCCTCGGAAATGCCCACGTGATGTGGCCGGTGAGACTGGCCGTCTCCGGTCTGGAGAAGACGCCGGGAGGAGCGACGCAGCTGATGGAGATCCTCGGAAAAGAGAAATCGGTGCAGAGAATCCGCGCGGCGGCGGAAAAGCTTGAAAAGGAAGCGGCCGAAGGGCTGAACTGAATACGGGATACGGACAATTATATGAATGAAATAGAAAAAAGACGAACCTTTGCCATCATCTCTCACCCGGATGCCGGAAAGACGACCCTGACGGAGAAGTTCCTTCTCTACGGCGGCGCGATCAATCTGGCGGGCTCCGTCAAGGGAAAGGCGACAGCCAGACACGCCGTGTCGGACTGGATGGAGATCGAGAAGCAGAGAGGAATCTCCGTCACCTCTTCGGTGCTTCAGTTCAACTACGGAGGCTACTGCATCAACATCCTCGACACGCCGGGACATCAGGACTTCTCGGAGGACACGTACCGGACGCTGATGGCCGCGGATTCGGCGGTCATGGTCATCGACGGGGCGAAGGGCGTCGAGCCCCAGACGAGAAAGCTCTTCAAGGTCTGCGCGAGACGCCATATACCGATTTTCACGTTCATCAACAAGATGGACCGCGACGCCAGGGATTCCTTCGAGCTCACGGACGAGATCGAGCACGAGCTCGGCATACCCTGCTGTCCGGTCAACTGGCCCATCGGCTCCGGCAAAGGCTTCCGCGGCGTCTACGACCGCGGGACAAATCAGGTGCTCCTCTTCAGCGACACCCAGAAGGGGACGAAGGAGGGCGTCGAGCGTCGGATCGGCCTCGACGACCCGGAGCTGCTCCGCTACGTGTCGGAGGAGGAGCTGGGCAGCCTCAGGGACGAGATCGAGCTCCTGGACGGCGCCTCGGCGGAATTTGACCAGGAGGAAGTCAGCAGGGGCGCCATTTCTCCCGTGTTCTTCGGATCCGCCCTCACCAATTTCGGCGTGGAGACGTTTCTTCAGCATTTCCTGGAAATGTCCAGCGCGCCTCTGGCGAGGATGTCGGATCAGGGAATGGTGGATCCCAAGACCAGGGATTTCTCGGCCTTCGTCTTCAAGATCCAGGCCAACATGAACCGGAACCACAGGGACCGCGTGGCCTTTATGCGGATCGTCTCGGGGCACTACGACGCCAACATGGAGGTGTGGCACGTCCAGGGCCGGAGAAAGCAGAGGCTCTCCCAGCCGCAGCAGATGATGGCCGAGGAGCGGCATATCGTCACGGAGGCCTGGGCGGGAGACATCATCGGCGTCTTCGATCCCGGCATCTTCGCGATCGGCGACACGGTGTGCATGCCGGGAGAGGATTTCCGCTACGGCGGCATCCCGACCTTCTCGCCGGAGCATTTCGCCCGGGTGCGCCAGGTCGACACCATGAAGCGCAAGCAGTTCACCAAGGGCATCGAGGAGATCGCCCAGGA
>CACYDL010000287.1 GCA_902773195.1 uncultured Lachnospiraceae bacterium
ATCATCATGGAAGGTACCGTGATCGGCGACGGCAGCTGCGTCGATATGGCGATCCTGGCGGAGAACTGCAGGATCGGCGCCGGCTGCGTCATCGGGGCCCCGGGCGGCGAGATCACCGTACTGGGCACGGACAGCGAACTGGCGGACGGATCCGAAGTAAAGGCAGGTGAGATGAGATGAAGGCAGTAGGGATCGTTCTGGCGGGAGGCAATTCCAAGCGGATGAGGGGCCTGTCCGATATCCGCGCGGTCTCGGCCATGCCTGTGGCGGGCAGCTACCGGGCCATCGACTTCGTCCTCAGCAACATGACCAATTCCGGCATCCGCAAGGTCGCCGTCATCACGCAGTACAACACGCGTTCCCTGAACCAGCACCTCAATTCCTCCAAGTGGTGGAACTTCGGACGCAAGCAGGGGGGGCTGTTCGTGTTCACGCCCACCATCACGCCGACGCATTCGGACTGGTACCGGGGCACCGCGGATTCGATCGTCCAGAACATCGATTTCCTGAAGAACACGCACGAGCCCTACGTGGTCGTGGCTTCCGGCGACGGCATCTACAAGCTGGACTACAACAAGGTCCTCGAATACCATATCGCGAAGAACGCGGACATCACCGTCGTCTGCACGCACGTGGGCCCGGAGGAGGACATTTCCCGCTTCGGTGTGGTCACGGCGGGCGAGGACGACCGGATCCGTGAATTCGAAGAGAAGCCCATGGACTCCGAGAGCCGCGTAGTTTCCTGCGGTATCTACGTGGTGCGCCGGAGGCTGCTGATCGAGATGCTGGAGCAGTGCGCGGGCGAGGACCGCTACGACATCGTGAGCGACATCCTGATCCGCTACCGCAACCACAAGCGGATCATGGCGTACGACATGAAGAGCTACTGGAGCAGCATCTCCTCGGCGGACGCGTATTACCGCACCAACATGGACTTCCTGAAGAAGGAGGTGCGCGACTATTTCTTCGGGGGCGAGCAGCACGTCTACTCCAAGGTCGACGACTTCCCTCCGGCAAAATACAACAACGGCTGCGACGTCAGGAATTCCCTGGTCTCCAGCGGATGTATCATCAACGGTACGGTGGAAGATTCTCTGCTTTTCAAGAAGGTATTCGTGGGAAGCAATGTACGGATCAAAAACTCGATCGTGCTCAATGATGTTTATATAGGCGACGGTGCTGTGATCGAGAACTGCATCGTCGAGAGCCATGGCGCCATCAGGGGGGGCGCATGCTATACCGGCAGTCCGGGTGACATCAGGATCGTCATCGAGAAGGGCAGGCGGTATCTGCTTTAATCGATAAGGAGGAATCATGAACATTACAGATGTGAGGGTCAGGAAGGTTGACAAGGAAGGAAAAATGAAAGCGATCGTCTCGATCACGATCGACGACGTATTCGTGGTTCACGACATCAAGGTGATCGAAGGCGAGAAAGGCCTCTTTATCGCCATGCCGAGCCGCATGTCGTCCGACGGGGAGTACCGGGACATCGCGCATCCGATCAACTCAGCGACCAGAGAAAGCATTCAGAAGCTGATACTTCAGAAATACGAAGAGACATCTGTGGAATAGACCTGCATATCTGAGTAGAAAAAAATCCCTTTGCATTCGATCTGCAAAGGGATTATTTTTTGAAGAAGTTGCGGCTCTTGCGCGCGTCCCTGACGCCGTCCCGGTCCACGTAGTAGTTGTCGATCCAGGTGTCCGTGGCCAGGGTGCCGACCAGCTCCTCGTCCTCGTTCTCCTCGTAGAGGTAGTACCAGTTGCCGTCCTTGTCGTCCTTCAGCCATCCGGTCTTCATGACGCCTTCCCGGTCCAGGTAGTAGGTCAGCTCCGTGCCGTCCTTTTCGTCGGTCCGGACCGCCCAGCCGCTGACCGGCTCTCCGCGGCTGTCCGTGCAGCTCCACTGCCCGTCGGTGAATTCCCACTCGTAGCCGTCCGAGGGGAGGTTCTCCGCCAGCGCGGGGAAGATCATCGAAAGGGAAAGGAACGCCGCGACGACGGCTGACAGGATCAGTCTTCTCATGATATACGCGTCCCTCCTTTCTTTCGGTGTATGTGTATTATAGCAGATAAAATCCGCTTGAAAAGTGCTTTCCGCACATAGAAAGAAAGTCGTAAGAAACCCGGCGGAAATCTTACGCGGGACCTGCCGCGCACCGGCGGGCGGGGCCTTTGCGGCGCCGGGAGGCGCTGTCCTTCTGCCGTATCATTCGTAGAGCCTGCGCAGCTCCCGGAGGTCCTCCTCCAGGCGGATCAGGGTGCCCATGAGCTCCCCGTTCGTGCGCAGGAACGCTTCCGGAAGGCTGTGCCTGTGCGGATATCCGCCGCTGCGGTATTTCTCTATGACGGCCTCATAGCGGGCCCGCGCCTTCTTCACCGCGTCCTTCCACGAAAGGTACAGCTCTGCCGCGGCTCTCTCCCCGGCCTGCTTCATGGCTTCCGGGCGTTCGCAGAGCCGCGCCAGCTTTACGGCAAGGGCGGCGCTGCTGTCCGGGATGAGGAAGCCGTTCCTCCCGTCCTCGACCCCCTCGGCGGCGCAGCTTCCCGCGACCAGCACGCTGGCCAGGGACGAG
>CACYDL010000288.1 GCA_902773195.1 uncultured Lachnospiraceae bacterium
AGGAGGGGCTCCTTTTCGTATGGAAAGGAAGAAACGGCAAATGTGAATTGCGCGGGTAAAGTTCAATTGATAACAATGTTTTCGTATTTCAGTTCCAGTTCTCTTCCCGTCATCCTTATCTGAATGACATTGTCCCCTGGAGGGGTGTTTTTGGTTATCGTTCTACGTACCATCTGCCCATGTTGACAGAGCTGCATATGGGGCTTTGGGTGAAGTATAGTGCTCTGTTCTGTTCTCCGATCCGGATGATGTAGCAGGTGGTGTTCGGTTCGTGGTTCGGTGCTTTGCGCCAGCTTTCCACCTGGTCAATATGAAATCTCCTGCCGTCCGGCCAGAGAATCTCTGCGGGTTTCATCAGGCCCGTCTGATCGATCGATGACAGGACGGTCAGGTAGGTTCTTTCGGGTTTGCGCGACGCGTTGATCTGCATGTCCGGTTCCTCCGGTCTCTTTTTTTGCCATTATAGCACAAAAATTTTGTGCTATCAAGGGGAACAAAATTATTTTTGGGATATGAAAAGCGGCACCCTGTCTGTCCGGTGCCGCTTAAAGGGGGGGATGGGATGAAGAAAATCTATGTTTCGAACCATCTCTGCCGGAAAAAGTTGGAGGGCGAAGAACCGACGACCGCCAGTGGCGGAAGTTTCGTCGGGTCTGAGGTCATCCGAAAGGGAGTTGGCTCCACAGTGTGGAGCAACGACCATTGAGGATGCGGGCAAACCGGCAGGATGAGGATCGTCTTGATGGGAGACGGCCGTTCTCCCGTTGACAGGTGTATCATATCCCTTCTTCTTAAAATGAACCTAAAGAATCAGATCTTAATCAGAAATTTCTGCTTTTTTTCAGAAAGGGTTTAAATCGGGATCCTTTTTTTATTTCGCCCTTATGTAAGGACTAAGTTCCTGCGGAAAGGGTGAAAAGGTATGCGGCTCAGACAACGGATCCGCGTCAATGTGTCCAGGCCGGGCGGCGGTGAGGAAACCGTACTGAAGACGGCCAGGGCAACTCTGCGCAGCCGTCTGCTTCGCCGGTTTGTGGGGGATCAGTACGCGGTACTGGTGCTCACGCCGGTCGGCATGAATGTGGACGCGGTAGAGATCCATGAGTCCCGGGATACGGGACAGGACGAGTAAGAAAGGAAAGCGGACTATGGATAAGAGAGAAGGTTTGCGCGCCGGGGTTGCTGAGATGCAGTCGGTCGCGCAGAGGCTGAACCAGTGGGCGGATGATCTCGAAGCTTCGTTTCGCAATCAGGAAGCCTCAGAGCCGGAAGTGGGCGAATCTGGGACAACCGCTGGTAGCGGGAATATTGTCCGAGATGAGGTCAACCGAAACGAGCGAGCTCCACAGTGTGGAGTCGCGACGATTGAGGTTGCGGACGCTGGAAAGCCGGCAGCCGCTCCCCGGAAAAAGAGAGCTGCGGACAAGGCCTGCGATGAACCTGCAGCAGCTGCGGAAGAGGGAAAAGCGCTCACGCTCCCGGAAGTCCGGGCGGTACTGGCAAAGAAGTGTGCTGCGGGCTTCGGGACGCAGGTGAAAGCACTTATTGAATCGTACGGAGCTTCATCCCTGAAGGGCGTGCCGCCGGAGAAGTATGAGGAGCTGCTGGAGGCGGTGGCTCCGCTGGGTGCAGAGGACGGTGATCAGGATGCCGGGTAAGCACGCATTCCTGTCGCCCTCCTCGGCGGAAAGGTGGGTGCACTGCCCGCCGTCGGCCTGGCTGAGCGAGCAGTTTCCGGATCAGGGCAGCGTATTTGCGTCGGAAGGGACCGAAGCGCATCGGCTGTGTGAGTATCTGCTGCATCAGGAGCTGGGGATCCCGGACGTGGATCCGAGGCCGTCCCTGCAGTACTACACGGAGGAGATGGAGGAAGCTGCACAGGGCTATGTCCAGTTCATCCGGGAGCGGATTGCGGAGTTTCCGGCGGAATATGAACCTCCGCTGGTCATGGTGGAGCAGCAGGTGGACCTGCGGGAGTGCATTCCGGAAAGTATGGGAACTGCGGACTGCATCATTCTCGGAGATAACGAGATCGCGGTCATCGATTTCAAGTACGGGATGCACCGGGTACCGGCCACGTCGCTGCAGCTCCGGATCTATGCGCTGGGCGCCTGCGATATGTTCAAGGACCTGTACCTGATTGACAAGGTGCGCATGTATATCTACCAGCCGCGGATCGGTTCCGTGGATATGGCGGAGATGACTGTGCGGGACCTGAATGCCTGGGCTCGTGAGGAACTGGAACCCAGGGCGAAGGAGGCTTTCGAGGGGAAAGGCGAGTTTGCCTGCGGCGAATGGTGCCGGAACTGCCGGGCCAGGCGGACCTGCCGGGAACTGGCGGCGCATCAGCTGGAGATCGCAAAGTTCGACTTTAAAGATCCGCCGTTGCTGACCGACGAGGAGATCTCCGAGGTGCTTTCCCGGGTGGACGGTCTGGTGGCCTGGGCGGAAGGCGTCCGGGAATACGCCCTCAAGGCGGCCCTGGACGGCCGGAAATTTGCCGGCTGGAAACTGGTGGAGGGAAAGTCCTCCCGGAAGTTTACGGATGATCAGGCCGTCGCGGCGCGGGTCGAGGTGGCCGGGTTTGATCCGTATGAGAAGAAGATGCTGGGGCTGACTGCTCTCGAGAAGCTGATGGGGAAGAAGAACTTCACCAATCTGCTTTCCGACCTGGTGGTCCGCCCCCAGGGGAAACCGATCCTTGTGCCCGCGGATGACAGGCGGGCGGAAATCATACTGGCGAAAGACGAATTCGCTGAAATCGTAAAGAATGAAGAGAAAGAGGTAAACGTCCATGAAGAACAATAAACCTGTTGATCCCTGCAAGGCCATTACCGGGGAGAACACCCGGCTGAGCTATCCCCATGTGTGGGAACCCTTCGCCATGAACGGCGACAAGTTGAAGTATTCCTGTTGTGCCGTGTTCCCGAAGACGGACACCGATACCGTGGAGCGGGTCCGGAAGGCGACCGAGGCGGCCTACAAGGCCGGCGAGGCGAAACTGAAGGGCAGCGGCAAGGCTGTTCCGCCGCTCAGCGCGATCCGTGTTCCCCTGCGCGACGGGGATCTGGAGCGCCCGGATGACCCTGCCTTCGCCGGCTGCTGGTTCATCAACGCAAAGTCGGATCACGCGCCGGGCATCGTGGATACTTCCTGCTCTCCGATCATGGACCGGGACGAGGTGTATCCCGGTTGTTACTGCCGGATTTCCCTGAGCTTCTATGCCTACAACTTCAATGGCAATCGCGGTATTGCCTGCGGGCTGAACAACATCATGAAGGTCAGGGACGGTGAGCGCCTCGGCAGCCGCTCCAGCGCTGCGGATGACTTCGGCGAATTTGCCGGCGGGGCGACTGAGGACTTCCTGGCATGACCCGGAAAAATCATGGGGCGGCGGCTTCGTCCGCCGTCCCGCCATGTCCTGAACTATGGAGGGATATTCCCGGCTATGAGGGCGCCTACCAGGTTTCATCCCGCGGCCGCGTCCGTTCGCTGCCCAGGGTGATCCCCATATTTGACAGGAGGCATCAGGTGTCCTATTCGCGTCCCTGTCCCGGGAAGATCCTGCGGCAGGCGGTCTGTGACCGGGCCGGGCATGTATCTGTGCACCTGGGGAAGTACTGCCGGGGGATCCCGGTGCACCAGCTGGTGATGCTGGCGTTTCATGGTCCGCCGCCTCCGGG
>CACYDL010000289.1 GCA_902773195.1 uncultured Lachnospiraceae bacterium
GTACTGCGTGTACCCCTCCGCCAGGTCCAGCGGGGCGGGAAGCAGGCTGGCAAGACTGAATTCGCCAGAGATCGCTTCCCCTGTGTCAGAGGGCGCGCCGGTCACTGCCAGGCTATCCAGGGCTCCGGCATCGCCCAGGCTCTGATAGCTGATGCTCAGGGCCTTTTTCCTGTAATAGACAAAGTAGAGCTCGCGGCCCTCTTCCAGGTCTCTGAAGGATGACTCGCCCCGGTACAGGACCCTGGTTTTCCTGTCCTCGTATCGGACCGAGGAGACCGCGCTCTCCTCAGAGACGGACGAAAGGTCGTCCGCTGCCGCCGCAAACGCGAACACATAGTCCTCGGGGGCTGTCACGTGACTGGAGCCGTCCAGCGCCGTCTCTGCGGCAGACACGGTGACGTCCGCAACTGTCCAGCCCGCCTCTCCGGTCCTGTCGGCAGGCGTTTCCCCGGAGACATCCACCGCATGGACTTTCACCGTGTCCGGGGTGTCCCAGAAGGCATACAAATCCAGCGCACCCGTCACCGGCTGCGAAAAATCATACTCTGTATAAGTATACGGAACGTCATCGTCCCCAGTTGCGGACCGGGCCGCCCAGTAACGGAACAGGCGCTCCTCCGCGCCCGTGCTGACGGGAGTCTTTGCGGGCTCTGATACAGCGGCTCCGATATCCGCGGTCCGGAACCAGGCATCTCCGCTCTGGGTATAGACCGCCGGGTCCCAGGCCTCATCGCCCCAGCCCGCGCTGCCGCTGTTGAGATGATAGGTCACCCGCACACCCCAGACGGCATACAGGGTGACCGGCTCCGCCGTATCGACAGCGTAGGCTTCGCCGCTGTCCAAGGAATAGAAGGCCGCGGAATCATCCCGGATCGCCTGGTCGCTCCAGCCGAGGAAGTCCGCTCCGGAGCCCTGGGGCGCCGAAAAGCCCGCGCCGCTGCTCAGCTTAACCCGGCTGTTGTCCGCGAGACCGGAGACGACAGCCGTCCCCGCTTCCGGATCCACCGTGCCGGACGCAGCGGTCTCCGCGCCCTGGGAATCAAAGACGCTGCCGAAATCCACACCGCCGGCCGCCACCGTTCCGCCGTTGGCGTCATAGACGATCCTTGCGGTTCCGGCCTTCCGGTAAACCGCGTCCAGAAAGACCGTGTCCTTTCCGCCGGCCCGCTCCGCGTCTTCCGCGCGGAGCGTAAAGATCTGCCCGGGCGCATAAATCAGCCGGCTCTCCCCGCCGCGGACCTTCCACCCCGCAAAGGCAAAGCCGCTGGGCGCGATCGCGGAGAGGGGCAGCGCGATCCCGGCGCCGTCGGAATATCCCTCCGGCAGCACCTTGTCCCTGGTCCCGTCCCCCAGCGTCCCGTCGCCGGCAGAAAAGGCCAGGTAGTAGACGCCGCTCTTCTTCCAGTGAAGCTTCAGCGCCGTATTGTGATCCGTCCGTTCACCGAAGGTATACGGCGTCTCTGTGCCGTCCTCGTGAACCTCGTACCAGCCCGCGTAGGAATAGGTGCCGGGGGCATAGGCAAAGGTCGTATCCTCTGTGGCCATGCCGGGGTCCTGGGTGTAATAGGAATACCGGTCCGGCCACACCGAGCCTCCCTTTCCGTCTCCGGGATGGTACACGTAGTAATATGCGCCGGATGCGGACTCCGCGTAGTCTCTCCCGACGTAGCTGTATTCCGGGACCGGCTCCTCCTCGACCGTCCGGATGAGCCAGGTGGCGCCTGAACCGGAGGGAACCCCCTGGTCGTTCAGCGGTCCCAGCTCCCCATAGTCCGGGTCGAGAGTGACTAGATAGGCCTCGGCCTCCCAGCCGGCGTAAAGCGTCAGATCCTGGTCCGGCATGCTGAGGGAGCTGAAATCCGCCTCCGCTGTGCAGAAGGGATCCAGATACCACTTTGAGAAAACATAGCCCTTCCGCCCGGAGGCGGGAGCCGGGATGACCCTGTCGGCAAGGGCGGAGCCGCCGGATACCTGCATCTCCTGCGGCAGGTCGGGACTGCCTTCCCCCTCTGCCGCCGCCGGATCCGCGAAGGTCAGCGTGTGATCCCCTGACGCCGGGACATATCCGTCGTCAAGGTCATAGCAGACATTCAGAACCGTGCGCCCGTCAGCCCTGACGGTTTCTGCGGCCGGGTCCCCCTTCAGATGGTATCCCTCGTAGCGGTCATCCGCCTTCTCTTCCGCAGATACAGAAGCCGCTTCTCCCACCGCTCCGGTGTGGGAAATGCTTTCCGCATAGAGATACCCGGAACCGGTCCCGCTCTGCTTCCAGTAGAGAATCCGGTACTCGGCGGTGGTGACATCGTCCCATTTTGCGTACAGGGTGGTATCCGCCCGCAGGTACAGCCTGCCGCCGGAAACATATACGCCGGCGTCATCTGCGCCGTCAGTCAGACTGCCGTCAGCGCCGGAAATCTGTGTGCCGTATGAGACCCCGGCATCCTCCCCCGCCGTGCCGGTCCACCAGCCGGCGAAGACTTTTCCGCGCAGCTCCGCAGCCGGCAGCTCCGCGAGAGACTCGTCCTCAAACAGGCGCCTGGGGGCGTTGTATGATGCGCCCTCTCCGGGCCCGGCGGCGTAAAAGGACAGCCGGCGGATTTCCCGGAATATCGGATACAGATGCGTTTCCTCGGTGACGTCGATGCAGCCGTCACTGGCGGCGGTATCGATCACATAGGAGCTGTGCTCATCGTCCTCGTAAACGCCCGGTGTGCGGACCGGCGTGAAGGACCACCCGGCGAAGCCCAGATTCCTGCTGCCGTCGGCGATGTCGGGAAGCGTCACGTCGGTGATCTTTACGGAGGCGGACGCCCCGGCAGGCGCCTCTCCCCCCGCTGTCCCAAGCTCCGCCCTGCGGACAGCGGCCACCGGGAAGCTTCCGGCTTCGCTGTCATACCTGTCGTGGAAAACCACTGCGGCAAAGGGCCTGTAGACCGCGTAGAGGCTGACCGCTTTGTTTTCCGTGACCGTGAAGCTGTCAAAGTCGAAGGGCCGGTCTGCCAGGGTGACGCTGCCGGCACTGTCGGAACTGCCCTCATACCATCCGGAAAAGGCCTTCCCGTCCATGTCGGCCGGCTGCGGGACAATCAGCCCCTCTCTCCCCGTGACGGTCTGCAGGAGCACGTCGTTCCCCTGGTCGTCCTTAAAGGAACAGGGGATGTATGATCCGGGCGCATCCGGATCTGGCATGTAAAAGGCAAACTTCCACTGCGGCGTAACGGTTTCCCCGCTGCTTCCCGTCAGGACATACACGGAGAAGCCGTCTGCCTCGAACGCGACAGATACTCCGTCAGAGGCCGTGTCCATGACCTCGGGGCTGCCGTCAGCCCCGCCCGGAATGTGGACGACGTCCACGTTCGCGTATTGATCCAGGCTTTCGCGCAGCAGCTCAATTCTCACGCTGACGCTCTGATCCGGCTGATACGTCTCGCCCGTCCGGGGGTTCTTAAGGGAGATGTCGAAGGGCCTTGCAAGCGCGAGATTTTCAGGCTTCACCCCGAGGGCGGCCGCGGCCTTTTCCACGTAACCGCCATACTCTGCGCTGCCCTCCGGAATTTCCGACACAGAGAGCTCCGCGTCAGAGGGGATCCCGGAGGCACTGTCGAACGTGACCTCGACGGAATACTCCTGATGGTCAGACGCCGTCAGCCGGATGCTCAGGACCGTGCTGACGATGCCGTAGACCGAGAAGCTCTCCGCGTGAAAGCGGACGCCCTCCGATCCCCCGGCATTTTCGGGAACGGTCTCCGCCGGAAGGAGCTCCGTGCCCTCCGCTCCGAAGTGGACCGCGCTGATTTCCGCGTCCCCGCTCTCTTCCTCTCTTCCGCCCGGCATTCCAAAGGGCCCCGCCTGGTCCAGGATCACCACCTGGACCGGGGCCTGGGGCTCCACGGTCTCTCCCAGATATGTGATTTCGATGTCAAAGAATCTCGCGGCAGAAAGGAAGCCGGCCTCCGGCACCCCCGCCAGGGCATCCTCCGTGTCGGCCAGAAGAAGGTCGTACTCCGGGCTGCCGGGGCGGATCTCCTCGCAGGAGAGCGCGGCCCCCGCCGGGATCCCGGCCTCCGCCGGATA
>CACYDL010000290.1 GCA_902773195.1 uncultured Lachnospiraceae bacterium
GACGGTTAGCTCAATGGGAGAGCACTCGCTTCACGTGTGAGGGGTTGCAGGTTCGAGCCCTGTACCGTCCATTTTTTATGCCCATTTTTCCGAAGGCGGGTTCTCTGCCGCGCCGCGTCCCGGTTCTCCCCGGCCTCTGCCGCGCCGTGTCCCCCGCTCTCTCCGGCCTCTCCGGCCTCTGTTCCGCGGCGTTCCCGCTCTCCTCGGCCGCCGTCCGGAAGAAACGTCTCCGCTCCTCAGCCTCTTCTACGCCGCGTCCCCGCTGTCCATCTTCTTCTCCATCCTGTCCACCCATGCCTCCCATTTTCTGAAATGGATCACATGTCCGGAGATATAGACGATTCCGTACCCGATGGCCGCGAACGACAGGGCGGACAGCACGTCGAAGAGCGAGTGCTGCTTGCAGAACATCGTCGACAGGATGATGAGCACGGCCCAGATCAGCGTGACGATCCGGAAGGTTCTGTTCTGCGTCCGCCGGCTCTTCGCCTTAAAGAAAGCGATCTCGATCACCGTGGTGTTGTAGACGTGAATGCTGGGCCAGACGTTGGTCGGCGTGTCCGTCATCCACAGCTTTCCGATCATCCTCGTAAAAATGTTGTGCCTCGGCAGCGCCGTGAGCCTGAGGGGCTGGCGTGTGGGAAGGATCGTGGATACGATCAGAAACAGCGTCATTCCCATAATCAGCATCGTGCAGAGCCGGTCGTATTCGTTCCTGTCGCTCAGATAGATCAGAACACATCCGAAAGCGACGTAGAAAAACCAGGAGTAGTAAGGGATGACGAACTGCTCGATGAAGGGGATATACCGGTCCGCCACGAGAATCACCTGCAGATAATACTTTCTGGGGAGGATCTCGATCAGGCTGAACCAGAGCAGATACGCGATCATGTAAAAAAACATCGGCCACGCGTGGACCGCGTCATACTTTTTGGAATACTTGATCAGCTGCCGGAGAATCCTCATCAATATCGTACCTTAAATTCATATTCTTCCGAAATGACCGGGATCGTCTTCTCTTCTATATCCGTCATATTCACAAAGCGCTGTCCCTGAAGCCGTCTTACCATTTCATCCAGATCTCTGCTTTTGCCCTGAAGCTCCATCTCGACGTAAGAATCCGCGACGTTTCTCACCCATCCGGTCACGCCGAGCATCTGGGCGATATTGACCGCCCTGTAGCGGAATCCGACGCCCGTGACGTCGCCATGGACGGTCAGGTGCTTCCGGATCTTGCCGGAAGTTCCCGGATCCGCCGTCTTTCCGGACCCGCCTTCTTCCGCAGGCTTGTCCGCGCCGCCGGTCTCCGCTTCCTTGTCCGTCCCGCCGGCCTGCTTCTCTTGATTCGTCTCTCCGGTCTCCGCGTCTTTCGCCGCTTCGCCGGCCTGTTTCTCTTGATTCGTCTCTCCGGCCTCCGCGGCCCTCTCCGCTTCGCCGGCTATCTCCTTCAGCCGGTCCACGAGGCTCCTGTGGCCGGGGGGCGTAAAGCCGTCGAATATCATCACGTCAAAAACCGGGGCCGCATTCTCCATGTCCTTCAGGCTCCTCACCGTCCAGCCCGCGCAGCAGGCGTGGAAAAGGTCGTGCTGCAGGCGGAATCTCATCAGGCCGGCGTTCGCGATCCTGTAGGCGATGAAATCGGGCTTCGTCGCGAAATTGAAGAAACAGCAGCTGAACAGGAACATCAGCGGCTTCTCGGGAAATGTGGATTTCGCGAACTTCTCCGAGAGCTGCCCCCTCAGCGTCTGGGGCCTGTTCTTCCGGAACCAGCTCACGACCCACGGATTGAAGGATTCTATGCAGGTGGTGCCGCTGTAGGAATCCAGCACGGAAGCCACGGCCGCGCTGATTCTCCCGCAGTTCTTCCGGTCCTCGGACTTGATCTCCACCACGACCGGAACCCTTCCGCCGATGACCTCCAGCGCCTCCTCAAAGGTCGGGATCGTCTGCTGCGACTGAAAGAGCTTCACCTTCCGGACGTCTTTCAGGCTCATCCGGCTGATTTTCTTTCCCTTGATACCGGCGACCCGTTTCAGGCCGTCGTCGTGGCAGATCACGAGAGCCTCGTCCTTCGTCTCCCGGACGTCCAGCTCTATTCCGTATCCCGCCTCGGCGGCCAGCCGGAAGGCGAGAAGCGAATTCTCGGGGGCCTCCGTCTTGTTGTCGTGAAGTCCCCGGTGAGCGATCATCTGTCTCGAGAAATCCTCCATCCGCTCTTTCCTGCCCCGCCCCGGCCACACGGCCAGCAGCCACAGAACGATGAGCGCGAATATGACGAAAACCCAGATCTGCATGACGTACTCTCCCGAATCGACCCTCCCGGCACCGCCCGCGCGGGGCGGTCAGCCGGGCGCCGGCTGAAATATGGTACGAAAGAATAATATCTCATAAAATGAAGAAAATCAATTTACAAACGGAAAATCGTGTGCTATAATGCCATTTGTTGACGGAAAGTCAGCGAACATACGGAACGTTAGCTCAGCTGGGAGAGCATTCGCTTGACGTGTGAAAGGTCACAGGTTCGAGCCCTGTACGTTCCACGAAAGATCCGACCGGGA
>CACYDL010000291.1 GCA_902773195.1 uncultured Lachnospiraceae bacterium
AAAGCCAGGGAAGGCAAGGGAATTCGAAGCTTTAATGAGCTTTCGATAGGGGATTATGTCATTCACGAAAAATATGGGATCGGCATTTATAAGGGGATAGAACAGGTAGAGATGAATGGCGCTGCCAAGGACTATGTAAAAATTCAGTACCAGGGCAGTGGTGCAGTCTATGTCCCGGCGACAGGGATGGATGTCCTTCAGAAATACGCCGGCTCGGATACGGATTCCCCTCCTCAGCTCAGTAAGCTTGGGTCGCCGCAATGGACAAAGACCAAAACAAAGGTAAAAAAGGCTGTTGCCGAAATCGCCAGGGACCTGGTGGAGCTTTACGCCCAGCGCCAACAGAAGGAGGGATACGTCTGCGGACCCGATACGACCTGGCAGCGGGAATTTGAGGAGCTTTTTCCCTACGAGGAAACGCCGGACCAGCTGGCCGCCATCGAAGACACCAAGCAGGATATGGAAAGCACAAAAATCATGGATCGTCTGATCTGCGGGGATGTGGGCTATGGAAAGACAGAGGTTGCCCTTCGGGCCGCCTTTAAGGAGGTGCAGGAAAGCCGGCAGGTGGTATATCTTGTCCCCACTACGATTCTTGCTCAGCAGCATTACAATACCTTCGTTGAGAGGATGAAGGACTTTCCTGTCAGGGTGGAACTGCTCTGCCGTTTCCGTACTTCAGCCCAGCAGAAAAAGACCATTGAGGATCTGGGCAAGGGTCTGGTGGATATTGTGATCGGTACCCACCGGGTGCTCTCCAAGGATATTCATTATAAAAATCTTGGTCTTCTGATCATTGACGAAGAGCAGCGCTTTGGCGTGACCCACAAGGAGAAGATCAAGAAGCTGAAGCAGAACGTGGACGTGCTGACCCTCACGGCGACGCCGATCCCGCGGACGATGCACATGAGCCTGATCGGGATCCGCGACATGTCGATCCTGGAGGAGCCGCCCCAGGACCGGGTGCCGATTCAGACCTACGTCATGGAGTACAATCCCGAGATGGTGCGCGAGGCGATCTGCCGGGAGCTGGCCCGCGGAGGCCAGGTGTACTACGTCTACAACCGGGTGCGGGACATCGGCGAGATGGCGGCCAGGATCCAGGAGCTCGTGCCGGAGGCCGTCGTGTCCAGCGCCAACGGCCAGATGAGCGAGAGCATGCTGGAGTCCATCATGGTGGACTTCATCAACGGCAGGATCGACGTCCTGGTCACGACCACCATCATCGAGACGGGGCTGGACATCGGCAACGTCAACACCATGATCATCCACGACGCCGACCGCTTCGGCCTCTCCCAGCTCTACCAGCTCCGGGGGCGCGTGGGGCGGACCAACCGCACCGCCTACGCCTTCCTGATGTACAGGAAGGATCGGATGCTGAAGGAGGTCGCCGAGAAGCGCCTCTCCGCGATCCGCGAGTTTACCGAGCTGGGCTCGGGCTTCCGCATCGCGATGAGGGATCTCGAGATCCGGGGCGCGGGCAACCTGCTGGGCGCGGAGCAGTCCGGCCACATGGAGGCGGTCGGCTACGACCTGTACTGCAGGATGCTCTCCGAGGCCGTCAGCGAGGCGAAGGGCCTTCCCGTGGAGGAGGACTTCGAGACGGTGATCGACCTCAGCATGGACGCCTTCATCCCGGACAGCTACATTCCCATCGAGTTCCAGAAGCTTGATTTCTACAAGCGGATCGCCGGCATCGAGCAGGACGAGGACATCGAGGACCTGACCGACGAGATGATCGACCGCTTCGGGGAGCTCCCGAAGCCCGTGGAGAACCTGATGCAGATCGCCGCCCTCAAGGCGGCGGCCCACCGGGGCTCCATCGCCGAGATCAAGCAGAACGGGGACAAGGTGCGCCTCACCGTGACGTCCGGGCCGAAGTTCGACGTGACCGCCCTCCCGGCGATCATCGGGGCGAAGGGCGGCGAATTCTCCGTCCACAGGGGCCCGGATTCGGTGTATTTCCTGTACCACGGGGATCTGAAGGAAAAGATTCTGCTGAAAGAGCTGAAAACATTCGTCACGGAACTTGCCGAAACGAATGAAAAAGCATATAATAATTAGACGTGTGTGAAGACGGAGGCCAAAGACGCTCCGTCCGCGGGTCCGGCAGGGATCCGCCCCACGGGATAGATTAGGAGGTTCAGAAAGAAATGGGATCCGGATGGAAGAAAGCAGCCGCGCTTGTGACGGCGGCGGTGATGACCTGCGGCGCGCTGACAGGCTGCGGAAAGAAAGCGGAAGAGAAGATCGACGGCACGAAGACGCTGATGACCGTCAACGGCGAAACCATGAATCTCGGCGTCGGAAGCTTCCTCGCGAAGTATACGCAGGCCCAGACCTATAGAATGTATCAGCAGATCTACGCCATGTACGGCGCACAGCTGGGCAATGAGGTCTTCGACGGAGTCGTGGACGAAGAGTCCGGCGCCACCTACGGAGAGAATCTGAAGGAGAGCATTCTCGAGGATCTCAAGAAGTACATGGTGATCCGCCAGCACGCGGAGGAGTACGGCGTCTCCCTCACCGACGAGGAGAAGAAGGCCATCGACGAGGCCGCCGACGCCTACATCGCCTCCAACAGCGAGGAGGTTCAGGCGGTGGTCGGCGCGAGCCGCGACGACGTCGCCGAGCTGATGACGCTTCAGACCATCCAGAGCAGGATGATGGATCCGATCGTCAAGGACGTCGACACGGAGGTGTCCGACGAAGAGGGACAGATCTCATCCCTGACCTACATCACCGTCAACGTCCCGGAGGAAGAAGACGTGACCTCGGGCACGTCCTCCGCCGAGGCGGCCGCGGAGATTGAGCCGGTCGCGGAGCCGGAGACGGCGTCCACGGCTTCCGGCGCGGAATCCGTCGCGGAAGAGGTGGAGGAGACGGCGCTCCAGCTGAAGGCAAAGGCCACGGCCCAGAGCGTGATCGACGCGATCCTCGCCGAGGGCGGGGACCTCGCGGAAGCGGATCTCGGCGCCGTCGCGAAGACGGTGGACGAGTCTCTTGGCGCGCTGGTCGGACAGTTCACCACCCACGACACGTCGGACGCGACGGTCGACGAGTCCGTCGTCAAGGCGGTCGAGGGGCTTGCGGACGGAACGCTGGTCGAGACGCCGGTGCTGAGCGATGACGGCACGAAGTACTACGTCGTCCGCTTCGACAAGGCCTACGACGAGAGCCGCACGGAGTCCAACAAGAGCTCCATCGTGAGAGAGAGAAAGCAGGAAGAATTTGACACCATCACGGAGCAGTGGGTCGAGGAGGCGGAGATCACGGTCGACGACAAGGCCTGGGCTTCCGTCACCATCACGGATCTCGCCCCGGTGGTCCTCGCGGCCGCGCCGGAGCCGGAGACGGAGAGTACGGCTGAGAGCATGGCGGAGAGCGTCGTGTCGGCCACGGACGTGGAAGACGTCGCCGAGCCGTAAACGGGAGCGGAGCGGTTCACGCGTCCGCGCCGCGGACAGACGGCGGAGCGGTTTGCGCGCGCCGGTGAAGCGGATATAAGGAAGCAGTACACAGAGGATTCCGGGACGGTCCCGGAATCCTCTTTTTCGTCAAAATGCCCGAAATTTGGGCATTTTTTGGAGCTTTCACTGATTGAAACCGATCTCGCAACGGTGTAGAATATCGATCACAGGATATCGGAAGATGTACACGACGGACGTGGAAAAGCTGAAGGAACGGTTCCGTGAGATTTACGGGGAGAGCGGCGGAGAGATCCGCCTGTTTTTTGCGCCCGGAAGAGTGAATCTCATCGGAGGCCATACCGGCCTCAACGGCGGCCACGTGTTTCCCTGCACCGTCGATCTCGGGGTCTACGGGGCGGTCCGGCCGAGGACGGACCGGGTCGTCCGCGTCTCCACGCTCCTCGACGACAGGGACGTGACGGAGACCTTTTCGCTGGACGACGACGGCTTCGCCGCGAGGGACGGCCGGTGGTTCGATTACCCGAAGGGCGTCTTCGCCGCCCTGAAGAAGGAGGGCATCGAGATCCCGTCCGGCGCGGACATTCTCTATTTCGGGGACCTGCCCGTAAGCGTGGGGCTTTCCTCTTCCTCCGCCCTGGAGGTGCTGACGATCTACCTGCTGAGGGAGCTGTACGGGATTCCGGATCTGGATCCCGTGAGGATCGCCGGCATCGCGACGTCCGTGCAGAACGATTACATGGGCGTGCCGTCCGGTATCATGGACCCCTTCACTTCCGCCGTCGGCAGGAAGGACTGCGGCCTTCTTCTCACCGTGGACACGCTCCGGTGCGAGTACGTGCCTCTCAGGCTGGGGGACGCGAGGATCATTCTCACCTGGACCGGGCGGCGTCTGATGCCGGATCCGCAGGTCTATCAGGAGAGACGGGAGGACTGCCGGAAAGCGCTGACGAAGCTTCAGTCCATCGTGCATATCACGCATCTGTGCGATCTCACCTGGGACCGCTTCGAGAGCTGCAAGGACGTGATCATGAACGACCGGTACACGAAGCGGGCGCGGCATGTCATCTACGAGGACGCCAGGACCATCCGGGCGGTCAGCTCTCTCCGCGTCGGCAACATCCGGCGCTTCGGGGAGATCATGAACCAGTCGTTTCTTTCGATGAAAGAGAACTACGAGATCACCGGCCCGGAGATCGACTATCTGGCGGAGACCTCGATGAACGTCCCCGGAGTGTACGGCTGCCGAATGACGGGAGAAGGCTTCGGCGGCTGCCTGGTGAGCATCGTGGAGGCCGGCGCGGAGGAGCTCTTCCGCGAGAAGGTCGGCGCGGCCTGCAAGGAGCGGTTCGGCATCGACGCGAAATTCCACACGGCCTCCGTCGTCGACGGCGTGCGCGAGATCACCGGCTGAGACAGGCCGGCAAGGTTTCCATAAGGAATCAACCGTAAGCGACTTATCCACATCAGAACCTCCCGTCGGGAGAGCGGTAAGTCGTATTTTCTTTAATATCTGCATTTATACACCGAGTTATCCACTTTTTCCACGGATTATCGGGGAACGATTACGTAAACCATGTGGACAAAGTGCGCCAATCCGTCAGCGGGAAGAACAGATCATGAGACTGAGAAATATACCGGAAGCCAAGGGAATCGTCGAGTCCAGCCGTTTCGTCGTACAGGACCCGGAGACGAAAAGAGGACAGTGGAAGCAGGATCCCGGGAGGAAGCTCCTGATCGAGATCGGCATGGGGAAGGGGCGCTTTATCATCGAGACCGCCTCGGCGCACCCGGAGTCGGATTACATCGGAATCGAGCGCTATCCCAGCGTGCTGTTCCGGGCGTGCGAGCGCATGGAAGGGATTCCCTACAGCACGCCGGCCGACAAGCAGGAGAGGGAGCTCCATCCGGAGGCGGACAGGGACTTCCGGGCGCCCGGGAACCTGAAGTTTCTGAGCATGGACGCGCGGCAGCTCCCGGAGGTCTTCGCCCCGGGCGAGGTGGACGGAATCTACCTCAATTTCTCCGATCCCTGGCCCAAGGCCAGGCACGCGAAGAGAAGGCTGACGTCCCGGGAATTCCTCGCCGTCTATGAGCAGGTGCTGGCAGAGGGAGGGATCCTGGAATTCAAGACAGACAACCGGGGCCTCTTTGATTTCTCCGTCGACGAGATCCGTGAGACCGGGGGCTGGGAGCTCCTGAGCCTGACGTACGATCTGCACCGCGACCCGCAGCTTTGCGAGGGAAATATCATGACGGAATACGAGAGGAAGTTTTCAAATCTCGGAAACAGGATCTGCAAGCTGACGGCCGTGTACCGGGGGAAGCCGCG
>CACYDL010000292.1 GCA_902773195.1 uncultured Lachnospiraceae bacterium
ACGTCCTCGCCGCTGGCCACCACGTGGTCCAGGCCGCCGAAGCCGATGTCATAGGCCCAGCCGTCGCCGCCGTACATCCAGAAGGTCTTTTTGGAGAGCTGGTCCCTGTAGCGCAGGATCGTCCTGGCTCCTTCGTCGTCCCGCTTCTCCAGAGCGGCCGCGAGGGCCTCGCCGGCGGGGGCGGAGGCATCGAAGTCGTCGTAGGACGCCAGCCAGGCGTCGATCGCGGAGAGCGTCTCCGGATCCGTGCAGCTTGCCCGGTACTCCTCGACGCGGCTCTTCTGAGCCAGTCTCTGCTGGGAGACGGACAGCACCATGCCGAGGCTGAACTCCGCGTTGTTTTCAAACAGGGAGTTGGACCACGCCGGCCCGTGTCCCTTCTGGTTCACCGTATAGGGGATTCCCGGCATCGCGGAGCCCCAGGCCTGGGAGCAGCCCGTGGCGTTGGCCCAGTAGACGCGGTCGCCGAAGAGCTGGGTCAGCAGCTTGGCGTAGGGCGTCTCGCCGCAGCCGGCGCAGGCCGCCGAGAACTCAAGCAGCGGTCTCCGGAACTGGCTTCCCTTGACGGAATACGGATCGAAGATATCCTCCTTCTGCGGGAGTGACAGGGCGTATTCCCAAGCGGCCGACGTGTCCGCGGCCTCTCCGGCGGGTACCATCGTGAGAGCCTTCTCCTTCGCGGGACACACGTTCGCGCAGCTTCCGCATCCCGTGCAGTCCGCCTCGCTCACCTGCAGCGTGTAGTACATGCCCTTCGCCTGGGCGCCTTTTGCGACGGCGGTCTTCATGCCCTCCGGCATGCCGGCCTTCTCCTCCTCCGTCAGGAGATAGGGACGGACCACCGCGTGGGGACATACGTAGCTGCAGCGGTTGCACTGGAGGCAGAGCGCCGGATTCCACACCGGCACCCGGGCCGCGATGCCTCTCTTCTCGTAGGCCGTGAGGCCCATGTCCATGACGCCGTCCTTGTACTTCATCAGGCGGCTGACCGGGAGGTCGTCGCCCTTCTGGGCGTTGATGGGCTCGAGAATCTCCGTGACGACGGCCGGGACGTCTCTGGCCGGCGCGGGGGCGTCCTCGGCGTCCGCCCAGGAGGCCGGCACCTCGACCCTGACCCAGGCGTCGGAGCCCGCGTCGATGGCGGCGAGGTTGCGGTTCACCACGTCCTCGCCCTTCGCGAAGTACGTCTTCTCCGCGGCGGCCTTCATGTAGCGCACGGAGTCCTCCACCGGGATGACCGGCATGAGGTGGAAGAAGGCGGACTGCAGCACCATGTTGAAATGGCCTCCCAGCCCGAGCTTCCGGGCGATGCCCGCTCCGTCGATGGTATAGAGGCGGATCTTGCGGCGGGCGATCTCCCGCTTCGCCTTCGCGGGAAGGCGCCGCTCCAGCTCCCCCGCGTCCCACGGGCAGTTGATCAGCAGCGTCCCGCCCGGCTTGACCTCCGAGGCGATGTCGTATTTTTCGATGTAGGTCGCGTTGTGGCACGCGATGAAGTCGGCGGATTTCACGTAGTAGGACGACCGGATCGGCCGGTCCCCGAACCTCAGGTGGCTCTTGGTGACGCCGTAGGACTTCTTGGCGTCGTACTCAAAGTACGCCTGGGCAAACTTGTCCGTGTGGGAGTTGATGATCTCCACCGTGTTCTTGTTGGCGCCGACGGTTCCGTCCGAGCCCAGTCCCCAGAACTTGCAGCTGACCAGTCCCTCGTCCTCCGGGCGGACCGTCTCCGTCTCCTTCAGCGACAGGTGGGTCACGTCGTCGTTGATGCCGATGGTAAAGCTGTTCAGAGGCGTTTCGGCGCGGAGATTCTCAAAGACCGCGGCGATCTGGGAGGGCGTGGTGTCCTTGGAGGACAGGCCGTAGCGGCCTCCGACGACCGTCAGGTCCGCCCGTCCGCGAAGGGCCGTGCAGACGTCCTGGCAGAGGGGCTCGCCGGCGCTTCCCATCTCCTTCGCGCGGTCGAGGACCGCGACGGCGCGGCAGGTCTCCGGGATGGCTTCGATGAAGCGGCGGACGTCGAAGGGACGGAACAGATGGACCTGGACGAAGCCGGTCTTCTCTCCCCGGGCGTTCAGGAAATCCACGGTCTCCTTCACGCAGCCCGAGACCGAGCCCATGGCGACGATGACGCGGTCCGCGTCAGGCGCGCCGTAGTAGTTGAAAATGTGATAGTCCCGGCCGGTGACGGCGTTGATGCCCTTCATGTACTCCTCGACGACGTCGGGGAGGGCGGCGTAGTCGCCGTTGCTGGCTTCCCGGATCTGGAAGAAGATGTCGGGATTCTGCACGGTCGCCCGGATCATCGGATGCTCGGGGTTGAGCGCCTGGGCGCGGAACGCGTCGAGGGCGTCCCGGTCGAGGAGCGCGGCGAGATCCCGGTAATCCATCTGCTCCACCTTGTTCAGCTCGTGGGAGGTACGAAACCCATCGAAGAAGTGCAGGAAAGGAATCCTGGCCTTGATCGCCGACAGGTGCGCCACGCCGGCGAGGTCCATCACCTCCTGGACGTCGCCGCTGGAGAGCAGGGCGAAGCCGGTCTGGCGGCAGTTGTACACGTCGGAGTGGTCCCCGAAGATCGAAAGGGCGTGTCCGCCCACCGTCCGGCTCGCGACGTGAAGGACGCCCGGGAGACGCTCGCCCGCGATGCGGTGCATCGTGGGGATCATCAGCATGAGACCCTGGGAAGACGTGAAGCTCGACGCCAGGGCGCCTGTCTCGAGGGCGCCGTGCAACGCCGCGATCGCGCCGGCCTCCGACTGCATCTCCACGAGACGCACGCTCTGCCCGAAAAGGTTCTTTTTGCCCTTCGCGGCCCACACGTCGGTCTTTCCCGCCATCGGCGACGACGGCGTAATCGGATAGATCGCCGCGATCTCGGTAAACGCGTAGGCGATATAGGCCGCCGCCTCGTTGCCGTCGACGGTCACGTACTGTTTCTTTCTCTCAGACATGATAGCAGTTCCTCCCGATCCCTTTATTCCGTTTCAATATGATAGAGTCCGGCGCAGTTCTTCTCGAAAATCCGCCCGTACTCCTCCTCGGTAAAATTCATCTCTTCCATGAACGCCAGGTCGTCTTCCTGGAACCACATGGGATAGTCCGTCCCGAACATGACCCGCCGGGTTCCGAAGGCCCGGATGATTTCCTCCGCCCTCTCCTTCGTCAGCCACGGAAAGGACGACGAGGTGTCGACCATGATATTGGGGAAGTCCGGAAGCAACCGGACCGCCCGGTCCCACACGCTCCAGCCTCCCAGATGCGCCCCGACGAACTTCAGGCGGGGAAACGTCCTGAGGACGTTTGCGATCCGCTCCGGATTGGAATAATCATACCTGAAATCCCCGGTGTGCACCAGTACCGGCAGGTCGTTCCTTTCGCAGAGCTCATAGATCCGGAAGGCCTCCTCGCTGTCGGCGCGGAATCTCTGGAAATCCGGGTGGAGCTTCACTCCCTTAAGCCCGAGCCGCATCAGTTCGGCGAGATCCTCCTCCGGATGCGCGGATGCAGGATGCATCGCGCCAAGTCCCGTGAAGGCGCCTCCGGACTGTCTCACGGCGTCCGCCAGAAAAGTGTTGATGCTGTGGACCTGCTCCGGCTTCGTGGCCACCGAATGGACCACGAAATGCGATATTCCGGCCTTTTCCCCGGATTTCCGCAGGCTGTCCGCCGTCCCGTCGTGATGGCACGAGGCCGGCAGTCCGTCGTAAAACCGGTCCACCGAGGCCACCGCCTTCTCCGCGATGGCCCGTGGGTAGATGTGACAGTGACTGTCGATGATTCTCTTCATGCTTCCGCCTGTATTCCCGCGCTCCCGAAGGACCGTATCTTACGCGGTTTCGATGCTGGCGGCCTTTTCCAGCCCGAGCTTCTTCACCGCTTCCTCTCTCATCTTGTACTTCTGGATCTTTCCCGCGTCGTTCATCGGGAAATGGTCGACGAAATCGATATACTTGGGGACCTTGTGCTTGGCCATGTGGTCCATCACGAACTTCTTCATCTCCTCGACCGTCATGGTCTCGCCCTCCTTCAGGATGATGCAGGCCATGATCTCCTCGCCCATCGCCTGGTCGGGAACGCCGATGACCTGCACGTCGCTGACCTTCGGGTGGGTGTAGATGAACTCCTCGATCTCCTTGGGGTAGATGTTCTCGCCGCCGCGGATGATCATGTCCTTGAGGCGCCCGGTGATGCGGTAATTG
>CACYDL010000293.1 GCA_902773195.1 uncultured Lachnospiraceae bacterium
AGTCGGCGGGCCCGCCGACCCTGAAGGTCGTGTGAAGGCTCATGGGCTCATCCGCGAGCACATTGTCTTCGCCCGTAATATTTGCAAAAGTACTATAGAGAGTACTATTCTTCATCTTCATCGTAATACTCTTCGTCTTCTTCGTTGTAGTTCTCTTCGTCTTCTGTATTGTTATCCGAGTTGTCCTGATCTTCCTCTCCGCCTTCGTCAGCTGCGGCGTCTGTGTTTTCCGCTGTATCTTCTGCAGTGTCCGCGCCGGCGTTCGCGTCAGCCGCCGCGTTGCCGGCTGCCCCGGCATTGCCGCTGTTTCCGGCTGCATTCGCGGCCGCGCCCGGCTCGGCCAGCCCCTCTCCGTCGCCGTCAGCGGCGTTCGCCGCGTCCTCTCCGGCCGCGTTCTGTCCCTCGGCCTGCGCCGTCTGGGCCGGCTGATTGGCGCTCAGGTACTGGCGCGCATTTTCCGCCTGCTGCGTGCCCGGATTCTCGTCGATGATGCGCTGGAAGAGCTCGTCCGCTTTTTCGGTGTCGTTCTTCATCCGGTAGGAGTGGGCGAGATAGCTGATCACCTCGTAGTCCTCGTCGTTGGTCTCGAGGGAAGCCGTGAGCTTCTGGATGGCCAGGTCATAATTTCCCGTATTGAAGAAGTCGATGCCCGCCTTCTTGAAGGCGCTCGTCATCGAGGACGCCATCTCATTCAGCAGATAGTCGTAGGTCGCCTTCGCGTCGACGGACAGGTCGTCGGTGTTGACCGCCGCCAGCGCGTTTGCCGCCGTCGTGTAGGTCTCGTCCCGGAAGCCGTTCATGGCCTTGATGAGGTTGTCGTAGCTCTGGGCCTTGGTGTTGGCGGAGTCGATCTGCTCATTTGCCGTCGTCACCGTCTGCTCCGAGGCGTCGATCTGTTCGTTCATGGTCTGGATCTGCGCCGCGTAGACGGCCATGTCCGAGCTGTATTTGCTGATTTTCTCGTTGGCCTCGCGGTTGATGGCCCTCATCCTGGACGGAATGAAGAGGAACCAGATGGCCGCCGCGCCGATCAGCATGCCCAGGATCACGCTGAAGATGGAAAGTCTCGAGTGTCCCGGCTTGTACACGGCCACCTGACGGATCTCGCGGGAGATGTACTCCGGATCCTTCTCCTCCTCGCCGCGCCTGCCGCCGCGGAGCGGGAAGCGGGACTCGAACTGGGTGGCCTTCCCCGTCTGCTCGTCGATCTCCTGCAGAAAGCGCAGGGTCGTCGTGTTGGTCTTGTCGATCTGGATCGCTTTCTTCAGCAGCCTTCTCGCCTTCTCGTATTCCTCGCGGTGGATGTGCAGCAGGGAGAGCAGGTGATAGGCCTTGATGAGCTTGGGATTCTGCGCCAGGATCTTCTTCAGCTGGATCATCGCCACGTCCTCGTTGCCGCGCAGGCAGTTGTCGAGGGCGATGTTGTACTTCTTGATGGTCTGGTTGATGAGGTCCAGGCGGTTGGCGTCCTGCTGGAGGTTGCGGATGTATTCGGCGGCGATATTTCCCTCGGGCTGGATATTTTTGGAAATGACCCACTCCGAGAGCGCCGCCACCACTTCGCCGGTCTCAAAATACGCGAGTCCCAGCAGGTTTCTCGCGTCAATGTTCAGTTTGTTGAATTTGAGGCTCCGCTTCAGCTGGTCGATCGCGCCCGACAGGTCGCGGATCTGCGCCTTCTCGAGGCCCTGGTTGTAATAGACCCCCGAAAGCACGATGGCCTGCTTCTGCACGGACACGTCACAGCCGCACTTCGGACAGTAGGCGGACTCGGTGAGCTCAGCGCCGCATTTCATGCATCTCATAGATGTATATTCTCCTGGATAATCTGTTCTGCTTCTTTACCGGATCTGAATGTTGGTCGAGGTCTCCTTCAGCATCTCCTTCAGGATATCGATGACGTCCGTCAGGTCGCGCGAATAGATCGCGCCCTCGGCCTCGTCCACGTCGAGGGAAGGCTTGAATTTCTTCAGTTCTTCGTCGTAGTTGATCATGGTTCTCTCCTTATTACTTTCCACACGTCACCGGTCTCCCGCGTGCCTTAAGCGGTTCATCTGTATTCACACGTTATTGTTCAGAAAGAATCGACTTCAGATCCCCCGCCAGGTAAAGGCTGCCGCAGATAAAGAG
>CACYDL010000294.1 GCA_902773195.1 uncultured Lachnospiraceae bacterium
ACCCGTTCCGGCGATATGACCGATAATCTGACCGGAACTCTGGCAGCGGTAAACGGCTGGTGGGCGTAACGAAGGCCGCCTGTGATTCAACGGACTCCGGAGGTGTGTGATGAAAAAGGGTTTGTACAGAGGCGTGATGACGGTTTCCGCGGGACTTCTCGCGGTGATGGTTCTGACGGGCTGCGGCGCGAAGAAGAAGGGCGCGGCGGATTATATCTCCGCCACCTTCCACGGCATCAATTCGGAAGGAACCCTGTCGCTCTCCTTCGACCGGGAAGCGCTGACGGAGGAGCTTTCCTCCGGGAAGCAGCTGACGGAGAGGGAGAAGGAGGAGCTGAACAGTCTCCTCTCAGGCATTGAGAAGGACTATATCATCTCGAAGAAGGACGGCCTGTCGAACGGCGATGAAGTGGAGATCAAAGGAGGACTGGACAAAAAACTCCTGAAGGACTACGGCGTCGTCTTCGACAACAACGCCGTCACCGTGACGGTGGAGGGGCTGGCGGACAGGATCGAGATCAACGTGGGGGATTATCTCTCCGGAACGACGGACGGCTTCGAGGGCGGCGGCAGCTGCAATCTCACCCTCGACCGGCAGGGAATCAATGAAGCGGTGGCCGCCCAGGCGGCTCTCGTGGACGGGACGTCCCCCGATGAACAGACCATCTGGGACATCACGGACAAGTGCCTGTCAGGCCTCAGCGTGGAGCCCTGGTATTTCAGCGGCCTCAGCAGCGGGGACATGATTCACGCCTCCGTTAAGCTGGAGGAGACGGAGATACCGGAGTACGGCATCACCTTCACGGCATCGGACTATGAGGAGAAGGCTTCGGGCTTCGCGCCGTACGAAACCGTCTCCCTGAGTGATTATCTGACGCTGGCCCAAAGCGGCTACGACACCTTTGCGGCCGCCCGCGCGGATCTCGACGCGGAAAAGCTGGTCCGGGATCTCGCCGCCATTCTGAGAAAGGACGGGCGCACGTCCGCCGGCCGCGCCTCCTCGGAGACGGACTTCGACGAAGAGGCGGAGATCCTCGCGGGCCGGATCGGGAGCGCCTTCAGAGGTTCCTTTGAAACCTCTCTTTCCGTTTCCGAAAATCTCTCAAACGGAGACAAGGTCACCATCACCTGCACCCCTGAGGCGGACGCGGCGGATGAATCCGGCGCGGTGCGTCTTCCGGCTGTGGGTGTGACTCTTACGGGAGGCACCGCCGAAGCGGAGGTTCAGGGACTTCCGGGGACCGCGGTCATGGATCTGTCGGAATACGTCAGCCTGTCCTTCGAGGGCTTTGAGGGAGCGGGAACCGCGTCCGTCGTCTACGACGCGGAGGGCTTCCGGAACGCCCTCAATGAGCTGATCTGCCGCCAGGATCCGACCCTTGATCCCCAGTCCTATTCCTACTACAACGGTGAAAGCATCCTTCTGAGATCGGAGGCGGACATCCGGGATATGACGGCCCTTTCGAACGGCCGGGAGGTGACCGCGGAGATCACGCCCTCCGTCCCGTCGATACCCGAATACGGCATCCTCTTCGAGGCGTCTCCGGTCGAAGGAACGGCGGAGGGGCTTGCCCCGACGCAGGAGATCGATCTGACCGAGGCCGTGAGCGTGACGTTCTCGGGAATCTGTCCCTATGTGACGGCGGAGACGACGGTGGACAGCGAATGCCCCGTCTATTATGACACGTCTCTCTCGGAGATCGGTGGCCGGGAATCCATCACCGCGGAGAACGGGGATACCTACGAGATAAAGATCGGATACGACGCGGACGCGCTTCTTCAGAAGGGTTACGTCGTGACGAACGACACCTGCGTCTTCACGGTTTCCGGGCTCGATACCTGGACGCTCGCCCTGGAGGACGGGAACGATGTGAGGCTGACGGGATTCGCGGCGTCGGCGGAGAAGCTCGCGGGGGAGGAATTCAGCCGGCGGGCCGGAGATATCGCCGAAAGCCTGACAGGCGGCAGCGGCTGGGTGATCTGGAAGGACGTCGGTCTGCAGACGGAGAAGGTGTGGTACGCCGCCGCTTCAGAGGACTATGGCCACAGAAATGCGGTCTGCTTTACGGGAGCCTTCACGGTGCCGGTGAGAGACGCCGGCCGTGGCATAACGGAGAAGAAAGCCGGCTGGACGGCGTGGATCTACGACGTTACCGCCGGTCCGGGAGGAAACTTCAGGTCCGAAAATGAGCCCGAAGTGAGCGTCCGGTATTCCGGAGAGGATTACGAGGGGGAACTGAGGGAAGAACTCTTCTATGATCTGGGCGACACCGAGATTGTCGTGATGGAAAGAACCGCCGGAGCAGGCGGCCCAGGGGAGAACGCGGATTCATCCTCCGAAGCAGCGGAATCTGCGGAAGAGGCGGTTCCGGCGGCAGATTCCGCGGAGGAGCCTGCCGAAGGGACGGCGGCGGAAGAAACCCCGGCGGAAGATGGGGCCGCGGAGAGCCCGGAGCTGCCGGAGTGGACCCGGGTGACGAGGCAGAGCATCGCCCCGGTATACGCCGACCCTGAGACGGCGGCCCTCGCCTGCGGAGGTCCGGTCGTGCTCGACGGACACACCTACTACGAGTTCTCGCAGATCGGGGAAAAAACCCTGACGTGGACGGCGGCCGAGGTCTTCTGCGAGGAGGCGGGAGGCCATCTCGCCACCGTCGGCTCCCTCAGGGAGCAGTGCGCGCTGCAAAGCCTCCTGGAGGACGGGGAGCGGAACTGCTACTGGATCGGGGCCGAGGACAAAAATTACGAAGGATACTGGAAATGGGTGACGGGTGAACCCTTCGATTTCACGTACTGGAGAGAAGACGGCCAGCCGGACAACTACGACGGCCGCGAGAACTATCTGGCTTTGTACATGAACTACGACGGCAGGTGGAACGACCTGGCGAATGACGACGGGGAACCGGGCTTCGTCCTGGAGATGGAGCCGGAGGAGGAGCCCGGGGAGGCGGACCAGAAAGTCAATCTCGCGGAGCTGACGCCGTCCGTCTCCGCCAACCGGTCTGTCCGGACGAGCGTGAGGGATCCCTACGGGAATCTCTACTATGAGTCCGTCGCCTTCGATACGGGCAGAAGGGCGGTCAGCGAGTACGACCTTGACGGAAAGTACGACAGCCTTGTCTTCACCCTCAGCACGTCCGAAGATACGGACAGCGGGGCCTCCATGGACCTTCTGATCTGGGGCGATGCCAGGCTTCTGTTCGCTTCCTGCGGCTATACGCGCTCGGAAGCGCCGATCTCCGCGGAGATTTCCCTCGCCGGCGTGAACCGGCTCTCGGTACAGACGGCAGGACGCGGATACGCGGGGTATCTCTTCCTCAACGACGCGCTGCTGACGAAGGCGGACACGGAGACGGACGGGGATACGGAGACGAAGGAACGGGACGTCTTCCTGGCGGATCTGGAGATGGTCAGCGGCAGCGACGCGGAGGTGAAAACCTTTGAGGGCGTCCAGACCGATATCAGCGGAAATCTGCTGCGGGACGCGCTCGTGCTGGACACGGGAAATCAGGGAGAGGCGACGTTCGGCATTCCGGACGGAGCGGGCGTTTTCACAGCCGGTCTCTCCATGGGCAGCGTTCCCGACGCGGAGAATGCCCCCGTATCGGTGGAATTCTACGGTGACGATTCGCTGCTGGGAAGATATACTCTGAGTGCCTGGGACGGCCTTCTGCCCGTGGAGCTGGATCTTTCGGGCGTCAGCCTTCTGACGGTCAGGGCCGGAAACGCGGGCGGAAGCAGCCAGAACCGGCAGGTGATCCTTTCCGGTTTCCGCATCGCCGGAGCCGCCGCGGAGGACGCCGGAGGCCTGCCTCAGCCGGTTTTCCCGAAGATCGATCCGGCGTACGAGGCCCAGGCGGCCAGGATCCTCACCTGCGGCAGCTATCGCTATTACCGGTTTGACAGGCCCATGGCGGTCAATCAGATCCGGGATTTCTGCCTGGAGGCGGGAGGAATTCCCGCGGTCATCAAGACCCCGGAGCAGAACCTCGCCCTCACGAAGCTGGTGGAGGGCAGCAGCTGGAATATCTGCAACGGCTACTGGCTCGGGTGTTCGTATGACAACGTCCGGAGCTTCTGGCACTGGGACGACGATACGGCGCTGCTGGACTCTGATTATCAGAACTGGTCCGAAGATGTGACGGAGAAAAGGAACCTGGGCGGGCAGAACCTGTACATGATGACCGACGGAACCTGGAACATGAGCTCCGCCAGAAACCGCCACGGCCTCATCATGCAGGTGAAGGCGGAGGATCATCTTCTCCCGGACAGGGGAGAGCCGCTCACAGGTCTGGCGCCGGTGAGCGCCGTGGACGCGGAGCTGCTGGATTACACAAAAAAGGAAGGGAAATACCTGGAGTACCTGCCGTCCACCGTCCGGATGAACGCCGAAGCGTCTGGATTTGCCGAATTTTCACTCTCCGGCAGATACCGGGCCATGACGGCGACGGCGGAGACGGCTCCTGACACGGACGTCAACAGCCGGACCGACTTCGCGGTGTTCGGCGACGGCGTACTTCTTTACAGCCGGAGGGGCATCAGCGCGGGCACCGGACCGGTCCCGTTCGTGGTCGATCTCACGGGCGTTCAAAGCCTGAAGATCATGAGCAGCTCCCGCGGCTACGCGTCCCTGCTCATGGAGAAGGCGGTTCTCTACCCGGCGGAGGAAACGTCCGGGGATGGGGCTGCCAGGCTCTCCGCCCTCACCGTCGTGGACAGCAAAGGGTCTGACCATACGGATTCCCTCGTGAAGGACGTCTACGGAGGACTTCATGACTCCGCCCGGACGCTGAACGTCCCGGAGGAGGGAAGCGTTCTCTACAACCTGGAGGGCAGGTATACCTCTCTTTCCCTGCGCCTCGTCAGCACGGCCGGCACCCGGAAAACCGGCAGCAGGAAGGTGAGAATTCTTCTCGATCAGGACACGGTGTACGAGGAGACGCTGGACGGATACTTCCGATTCGACGAGCCGCTGGTCTTCGACGTGACCGGAAGGACCACCCTCCGGATCGAGACGGCTCCGCTGGCGGACGGGAGTGATTCCATCGGCGTGGCGGACGACAGGCTGCTGCGGTGATCCGCCGCGGCGCCGGGCAGGAAGGACCGCGGCATGCCGGCGGTTCTCCGGAACGGAGGCGTTCCCGCAGGACAGAAAGACAGAACGGACAGGACCCCCGCGCGGGGTCCTGTTTTCGCCGCCGGCGCTTCCGGAATCTTGTTTTCCGGGGCGACAGTTACTATAATGAAGTCTGAATAATGATTCAGCGGAGGAGTCAACGCCATGAAAAAGATTACCAACAAGCTTCTTTGGATATTTGCCATCGGCCAGTTCGGATGGAGCCTTCTGTCCGGCATTGTGGCCAACTGGATGGTGTACTATTACACCGGGAATCCGGACGCCCAGAACCCCAATACCGGACTCTTTGCCTCCGGCATCACCCAGAACCCCATCCTGTTCAGGCTGACGCTCTTCGGGCTGGTGCTGGCCGTGGGACGGATCTTTGACGCCGTCACGGATCCCCTGATCGCCGGCTGGTCGGACGGCAGCAATTACAAGGGCGGACGGAGAATTCCCTTTATGAAGGCGATCGCCGTGCCCTTCTCCCTGGTGACCGTCCTGCTCTTCGTCCTGCCTCAGACGGACAACGTCAGGGTCAACGACGCGATGCTCTTTGTGCTGCTGATGGTGTTCTATCTTTTCATGACCATCTTCTGCACGCCCTACAACGCCCTGATCGCCGAGCTCGGCGACACGCAGGAGCACAGGATCAACGTATCGACCTACATCTCCTTTACCTTCATCGTCGGCCAGAGCCTGTCCTTCATGCTTCCGAACGTTGCCGGCATGCTCGAGGGGGCCGTCGGCCAGAAGAACTCCATACGCTTCGCCGTCGCCATTATGGCGGCGCTGGCCTGCGCCGCCATGCTGATCCCCTCCTTCTATATCAAGGAGAGGGACTACATCGACAGCAAGCCCAGCCGGACCAGGCCGTTCTCCTCGCTTCTCAAGACCTTCCGGAATGGACAGTTCCGCCGCTTTGTGTACAGCGACGTCATCTACTTCTTCGCGCTGACGCTGTTCCAGACCGGTCTGGCCTTCTACGAGACGAAGCTCATGGGGATCGAGGACAAGTGGACCTTCGTCCTGACGGCCACGATGACCGCCATCAGCGTTCTTCTGTATCCTGCCGTCAACCGGCTGGCGCCGAGGGTCGGCAAGAAGAAGCTCATCATCACCGGGTTCTTTGCCTACGCGGCGGTCTTCCTGATCACGTTCCTCTGCGGACAGGGTCTGTACTGGGGCTTTATCGTGGCGGTCTGCGCCGCGGTGCCCATGGCGATCCTCGGCATCCTCCCGCAGGCGTGCGTGGCCGACGTGGCGGAGCTGAGCCGTCTGGAATCCGGCGAGGACCGCAGCGGCATGTTCTTTGCCGCCCGCACCTTCGCCTTCAAGATGGGCCAGGCGCTGGCCATGGTGGTGTTCACCTCCATGACGGTATCCAAGACGCCGGCCAGCTACCGACAGACGGCGCTGGCAGCCACCGTCACCTGCCTGATCGGCGCGTGCCTGTTCTTCCTCTATGACGAAAACATGATCCTCGCGAAGATCGAGCAGCTTAAAAAGCGCGCCTGACCCCGGAGACCACCGGGGCCGGCGCCGGATGGACGGCATACGAAGGACGGCAAACAAAGGAAAAGGGCTGAACGATGGAAGAAACAAACGAGGCGGGAGCGGAAGAACAGATCATAGAGATCCGGTCCGAATATGAACGCCTGATCGAAGAAGTCAATCAGCTGCAGGCGGAAGTCGCCCGCCTCACCGCCCTGCGGGATGATCTGCAGTACAGAATCTGCCCGGAGCTCCGCGCCCTGTACGAGGAGAAGATCGGAAGCCTGGAGAGGGAGATCCTGGCCGCGAAGATGTACCTCAGGGAAAAGCAGCGGATCCTCGAGATCCTCCGCGCGCAGATGAACCGGAGAGAGAACGTCTCCTATGAGAAAGCGGAGGACGCCGCGCGGGCAGAGACCCGGGATTACGAGCAGGACCTGAAGCGGAAGGCGGAAGAGGCGGAGAGCGCCAGAAAGAAATGGGAGCAGAACGGCTGGTCCTCCCGGCGGTATGACGGAGAAGACGACGTAGACGACGACGTAGACGACGACGTAGACGACGGTGAGGGCTTCGAAGACGCCTCCGGAGGCGGCCGGGGCGCCGGGGCGGACGGCGCCGGCGCAGGGAAAAACGGCGGAGACGGATCTGCCGGGACTTCCGGCCGGGAAAACGGCGGCCCCGGCGGGAACGGCGGAGAAACCGGCCGGCGGAATGACGGAAGCGGTTCCGGCAGCGGCGAAGGCGGCAGGTACGACGGCAGCGGTTTCGGCGGCAATTCCGGCAGCGGCGAAGGCGGAGGGGACGACGAAAGCGGTCCCGGCAGCGCCTCCTCCGGCCGAAAGAGTCAGGGCAGTTTTGAGGCGAAGGTAAAGAGCCTCTACCGGAAAATCATCAAGAGGCTGCACCCGGACGTAAATCCCAACCAGACCGAGCATGAGAAGGAGCTGTTCCTCAGGGCCAGGACCGCTTATGAGAATGGCGATCTGAAGACCCTTCAGGCAATCTGGGATGAGCTGGAGGGGATGAAGAACCCGGAGGAGACCTTCCGGGATACGCCGGAGGATCTCGCGAAGCTCCGGAAGCTTCGTGAGAAGCTGCGCGCGCTGGCCGGCGGCCTCCTCCGTGAGATAAACGCCATCCGGGGCGCCTTCCCCTATACCATGAAGGAGCTCCTGGAGAATGAGGAGCTGCTGCGGGAGCGCCGGGCTTCCCTGGAGGAGCAGCTGGCCGGGATCCGCGAAGCGGACGCCGCGCTGGCGGCGCTCATCGAAGAAATCCGGCAGAAGCTGAACCGCTGACGCGGATCAGGACCGGAGGAGGCGGATGTGTCCTGCGCGGAAGGACGAAGAGAGGGAATACCCGCGGCGGCACGCGGACCTGTTCCGGAGGGGGAAAAACATCGTTATGAATGAAGTGACACTGTCGGAATCCGGCCTGATGGACCTGCTTCACGGAGGAGCGGGCCTTTCCTCGGCGATGACAAGGGACATCTTCCTCACGAGGCAGACGGTGGTCGGAACCCGCTATGTGGGTGACGCGGACGCCCTGGTGGAGGAGCTTGTCCCGGGGAGCCGCGTCACACTCCTTCACGAGGCCGACAACCGTTTCGACGCAAGAGCCGTCATGGTCATCGACGCGGAGGGGCGAAAGCTGGGCTATATCCCGCGGCACCAGAACGCCGTCATCGCCGCTCTCCTCGACGCCGGAAAGTCCTTCTACGGGATCGTCCCTGAGAAGCCGCAGAAATACGACGACGAGAACGACGTCTCGGCCTTCAGGTTCCGGATCGACCTCTATATGCGGGAATTTATCTCCCCGGAGGATCCCTCGCAGGTCCCGCGGCAGGGCGATCGGGGCTCCTACGCCGTGACCGTGATCGGCTTTTCGGACGAGGAACGAAGCCGCATCAGCGCCGTCTGCGCCATCAAGGTGATCAACGGCGACGACCGGGGCCATTTCGAGGAGACGGTTTCCGGGGACGGCGGCAGGGAGGAACTCCGCCGGGTTCTGACGGCCTTTGACGATTTCGCGGGATATCTCCCGATCGTGTGCCACGGCCTGCAGGGGGCCGGGCTCCGGACGCTGGAGGAGGCGTACGGGACGGCGCTGGGCAAGGCCTTCTCCTCCCATGTGGCGGACACAGAGCGGATGGCCAGAATCCGTCTCCCCGGGCTGGAGGACACCGGCCTGGACGCTCTGGTGAAGGAGCTGGGGATCGGGTGCGGCGAGGAGCCGGGCCTGATGCGCGACTGCATCCTTACATGGAAGCTCTACCGGCGCCTCGAGCGGTCGGAGCTGGACCGGAGGGCGGAACAGCCGCTGAGGCTGATCCCGCTGGAGAAGCTGCGCCGCGAGGGAAAACTCGCCCCGTCCCTCTGCCGGGCGCTGACCCGGAGAGGCCTTCTGCTGCTGGGAGACGTGATGGACCGCTCCCGGGCGGATTTTGTCCGGATGGCGGGCGTCAGGACCGGCGGGGCGGAAAAGCTGTCTGTGCTTCTGGAATCCCTGGGGGCGTCCCTTTCGCAGGAGGACTACGAGCCGACCCGGATCACCTTTCAGCCGAATCCGGAGATGGCCGGGGCGGATGAACACGCGCTGAAAACGATGCTCGGGATATTCGGGGAACAAAGGGTCGAAGAGGTCAGGAATCTTCCCGAGGATAAGAGAAGCCGGGCGATCACCGAGGCGACGGACATTGTCCTTGGGCGCCTCAGGGAAAAGGGGGATGAAGACGGGGTTCTTCAGATCCTGATGACCGCGGGCCTGGCAGGCTACCGGGGAGACTTCTCGGCGGCCGGCTTTTCGCTCCTGGACGGGACGGGTTCTCTGGGACAGAGCACGATGAACGGGTATTACCTTCTGTCCCGCTACTACACCGCGTGGCACAGGCAGCAGCTGGAGGACGACGCGTTTTCAGGCATGATGAAGACGTGCGTGCGGCTGGCGGACGGAATACTGCAGGAGGACCTGATGGACGGAGCCTCCCCGGAGGACCGGACCGGGGCCGCGGCCGCGCTGCTGGAGGAGGCGGTCAGCCACGCGCGCTATGCGCCGGACGCGCCGGAGACGGCGCGGATCCTCGAGACGCTGGGGTACGCCTTCCTGCAGGGGGAGTACGACCCCGGGGACGGGACGGAGATCCGGATCGAGAGAAGCCCGGAGAGCGCCTACAAGGCGTTTTACTACGCGAAGCTGTACGGAAGCAGAACAGCGGAACCGATGATGAAGGAAGCGCTGGGAGAGGAGTCATATGACGGACCGGTGTAAATTTACGGAAATCTATGAGAATACCTGGGTTCTGGACGATCAGGGAGTGAGGATCTTCCTTCTTGCCGGCAAGGAGCAGGCGCTGGTGATCGACACGGGCATCACCGGAACGGACGTCCGGGAAGCCGCGAAGGCGGTCACGGACCTGCCTCCCGTGCTGCTCAACACCCACGCGGACATGGACCATATCGCGGGGAACGGCGCCTTTTCGGAGTGCTTCCTGCACCCGTCGGAGGCGGCCGCCTTCCATCATTCCCCCAGGGGGAAATGCCGCATCCTCCCGGTATTTGACGGGGACGTCATCGATCTGGGCGGAAGATCCGTGGAGGTGGTTCACATCCCGGGGCACACGCCGGGCAGCATCTCGGTGCTGGACCGCGAGGCCGCCTGCCTGATCGGGGGAGATCCGATTCAGAAGAACGGCGACATCTACATGTTCGGCCCCAACCGGGACATGGAGGCCTATGTGGCAGGACTCGAGAGACTGATGAGGAGGAGCGGCGAATTTGACGCGGTGTACCCATCCCACGCGGAGCTCCGCGTCGGGAAAGAGGTGATTCCCGAACTGATCCGCGGCGCCCGGGATATTCTTGCCGGGAAAATCGAGGGGCAGAAGAAGGAGATGCACGGCATGACCGTGCGATCCTGCGACGCCGGCGTGAGCCGTTTTCTCTGCGATCTGTGAGAGGAGGAACCGGAACCGGATGAACCTTTCGGAAGAGGAACTGAGCCGTATCCTGTTCGGCTACAGCAGGATCAGCGCGGACGGAACCCGCGCCGCTTCGGCTGCCTATCTCTACCGCGACGGCACCCTCACCTACGAATGCGGGAGCCGCGAGACGCGGGACGAGCGCAGGATCACGTTCCTTCTCTCCCCCGGATGCCTTCAGTCGATCCGGCAGGTCATCTCCGGGAATTTTTCCGTCCTGGCCGGTCTGAAGGACCGGATCAACGGGCGGGCGCCCGTGGAAAAGGAGAGCTGCTTCATCTTCGACGGCATCGTGATCGCGGACTGGGACCTGACCAGATGGTATCTGGAGGAGGACCGGAAGAAGCATCCGGAGTACTACAGCAATACCGTGAAGGTGGAGCTCACGGAGAACTATGTGCGGGGTGTCTTCGACGAGATCTGTTCCCTGATCGAGAACGACGACAAGCAGGTGCGCTACACCCGCGTGATCATGGACGATCTGTGAGAGACGATCCCGGGGATACGGCCCGCAGGAGGAAATCCGGCCGGGTCGATCCGCGAGAGGCGATCCGTGAGAGGCGATCCGTGAGA
>CACYDL010000295.1 GCA_902773195.1 uncultured Lachnospiraceae bacterium
CCGGCGGAACATCAGAGCGGTGGGTATACTAACAGGAACCTCCCGGACGGAACGTCAGAGCGCCGGGCCGCGGCTCGCCCCCGTCGCGTAATCAATCTCCACCCCGGGCTGCGCGTTGTAGCAGTAAACGCAGAACATCACCTCCGGGTCTTCCACCGACAGCGCCTCCATCAGCACGCCGGAGGCGACCAGATTGCTTCCCTCGAATACGGGCGTCACCCGGTAGAGGACGTGGTGCCCGGTCTCCCGCACGTACCACGCCACGGAGTTCTCGAGGGGGAGCATTCCCTCGACGTTCATGCTGCGGGTCCCCGTGATCAGATTCCGCTCGTTGGCGTTTTCTCCGGTGAGCTGATAGCCGATCAGGTGGCAGCGGTTGTAGAGATATTCCCGGTCAATCCCGGCGTACCGCGCGTTGTGCCACCCCGTCGGGTAAATGTCCCTCACGTCCTCCCGCTCCTCTCCCGGCATCGTCTCCGGGCCGACGCACGCCTGCGCGGCGGTGCACCGGCCGAGGGCGTCCAGCTCCCCGTACCGCTCGTAGGCCTCGGTCGTCAGCTCCTCCTTCGAGAAAAACGGCACGCCGTCGTTCACGTCCGCGCAGGGGCTTCCGCTGTACGCCGGGATCTCCGAAAGATCGAAGACGCCCGGCTCCGCCGGGAGGGCCTGCCTCTTCAGGAAACGGCGGGGCAGCTCCGACACGCAGAAGGCGCCCGCGAAAAACAGCAGCAGGCAGACAAAGGCGACGGTCCTTCTCCGCCTCCTGTACTCCCGGTACCTTCCTCTTTTTCCGTAATATCTCCTTCTCATATCCGCTATCATAGCACAACCGCCTGCCTCAGGACAGACCGGGCGGCGCTTCCTGCCGGATCCTCTCTCCGGAAAACAAAGGTTTTCAGCATTTTTCGGGCAGCTGTTTTTCATTTTTTACTTGATTGTTTTACATAACATGGGTAAAATTAAGAAAATATGTCTATTTTATTACAGAAGGGAGCCTCCATGAAAAAGATCCTCAGCCGCCGTTTTACCCTCATCGCAGGGCTCATTCTGGCATTCGGCCTTCTCTTCGGGACCGTCGGCATCTCTGCCGCGACGCTGGATTATTCCAAGGTGAACTATGCCGAGTCGCTTTCCGTCCCGATCGTCACACATCCCTGGAGAATCGTGATTCCGCACCTCAACAAGGCGTCCTCCGCGACCGTGACTTCCTCGAAGCCCTCCATCGCAGGAGCGACGGTTTACAACAGCACCCTCAAGCAGGGCTACATCTACGTCACGCCCCACAGACAGGGCACCACGACCGTCAAGGTGGCCTTCAACTACAATAGCGGCAGCGGCACGGTTTCCGCCAGCTACTCCATCAATCTGAGGGTCTATCCGTACAGTAATCCTCTGAAGACGGCCAAGGTCGGCAGCGTCAATCTGACGCCCTTCCTGAAATCCACGAACTTCACCACGAGGATGAAGCTCAGCCGCGCCAGGACCCTGGTCCGCATGATCCCGAACTCCGGATGGGTCGTCAAGGGCGTCTACGCCCAGGGACTCCGGAAGACCAGCTCCGGCTACACCTACTCCACCCTGAAGATCGCGAGCAACAAGCCCTATGATTTCCGGAGCTTCCTCATCGTGCCGGATCTCTACGTCAGGCTGTACAACTCCTCCCAGAAGATGTACGTCAACGTTCTTCTCTCCAACGGGTGAGCCTCTCCCCCGCGGACAAAGCGCAGCATAGAATATCGATAAGATAATACGGCCGGCCCGATCTTCGCGAGATCGGGCCGGCCTTTTCACGCGCCCGCGCCGGGGCGCCGCTTTTTATTCATTACGCTTCCGCGCCGCAGCCCGAAGGCGCTTCTCCGGCACCGCGAATCAAAGGTTTCCGCCTTCGGGCACGGGAGATGCACCCGCGCCGCGGGATCAGAGGGTCTGCACCGTCTCGGTGTAGACCTTCCGGAAGAAATACAGGGACAGAATCAGGGACACCACCTCCGCCACGGGGAAGGCGATCCACACATAGTTGACGTTTCCGAGCCTGGACAGGAGCCACGCCACGGGGAGGAGCACCACCAGCTGTCTTCCCGTCGAGACGATGAGGGAATAGATGCTTCTCGAGAACGCCTGGAAGATCGATCCCATCACGATGCAGACGGCGGCCACCGGGAAGGAAAGCCCGATGAGACGGAGGGCCGGAACGCCGATCCGGACCATCTCCTCGGAGGCGTGGAACAGCGACAGCAGCCCCACGGGGAAGATCTCGAAGAGCAGCATGCCCACCGTCATGACCGTCACCGCGAGCTTCACGGAGAAGCTCAATGCCTCGTCGATCCGGTCCCGGCGCCTCGCCCCGTAATTGTAGGCGAGCACGGGGATCAGGCCGTTGTTGAGGCCGAAGACCGGCATGAAGAAGAAGCTCTGGAGCTTGAAATAGGCACCGTAGACCGCCTGGGCGGTGGAGGTAAAGGACTCCAGGATCATGTTCAGGAAAAACGACATGACGGAGCCGACGGAGATCATCAGGATCGACGGGACGCCGACGTAATAGATTCTCTTCACGACGGCGGCCTTCGGGTGGAGGATCCGGGCGGGAGAAAAATGGAGCTCGGGATTCTTCCGCAGATTCAGCACAAGGCCGATGCAGGCGGCGACGCACTGGCCGAGGACCGTCGCCCAGGCGGCGCCGGCGACCCCGAGCCTCGGGAATCCCAGGAGGCCGAAGATCATGATCGGATCGAAGATGATGTTGACGACCGCCCCGGACATCTGGGAGATCATGCTGTAGAGCGTTCTTCCCGTGGACTGCAGGAGTCTCTCGAACATGACCTGGAAGAGGATGCCGACGGAGACGATCATGACGATCCTGAGATAGGACGTCCCGTAAGCGATAATCTCGGGATTGCTGCTCTGGACGGCGATAAAAGGCGCCGCCCCGAAGACTCCGATCAGCGCGAAGACGACGAAGCTGACCGCGGCCAGGAACACCGCGGTGTTCGCGGCGTCGTCCGCCCTCTCGAAGTTCTTCTCCCCCAGCGCCTTGCTGAGGAGGGCGTTGACGCCGACTCCGGTTCCCGAGCCGACGGCGATCATCATGCTCTGCATCGGAAAGGCCAGCGTGACGGCCGTCAGGGCGTTCTCCGAGATTCTCGCCACGAAGATGCTGTCGACGATGTTGTAGAGCGCCTGCACGAGCATGGACGCCATCATCGGGAGCGACATATTCACGATCAGCTGTTTCACGGGCATGACGCCCATCTTGTTTTCTCTGGCTTCCAACTGTTTTCCTCCGGTCCGCGTAAGCTTTCCATAAATATGGGAGCGTCCCGGGGAAACGCTTCCCCCGTGACAGGTCCCTCCGCCGCGGATACGGGACGCGTTTCCGCCGCAGATACAGTGTGTTATTGTAACACAGTCAGTCAGGCGTGAGAAGACCAATCTGCACGCCGCTGTCCGGTTCGGGGAAAAAGTCCTCCGATCCGTCAGTAGACAGTATCCCCGTTCGGCGGAACAACAATTCTTCTGCCCGGCAGTGAAGAGCCTTCCCCTTCGGAAGAAAAGAGTCTTCTCTCTGGCGCTTTATTGTGATATAGTTTTACAGTAACAAAATTCAGGCGGCCCCGGCCGCCGGTCATTCATCTGGAGGAGTAATTATGGTTGAAAGAGGCAAATCCCGCCTGGGAGGACCGATTGTCGCGTTTCTGTGCGTTATCATCTTCCTCGTCATCGCGGCCAACGTCACGACGCCGGAGAGCGTTCAGAATTCCTTCTGGGCCCTCGTCCCGCCGATCATCGCGATCGGTCTCGCCCTCGTGACCAAGGAAGTCTACAGCTCGCTGTTCATCGGTATCCTCTCGGCCGCCCTGCTCTACTCGGGCTTCAACTTCGAGGGGACGCTGCAGCACATCTTCCTCGATACCGTCACCACCGGTGAGGAGACCGCCACCTACGGCATCATCTCGGTTCTCTCCGATTCCTACAACGTGGGAATCCTGATCTTCCTCGTCCTTCTGGGCGTCATGGTCCAGCTGATGAACAGGGCGGGCGGATCCAGGGCCTTCGGCGAATGGGCGACAAAGCACATCCGCAGCCGCGTCGGCGCCCAGCTGGCGACCATCTTCCTCGGCGTCCTCATTTTCATCGACGACTACTTCAACTGCCTGACGGTGGGCTCCGTCATGAGACCCGTCACGGACAAGCAGAACATTTCCAGGGCAAAGCTCGCGTACCTCATCGACGCGACGGCCGCCCCGGTGTGCATCATCGCCCCGATCTCCTCGTGGGCGGCGGCGGTCACCGGCTTCGTGGAGGGGACGAACGGCATGGATCTCTTCCTCCGCGCGATCCCGTTCAACTACTACGCGCTTCTGACCATCGCGATGATGATCATGATCGTGGTCATGAAGGCCGATTACGGCCCGATGGCGCTTCATGAGAAGAACGCCGTCGAAAACGGGGATCTCTACACGACGCCCGACCGTCCCTACGCGAACGCCGGCAGTGAGGAGATTTCCTCCAGGGGGCGCGTGGTCGACATGCTGATCCCGGTCATCTCCCTCGTGTCCTGCTGCGTCGTCGGAATGATCTACACCGGCGGTTTCTTCGACGGCGAGAGCTTCGTCAACTCCTTCGCGAACAGCGACGCGTCCGTCGGACTTGTGTACGGCTCCGCCATCGCCCTCGTGATCACGATCATCTATTACCTTCTGCGCAGGGTTCTTTCCTTCGACAGCATCATGGAGTGCTTCCCCGAGGGCTTCAAGCAGATGGTGCCGGCGATCCTGATCCTGACCTTCGCCTGGTCGCTGAAGTCCATGACGGACAGTCTCGGCGCCAAGGCCTACGTCGCGGGCATCGTCAGCAACTCCGCGGAGGGCCTGCTCATGTTCCTCCCGGTCATCATCTTCGTGATCGCCGTCGGTCTCTCGTTCGCGACCGGCACCTCCTGGGGCACCTTCGGCATCCTGATCCCGATCGTCGTCTCCTGCTTCGAGGCCACCGACCCGAACATGATGATCATCGCCATCTCCGCCTGCATGGCCGGCGCGGTCTGCGGCGACCACTGCTCGCCCATCTCCGACACGACGATCATGTCCTCGGCCGGGGCGCAGAGCAACCATCTGAACCACGTATCGACACAGCTGCCCTACGCCATGACCTGCGCGGCGATCTCGGCCGCGACCTATTTCATCGCGACGATGGTCGAGCGCTTCACCGGCAGCCTCATGATCAGCGCCATCGTGGGACTTCCGTCCGGCATCCTCCTGATGCTGATCACACTGCTGATCATCAAGTCCAGAAAGAAGGCGGCCGCCTGAAACGGAACGGCCCGGACATTCTGCGTAATCATAGAGAAGGGATCTGCCGCACGGACAGATCCCTTCTCTTTATTCATCCCATCGTGTAAGAAAAACCGGATTTTACAGACAGCTGACGGTCTCCTCGAGGGGCTTTCTCTTCGAGTGATTCTCCAGCGGTCCCGTTCCCTCCGCCGCGTAGCCGAGGTCCATCAGCATGAGGATCTCCTCATTTTCCGGAAGTCCCAGCTTCTCCGCCAGCACGTCGGGATCGAAGAAATTGATCCAGCAGCTGTCCACCCCCGCGTCGGCGGCGGCGAGAATCAGGTGCGTCGCCACGATCGCGGCGTCCTCGGTGCCGGAATCGCGCTTCCCGCCCGGATAGGTGAAAACGTTGTCCCTGTCGTAGGCGACCGCCAGGACCACCGGCGCGCCGTAGCGGCAGGGGGTGACGGCGTCGACCAGGGCGAGGGCCTCCGCCGAGCGGATCACGTAGACATGCTGCTCCTGGAGGTTCTTCGCGGTCGGGGCGAGACGTCCCGCCTCGAGGATCTCCGCAAGCTCCTTCTCTCCCACCGCGCGGTCACTGAATTTCTTGCAGGAATAACGGTTTTTTACTACTTCTTTGAATTCCATCCCTTTTCTCCTTTCGCTGTCTTTCGGTCCCGGAACGGCGCCGCCCGGCGGGCCGCCCTGTGTCCCCGGAGTCTCTCCGTCCTGTTTCATACGGGTAACATATCGCGTCCGGCTTCGCCGCCTGCTCAAAGAAGCGCGGCGGCCTGTCTTCGGGCAAAGCGGACACTCGCGTCACGTCAGTTTCTTCAGGAAATTGCCCTCGACCCGGACGCCCTCGTCCATCATCAGGAAGGCGGCCGGATCGTACTCCTGCACGATGGCGAGAAGCTGCGGCACCTCGTACTTGCTGATGACGGTTATAAGCACCGACTCCTTCTCCCCGGTGAAGCTGCCCGTGGCGTGCATGCGGGTCAGGCCCCGGCTCATGCCGCCCATGAGCCTGATCTCCAGCGGCTGCGTGTCCTCCAGCTTGGTGACGATCAGGATCCTCACGTTGATGTTCTGGGTGTGCACGCGGTCGGAGATGAGCGAGCAGAAGACGGAATAGATCAGGGAATAGATCACCGTCGGGACGTCGAAGAGCAGCAGGCAGATGAAATAGAGCACCGCGTTGGCCATGATGTTGACCTTTCCGACGGAAAAGTGCCCGTTCTTCTGCACCACGATCATTCCGATGAGGTCCATGCCCCCGTCGCAGGAGCCCGCCCTCAGGATCAGTCCGACGCCGGCGCCGGCCATGATGCCCGCCAGGATCGCGTTGGCGACGATCTCGTCCAGAACCGGATTGTCCGGGATCGGGACGACGGTCAGAAGCACCGTGATGAGGGTGACGCACAGGACCGACTTGATCAGAAAGCGCTTCCTCATGAGCTTCGAGGCAATGATCAGGCCGGGGATATTGAGCAGGTAGTAGATGATACCTGCCAGGTCAACCTTCCCGAGGCGGATCCCGGCGAAACGGGACAGCAGCGTCGTGATGAGCTGCGAGAAGCCCATGAAGCCCCCGGAATAGAGGTGCAGCGGCCGGAGAAAGCAGTTGACGCCGACCGCGAAGACGACGGATCCGATCACGATCCAGGGAATGCGGGGCCTCTCCTCCTGCCAGAAGGATTTCTCGAGCTCCCTGTGCTCCAGGCTTTCGACGGCGCTCCTGACGGTTTTTATCTCTTTCGGGTCCATGATTTCCTCCATAACGGAATCAGAGGTTACAGACGCGGAACCATTCCTCCGGCTTCCGGCCGGCTTTCATTATCCGTCCAGCAGATCGCACACCAGTCCGACGCACTCGTACACCATGGCGTCGCAGTGGGGCTTTTTCTCCCCTCCCCGCTCATGGTTGACGCGGAGCAGGTCCCGGCAGTCGAGCAGACCCTCGTGGTTGTCCTTCACCGCCTTCAGGAAGGCGCCCACCGTCTCCGGGTCCTCGCGGCCGGCCAGTCCCAGGGCCATCAGGCCGCCGGTCACCGCTCCGCAGACCGCACCCATCTTCATGCCCGAGCCGAAATTGGCCGCGATGCGGAGGGCCTGCTCTTCGGTCAGCCCGAAGTCCTCCGCGAAGGGAAGCAGCACGGACTGGGCGCAGTTGTAGTGAACCGCCGTGGACGCCCTCAGCTCCTTTGCTCTGTTCCTGTACTTCTCTTTGTCCATCGCTTACTCCTTTCGCCGCGGGCTCTCTTAGTCCCCGCGGTCACTCCCGTGCCTCCGGCACGCTCTGTTCCTGCGTCACGCCGCCGTTACCGGCACTCCTTCGTTTCCGCGCGTCATGTCTGCTCTGACGGCCCG
>CACYDL010000296.1 GCA_902773195.1 uncultured Lachnospiraceae bacterium
GGCCGTAGAGGAACGGCGCCAGGAAGGCTCCGGCCAGCGCGCCCCAGGAGACGCCCATCAGCTGGGCGATGAAGGTGACGTTGGAGCGGTACTGGATGATCGCGAGAACCACGGAGACCGCGATGAAGATCACGAGCAGGATCCTCATGATGCTCACCTGCTTCTTCTCGTCCATATTTTTCACGAAGTTGTCCTTGATGAGATCAAGGGTCAGGGTCGAGCTGGACGTGAGGACCAGGGAGGAAAGGGTCGACATGGACGCCGAGAGAACCAGGATGATGACGAAGGCGATCAGCAGGTTCGGGAGACCCGAGAGCATGGTGGGCACGATCGAGTCGTACCCGTTCGCCGCCACGTCCTCCACCGTCGTAAACAGCCTGCCGAAGCCGCCGAGGAAATAGCAGCCTCCGGCGACGATGACCGCGAAGCAGGTGGAGACCACGGTGCCGGTGCTGATGGATTTCTCACTCCGGATCGCGTAGAATTTCTGCACCATCTGGGGGAGGCCCCAGGTGCCGAAGGAGGTCAGAATGACGACGCCCAGAAGGCCCACGGGATCCGGCCCGAAGAAGGAGGCGAACATGCCCGGCACGTCCGTGACGGCGGGATCGGACACCGACGCCATGCCCTGATAGGCCGCCATGAAGCCGCCCTTGCTTCCCAGCACGGCAATGATGACGGCGACGATCACCACGAGCATGACGCAGCCCTGGATGAAATCGTTGATGGCGGTGGCCATATAGCCGCCGGCGGTGACGTAGATGCCGGTCAGGATCGCCATGACGATGACGCAGACCGAGTAGTCGATGTTGAAGGCCATCCTGAAAATGCGGGAGAGGCCGTTGTAGAGCGACGCCGTGTACGGGATCAGGAACACGAAGGTGATGACGGAGGCGGCGATTTTGAGCGGCCTGCTGTCAAATCTCTTCCCGAAGAAATCCGGCATGGTGGCGGAATCCAGATGCTGGGTCATGACCCTCGTCCGTCTGCCCAGGACGACCCAGGCGAGAAGGGAGCCCAGGATCGCGTTGCCGATGCCGGCCCACGTCGCGGAAATGCCGTATTTCCATCCGAACTGTCCCGCGTAGCCGACGAAGATGACCGCCGAGAAATAGGACGTGCCGTAGGCAAAGGCGGTGAGCCAGGGTCCGACGGATCTTCCGCCGAGGACAAAGCCGTTTACGTCGGTTGAGTTTCTTCTGCAGTACAGACCGATGCCGATCATGACAGAGAAGAAGATGACGAGAAGAATTACTTTTACAGCCATGGGATGGTACCTCCGCTTTGAAAATGTGAGCGACGGGCCTGACGTGCCGTTTTCGGACTCCCGGACGGGATGACGCTCCGCCGGCAGCCTGACCCGGATCACTTTGCCGCATCAATCTGTAACAGTTTAATGCGTAAAAGCGGAATTGTCAACACTATTTTACGATGTTGTTTTATCCCCGTCCATATCTCCCTCCCGTCCGGGATCCCGGACGGGTTTCCGCCGGGATTTCGCCTGTTTTCCCCCGGTATTACGTCTGTTTTTCCCCGGTGGAGCCCGCCCCCGGCCTTCGCCCGAGAAAGGCGGCGCAGGCCAGGATCCCGGCGACCGTCTTGGCGTCCCTGATGTGCCCCGCCAGAATCTCCTCCGTCAGCTCTTCGAGGCCGGCCGCCTCCGACAGGATCTCCTCCGCCTCGTCCATCTCCCGCTCCCCGGTATCTGTCAGGTCCTCGGCGAGAAAGAGATCCGTCGTCTCGTCGCAGTAGGCCGCCGCCGTGTTGAGGGAGGCGAGGAAGGTCAGCCTTCCCGCGGCGTACCCCGTCTCCTCCCGCAGCTCTCTGGCGGCGGCCGACGCGCTGTCCTCTCCCGCTTCCCGGCAGCCGGCGGGGAGCTCCAGCGTCTCCCTTCCGATCACCGGCCTGTACTGGCGTACCAGGAGGATCCTTCCGTCGGGAAGAAGCGGCACCACGCAGGCGCCTCCGCCTTTTTTGTGATGGACCTCGTCCCAGACTTCTCTCCTGCCGTCGGGCAGCTCCACCGTATCCCGGCGGAACTCCAGAATACTTCCCTCACAGGCCGTCTCCCGCGTGATCAGCTTCAGGCGGTAATCCGCCCCGCTCTCTCCTACGCTCATTTTCGCACCTCGCTTCTCCCGGATCAAAGCGTTCTCAGGGCTGCCGCTTCGTCATCTGTCCGTAAAATCCCAGACGCTGAACATCTTCATACGGTCGTTCCAGAAATACCGGAATCCGGCGTCTGTCCTCTCCCTGACGAGCCCGGCCAGAGAAGAGTTGTCCGGCGCCGCCTCCGGATCCTCCCAGATGAAGTACAGGGGATCCATCCCGCTCTCCAGTCCGTAAGCAAGATCCTCGATGAAATCCTCCTCGCTTCCGACGGTGAATTCATTCATCGGCCGGACGGAAAGATCTGTCACAGGATCCAGCGCCACCGTCGTGTCCTCGTTCCAGATATGCATCCGGGAGGCCCGGTCAAGCCCGAGATTGAACCAGGTATGGGAGACGCCGTCCTCGCCGTCGTCCCAGGTGACGTCGACCAGGCGCCACGTCCCGTCGATCTCCAGGAGATTCCACATGTGCGTCACAGAATTGAGGATGTCGAAGTCCGGACCGATGCTGTAGCTGTCGCCGTGCTGGCAGCGGACGTTGAGGCCGGCCAGGGTTCCGACGGCGCAGAAGGCATCGGCGTACCCGTCGCAGTCCGCCCTGCCGTTGAGGAGGGCGCCGATGGCGTTGTCATTCTCGTCCGAATTCCCGTCGTCCGCGTAGACCACGTTCTCCGCGATATAGTCGTGGATGTTCATCGCGGTCATCAGATCGTCGTCCGTCTTCAGGTCGTGGGCCAGCTGCACCGCGGCCTGCATCGCCTCCATCTCGCGGTCCGTAAGCCCCGTCGCGTCATTGGCCCGGAACGCGCGGATCATATTGGTTCCCGCGTAATACCGGATTCCCTCGAACGTGATCACGTGGTTCAGGGCCGAGTAACTTACGGTGTAAACCTGCAGGCCGGCCAGGGCGGCGACGTCGTAGAGAGGCGCCATGCTGTTCCGGAAGGCCGTGAAGCCGGTCAGACCCTCCATCAGCCGGTCGTAGACCTCCCCGGAGCAGAACAGCGTGATCTCCGGCGCGTTCTCCTCGGACTGCTGCAGCATGTAGGCGGTCACGTCGTCCATCGTCTCCAGCTTCACGGCCTCGGTGACGATCTCGGCGTTCTCATAGTAGAGGACGTAGTCCGACCAGCTGTAGCGCATGTCGCAGTTTTTCAGGCCCGCCTCCGCCTCCAGCTCGTGAAGCTTCCGGAAGTTGTCCTCCTTGATCTGCCCGTACAGCTCCTCCCCCAGGATCAGGCGGAATTCGACCGCCCCGGAGGCGCCCATCGTGCGGATCTCTCTCACGATATCCGCTTCCGTCCCGCAGACCGCGCGGGGGACATAGGAGAAGGTCACGTCGGTGTATTCGATGGTCTTCCGGTACCGGTCAGTTCTGTAGTAGTAGGTCTCCAGCTGACTCATGGCCTGCATCTGTTTCAGGACGCCGCCGGAGAGGGTATCGAAGAACGCCGGCTCGAAGCAGACGCAGAAATCGGTCTTCTCATCGGCGGCAAAGCTCTCCACCGCGGAGAGGAATTCCTGTTCGTCCGCGGCGTAGGCCCGGGGCAGGGACGAGTACTCGACCGGACCGAATTCGATCAGCCCCTGGGAGACGTAATACTTCGGCTTCGGGTCGTCCATGCCCGCCAGCGCCCCGTACATAAAGAGATGGTTGCTGTCATAGAGCGCCTGGCAGAGAGCGGGATCCGTGAAGATCCGGAATTCCGGAAGACGCTGCTCCCCGAAGTCGATGACGGCGTCCCGCACGGCCTCCTCGTCCGCGCACTCCGTCCAGGGGACGTCCTCGTAGGTGACGTCCCTGAGCTCCAGAAGATTTCGGGCGTTGTTGTACATCACGTCCGCGTTCCTGATCCCGTTCTTCTTCTCGAGCAGAAGGAGCCTGCTGAACCGGTCGGCGGAGACCAGGCGGTAGGTCTCCTCATCGCAGACAAATTCGAACTGCTCCGTCCCCTTGTCCCGGCACTCCCTGAAAAAGGAGGCGATCTCCTCCTCCGAGGCGAGCACCTTTTCGTCCGCCGCCGCGGAAAGGGACAGCATGGACAGGATGACCAGGGCGAGAATCCATAATAAGGGCTGTTTTCTCATTTCGCACGCTCCTCTTCGAATGACGGAAAAAATCTGCCGGATCCGAAAACCCGGCAGACTCATTATATGATACGCTCCTGATATTTTCAATTTTCGGGGATCAGTAATTCTCCGCGTGCACCTCGAAGTAGGCCCGGGGATGGGCGCAGACGGGGCAGACGTCGGGCGCCTCGGTGCCCACGACGATGTGGCCGCAGTTCCTGCACTCCCAGATCTTCACCTCGCTCTTTTTGAAGACCTCCTGCATCTCGACATTCCTGAGAAGGGCGCGGTAGCGCTCCTCGTGATGCTTCTCGATCTCCGCGACCATCCGGAATCTGGCGGCGAGCTCGGGGAAGCCCTCCTCCTCCGCCGTCTTCGCGAATCCGGCGTACATATCCGTCCACTCGTAGTTCTCGCCCGCGGCGGCCGCCGCGAGATTCTCGGGCGTCGTTCCCACGCCTCCGAGCTCCTTGAACCACATCTTGGCGTGTTCCTTCTCGTTGTCGGCCGTTTTCAGAAACAGGGCCGAGATCTGCTCATATCCTTCCTTCTTCGCGACCGACGCGAAATAGGTGTACTTGTTCCTCGCCTGGGACTCGCCGGCAAAGGCGGTCTCAAGGTTCTTTTCCGTCTGCGTTCCCGCGTAACGATTTGCCATATCCGATTTCTCCTTCCATACAGAATGATCTGAATCAATTCTAAAAGGCGGGAAATTTAAAGTCAATTCTAACCGCCATTAATGAGCACGCCGGAATCCCTCCAGAGCGTCCAGCCTCGCCTCCATCGTCTCCCGGCCGATGCGGTAGACGCGCCGCAGCTCCTCGGGGTCGTGCTCCACCGAGCCGATCTCCAGGGATTTCGCGGGACGGATGACGAAGACCTTTCCCTCCTTCTCCCGTCTCCGGACATAGTCGGCCTCCCGGTTGTAGGTCTCGTGACGGCACTCCAGGTCCTTCACCAGGGCGGGATACTTCCGGAGGAGCACTCTCAGAAGAGGCATGATCGAGAGGGGCTTCTTCCTGTAGTCCTCCGGCTGCGTCAGTACGACGGTATTGCACGTGCAGCCGGTGTCCTCCATGAACTTCAGGGGAATCGAGTCGCTGATCCCTCCGTCGAGGTAGGCGCTGTCCCCGATCCTGACGGGTCTGGAGGCGACGGGCATGGAGGCGGAGGCCCGGAACCACTCCATATCCTCCCCGTCCCCCACGTCGTTCTTCCGGTAGAAGGCTTTTCCGGTCCTTACGTCGGTGCAGACGGCATAGAATTCCATCGGATTTTTCCGGTAGGTCTCCGTGTCGAAAAGATCCAGCTCATAGGGCAGCTTGTTGTAGCAGAAATCGGCGCCGTAGAGATCCCCCGTCAGCAGGAGGGATCTCACGGAGCAGTATCTCCACTCCTTCGAGAACCTGGTGTTGTAGCGGATCACTCTTCCGATCTGCCGCGATTTCAGGTTGCAGCCGAAGACCGCGCCGGCGGACACGCCGACAGCCCTGTCGAATTCGATTCCGTTCTCCATCATCACGTCGAGGACGCCTGCGGTAAACATGCCCCGCATGGCTCCGCCCTCGAGCACCAGTCCCGTTTTCCCGGCGCTTTCTCCGCGCCCCTTCTTCTCCTGCGTCATGCCGCAACCCCCGCCAGAAGGTATACCAGTGGTGAATTCCAGTAAATCGCGACCTCGTTGGTCGAATAGCTCTGATCGCTGTCGGCGTAGCAGGCCGCCGGCGCCCTGCCCGAAAGCACGTTCCGCGCGTAGGGATCCTCCAGCTGACCGTCCGGTCCTCCCGCCAGCATGCCGGGAACCGCCTCCCCGGCCGCCTGGGAAGGACGGTGGTGGGGATGCTCCGGGGATGTGGTCCCGAAGCCCGACACGTAGCAGATCCCGTTGGTATTGTTTCCGAGAAGGTAATTGAGCTGCTTCCACGCGGCGTCCCTGTACGCCTCCTTCCCGGTGACCCGGCCGGCCATCAGGAACAGCATTCCGCGGTTCGCCGCCACCATGTTGCTCCCCCAGACGTAGTCGTCCGCCCCCAGGGCCGCTCCGTATCCGTCCCCGCGGGACTTATCCAGGGCGGTCTCCGCGGCCTCCGAAAGCCTGGCGGAGGCCTCCCGGAAGAGCTCCGTATCGGGCCCGCAGCCTCTCACCGCCGCGTAGAGTCCGTATCCCGTGACGTCGGTCCATCCCAGATCCGCCCCCGTCAGAGCGTCGAGAAGCCTTTCGGCGCCGCCGTCCTCACCCGTGGTCCTCAGCAGCTCCGCCTCCGCCCAGAATCGCTCATCCGTATCCGCGGCGTCGCCGTATTCTCCCGTGACGATCCCGTCCGGATTGAGGAAGCCCGTCCCGTCCGAGGGATGGGACGACAGCCACTTCTCCGCCCTCAGGGCCGCGTCGAGACAGGCGTCGGCGAATGCTTCGCCGTCCGGTTCGCCGTCCCTCAGGACTCTCGCGGCGATCGCCATCACCGCGGCGAAATCTCCTGTCGCGGCGGCGGAGACGGGGCAGAGAATCAGCCGGTCCGTCTCCTCGTCGGGCGGTACGGCGCCGGGAAACGTCCCGCAGGTCACCTTGTGGTGCACCCCGCCGTCGTCGTCCTGCATTTTCAGGAGCCACTCCAGCTCATAGCGGACCAGGTCCGGGATCCGGGCGAAGCTCCCGGCTCCTCCGAAATCCTCAAAGGCCAGGAGCAGGTCGGCGCAGGCCTTGGCGGCGGGCACCGTGTAGCGCCCGTAGTCGCCCGCGTCGTGCCATCCGCCCGTCACATCCCGGGTTTCCTCCGGGTTTTCGTACACGGAGGCCTCCGAGGTGTGGCAGGCGCCGTGGCTGTACTTACCCGCCTCCAGCGCCTCGCCGCATTTCTGAATCTCATAGAAATGCAGAACGCCTTCGGCGAGCGGGTCGAGAACGTCCTCTCCGATCCCGAAGACGGCGGATGCCTCTCCGGCCCGGAGCTCATAGCTTCCCGGTTCGGTGATCTCCGAAAAATCCAGGACCCGCAGCGTCTCGCCGGACACCTCGTTCACCCGGCGTTCCCCCGCGGCCTTCTCCAGCACCGTCTCGCCGGTCCCCGAACGGACGACGGAGAAGGACAGGCCGTCCCCTCCCTCCGCGCCCCGGAGGACGGCGTTCTTGACGGAATCCGGCAGATAGCCCACCTGGTTCAGGGTGATCCCGCAGGCCTCTTCCTCCGGGGAGGCCGCGGCGGCGCCGCTGCGGTCCGTCATCTGCAGGCAGACATTGTCAAAGGTGATGACGTGGGCGGGATCCCCGTCCGTATAGCCCTCCGAGACGCCGCAGTTGAAGCAGAATCTCGGGGCCGGGTCCGTCGGCTCCTGCATCGTGAAGGTCTCGCTCACGTGCTGCTCCGCCGGCCCGACGAGGACCGTGTTCATGGCGTAGGCGTGATAGTCTCCTCCGTTCAGCTGCACCCGCCAGGTGATCTCCCTCTCCAGATCGGATCTGACGTCGAAATCCAGGCGGTATTCGCAGCCCTCCTCGAGGGAAAAGCCGTCGTAGTAGTCCTGGACGCCGTAGTCCACCTTTCCCGTGCTCTCGATGCGCAGCTCCATCTCGCCGGCGTCGTTGACGGCGATCTCCGCCCGGCCTCCCTCCAGATAGAGGCCCCACCCGTCGAGGGTCGTCCCGAAATCTCCCGTTTTGATGAGGTTTTCCCCCTCCCCGCCGGCAGGCGCGGCCGGATAAACCGGCGCGGCGGATGCCTGCGTCAGGGTAAGCAGAAGCGCCAGGCAGA
>CACYDL010000297.1 GCA_902773195.1 uncultured Lachnospiraceae bacterium
ACAAATCGGCCAGACCGGCAGCCCCGGCCCCCACCGATCCGTGCATCTCTTCGGAGACGAGCGCGGGCGGCGTGGACGCCTTCTACACGACGTCCCGCCTCCAGAGGGAGGTCTCCGGCAGGCAGAGACACGGAGAGGCTGAAGAATAACCGAAGGTATGGGCCGACCCCGCCGGGGACCGCGGCGAAGCGGAATCCGGCGGGGGGCTTTGTGACATCATCGAGAAAGGCATCATGAGAGGAGTAAGTCAATGGAACGGATCAATGTGTGGAGTACGTACGATCTGAAGACACAGAAGGCCTGCGATGAATTTTCAAGGTCCTACATGGATTTCCTGAACGAGGGAAAGACGGAGAGGGAATGTGTGAACCGGATCGTGCAGATGGCCGAGGAAGCGGGCTTCACCGAGCTTCGGGAGGCCGTCCGCCAGGGGAAAAAGCTCTGCCCGGGCGACAAGGTTTACAGCATCTGGATGAACAAGTCCGCCGTGCTTTTCCGGATCGGATCGGATCCCATTGAGCAGGGCATGAACATCCTCGGCGCTCATATCGATTCGCCGCGGCTCGACGTCAAGCAGAACCCCCTCTATGAGAGCGACGGGTTCGCCTACCTGGATACCCATTATTACGGCGGAATCAAGAAATACCAGTACGTCGCCCGCCCGCTGGCGATCCACGGGGTCGTGGTAAAAAAGGACGGCACCACCGTTGAACTGGCGGTCGGAGAGGATGAGGACGAGCCGGTTTTCTTCGTGTCGGATCTTCTCATCCATCTTTCCCAGGAGCAGATGAAGAAGGACGGAGCCACCGTGGTGGAGGGCGAGAACCTCGACCTCCTGATCGGTTCCTCGCCCGTCCTCATCGACGCCGACTCCGTGGCGGGAAGCGCGGACAAGACGGCGCCGAAGAAGGACGCCGTCAGGGACGCCGTCCTTGAGATCCTCAGGAGGGATTACGGCATCGAGGAGGCGGATTTCGAGTCCGCCGAGCTGGAGATCGTCCCGGCCGGGAAGGCCCGGGAGGCGGGCTTCGACAGGAGCATGATCCTCTCCTACGGACACGACGACAGGGTGTGCGCGTATCCTTCCCTCAGGGCGATCCTCGATTCCGGAGACGTGAAGAGAACCTCCTGCTGCCTCCTTGTGGACAAGGAGGAGATCGGCTCGGTGGGCGCGACGGGCATGAGATCCCGTTTCTTCGAAAACGCCTTCGCCGAGGTCCTGGACCTCATGGGATGCGGGTCGGAGCTGACGCTCCGCCGCGCCCTCGCCAACAGCTGCATGCTTTCATCGGACGTCAGCGCGGCCTATGATCCGCTCTACGCCGCTGCCTTCGAAAAGAAGAACGCCGCCGTCATGGGCTGCGGCGTCGTATTCAACAAATTCACCGGGTCGAGGGGCAAGTCGGGATCGAACGACGCCAATGCGGAGTATATCGCCCATCTCAGAAAGATCTACGACGACGCGGACGTCAGGACGCAGACGGCCGAGCTGGGCAAGGTGGACGTCGGCGGCGGCGGAACGATCGCCTACATCCTCGCCCTCTACGGCATGAACGTGATCGACAGCGGCGTCGCCGTCCTCAATATGCACGCCCCCTACGAGGCGGCCAGCAAGGCGGACATCTACGAGGCCTACCGCGCCTACGGCGTGTTCCTCGGGGAGGCGTCGCTGACGAATTTCTGACGAGGCGCACCCTCCGGGCCGGCATGGCCCCGGAAGACACCTGCCTCTTACGTGACAGTTACAGGAGCTCCCCCCATGCCGGGGGCGGCGCATCCCCATGGAGAGACGGCCTATGGAAGAACATCTGAAAAACATCGAGAATGTCCTGGAGGCGGACATGGAGACGGAGGAGACCGTCCTGACGCCCGAAAGCAGCGCCGCGCCCTCCGGTTCGCAGGACAGCTGGTTCGACTATCATGACGCCATGATCCAGATCGAGATGCTGTTCCAGAGCCACATTCTGTCCTTCGGCTATAAGGAGTACTCTCTGGAGACCTACGTTGACCGGAAATTTTTCAGGGAATGGAAGGCGAGAGAGGGCTGCAGCGACACGGACGAGATGCGCGCCGGCCTCAACATCGACGGGATCCTGCGCAGCGCGGATCCTTCCGAGAACGAGGTGCTGACCTATCTGCAGTACACGCTGAACATCGCCGAGCTCTGCCGGAGATCCTTCAACAAGGAGGAGGCTCCCGGCTATGACTTCGATATCCGCAACTATACCGAGCTGCTGTCCAGGATCCGTGAGATTCTGAAGCGCTTCCGCTATGAGATCAAATACGTCCGGGAGAAGGAATTCATCTTCCTCGTGCCCCACGATCCCGCCGCGGAAGCGGTCGAGGAGGACGAGGCGGATCCGGTCACCTCGGCGATCACGGAGTACCGCAGTTCCTCCGCCAGGGGACACATCGAGAGAAAGCGGGAGCTGCTCTCCGAGCTGGGGTCGAGGATCGAGACCTACAGGGACAACCTGAAGGCGGAGAACAGCGTGCTGTTCAGCCGGATCGAATTCATGCTGAACAATCTCAACATCCGCAGCGACAACGTGAACGGAGAGGGCCGGATCGACCGGGTCGCCTCCATGAGCAGCGAGGAGATGGAGCAGTGGTACGACGAGACATACCAGATGCTCCTGCTGAGAATCCTGCAGCACGAAAACGCGGAGAGGATCGAGCGCGTCGACCGTCTCGCGGAGCAGTGCGGCACGGGGATCTCCTCCATCTCGGAAGAGGAGATGGTGAAGCTTCTGAACTTCGATCCGGAGGAATCGGATGACGAGGAGACCGCCGCCGGGACGCAGGCCGTGATGAGCCGGCTCTACGCCCCGAAGGAGAGCGAGCCCCAGGAGAAAAAGAGCGGAAGCTCCTCCAAGGGCATCGTGATCGCCGTGGTGATCGCCGATATCCTGTTCATCCTCTTCCTTCTGTGCTATTTCCTGCTTCTCCGGTAACGGGAAGGGGGAACCTTCCGGCGCGCCGCGCCGGAGGGACGGCGGGGCGTCCCGCGCTCAAAATCTATCTTACATTGGAGTTTTTTCGGACATTTGAAATCGATTAAAACAAACCGACAGAATTACGCCCTGACCGCGTTCCTGCTGAATCTGGCCGCCGCGGCCGTGGGCTTCGGCATCTTTATCATCCGGAACGGCGGACTGTTCGCCGTCGCCGGAGATTTCAACGTGCAGCAGATTCCCTTCGCGATGTACGCCAACGACGCCGTGAAATCAGGCAGCGTCGTGTGGGACTGGTCGCTGGACCTGGGCTCGAATTTCATCGGCGGAATGATGTTCTACATTCTGGGAAATCCGTCCTTCTGGCTTTCCCTGCTGTTTCCCGCGGACGCGTTCATCTACATCGTCGGATGGATCTATGTGCTGAAATACGCCTTCGCGGGGCTGACGGCGTACCTGTGGATCAGAAGGTTCGTCAAAAATCCCGAAAACGCCGTGATCGCCTCGGTCCTCTACGCGTTCTCGGGCTTTATGCACGAGGATCTCCTGTTCTATCATTTTCATGACGTGGCGGCCCTGTTCCCGCTCCTGATGCTGACCTTCGACATGCTGATGGAGGAGAAGCGGCGGGGACCCTTTATCCTGGCCGTCACCCTCAACGTACTGGTCAATTATTTCTTCTTCCCCGGCGAGGTCCTGTTTCTCGTGGCCTATTTTGTCCTGCGGTACGTGGCGGCGGACGGAAGAGGGGCGCTGAAGCGCCTGCCCGGTATTCTCGCGGAGGGCGTGCTCGGGTGTCTGATCGGAGCCGTCCTGCTCGTGCCGGCCGCTCTCTTTGTGCTGCAGAACCCGCGGGTGAAGTTTGATTACGTGGGGAGTAATTCCCTTGTTTTCGGGGCGGAGCGGTACCTCTTCATCCTGAAGTCGATGATTTTTCCGGGGGAAGTGATGTCGGACCAGAGCGCCGTCATCAACCACAACTTCTCCTCCTGCGCCGCGTATCTGCCCATGACGGGCATGGTCCTCGTGATCGCGTTCCTCTTCATGGACCGGTACAGGAAGCACTGGATCCGGCGGATGCTGGTATGGAGTCTCGTCGCGGCCGTCGTGCCGATCTTCAACGCGGCATTCTCCCTTTTCGCGGGACACTATCACCGCTGGTACTATATGCCGGTCCTTCTGTTCGCCCTGTGCGGGGCGCTGGTTCTGGAGCAGCTGGAGCTGGAGTCGGAGCTCTGGGAGCCGATGACGCCTGCGGAACACGCGGTCCAGAAGGGCATGATCCTCTGGGCGGCGGTCACGGGCGGCTTCATCGCGTTCCTGGCCTTCGTGCCCTGGAGCAGCTCGGAGAAGAGCAAGATCTACCGGGAGGGGCTTTTCATCGCCTGGTCCTGCGTGAGCATCGCGGGCACGATCTTCACCTGGCTGATTCTCACCCAGATCAGGAAGCACCGAAAGATACTTTTTGCCGGCGGCGTCCTTCTCTTCGCGGTGGGCACGCTGGTCGCGGCGATCCGCCTCTACAACGTCGCCAACGGGGAGGACGCGGTGCATCTGCAGGACCGCCTGGTGACCTCGGCGTCCCTGCCGGACCCGGGGCCCGACTACCGCTATACCAACAGGGACAACCCGGAGACCCTGACCCACGGGTATGCCGCCAGCGCGAATTTCTGCAGCACCGTATCCGGCTCGATCTTCCGGTTCTACACCTCCCTGGGGCTCAAGCGCGACGTGAAGTCGCCGGATCCTCCGGCGGGCATGATGAACCTGATTTCCGCGAAGTACACCTATGCCCAGGAGGAGCAGGACGAGGGAACGCTGGTCACAAAGGTGAAGGGAAAATACCGGACCTACTACGTGTACAAGGATGAGTCCGTGCCTCCCATCGGCTTCACCTACGACACCTACATGACCGCCTCCGAATTCGCGGAGACGAAGGAGGTAGACCGCGCGGTCGTCATGCTGAAGACGCTGGTGATCCCGGATGAGGAAGAGGAGACGGTAAGCGCCGTTCTCAGACACTACGACGAGGAGCAGGACGGGGCCGCGACGGAGGAGTTCATCACGTCGATCAGCGCCGCCCATCTCGGGGAGTCCTCGCGGGGCGTGGAGCGGACGACGTCGTCCTACCGCGCGACGATTCCCTCGGACGGGGAGAAGTACGCCTTTTTCTCCATCCCGGACGACGCGGGGTGGAGCGCCGAGGTGAACGGGGAAAAGGCCGACATTATCGATATCAACGGATTTATGGCCGTAAAAGTGGGAGAGGGAGAGAACCTGGTGGAATTCCGCTACACCGTGCCGGGCCTCAGGGCCGGCGCGCTCCTGTCCCTGGCCGGCCTGCTCGCCTCGGCCGCCTACGTCGCGCTGATGAAGAAAAAAGAAGGCCTGTCCCAAAATAAAAAGCGGACCGCACGCTGACGCGCGGTCCGGTGAAGACGGATGACCGGGTGAAACGGTCAGCGCCTGCGCCCGAGCAGATCCCTGACGGCGCCAAGAACAAACAAAGCGCCCATGAACGCGAACGCGGCGACGCCGAGAATGAGCTCTTCCTGGAGTTTCTTTTTCTTTTTTCCGAACATGGCGGAACCTCCCTTGGATGATGCCGCTATTATACCATGAAACGCGGCGCGGCGCGGAGAAGTTTGTCAACCGAATAAGAAGAATCCATGAACGTGCGGCGGGCGTCCGCTCCCGCGGCCGGCGGCGAGATGAGCCGGAATAAACCTGTCAAAGGAGAAATCTATGATTGAAGCGATCAATGTGACCTACAGAGTCGGAAAGAAGGCCCTTTTCGAGGACGTCAACATCAAGTTTACGGAAGGGAACTGCTACGGACTGATCGGCGCCAACGGCGCCGGAAAGTCGACGTTCCTGAAAATTCTGGCGGGACAGCTGGAGACCACCAGCGGCACCATCGTGGTGACGCCGGGCGACCGGATCTCTTTCCTCGAGCAGGATCACTTCAAGTACGACGCCTATGACGTCCTCGACACCGTCATCCTGGGCAACCGCCGTCTCTATGAGATCATGAAGGAGAAGGACGCGATCTACGCCAAGCCGGACTTCACCGACGAGGACGGCATCCGCGCCTCCGAGCTGGAGGGCGAATTTGCCGAGATGAACGGCTGGGAAGCCGAGTCGGACGCGGAGGCGCTGCTTCTGGGTCTCGGCATCGAGACAGAGCTTCACCACCGGATGATGTCCTCCCTGGACGGTCCCGTGAAGGTCAAGGTCCTTCTGGCCCAGGCCCTTTTCGGCGACCAGGACATCCTGCTGCTCGACGAGCCCACCAACCACCTGGATCTGGACGCCATCGGCTGGCTCGAAGAGTTCCTGATCGGCTTCAACAACACGGTGATCGTGGTGTCCCACGAC
>CACYDL010000298.1 GCA_902773195.1 uncultured Lachnospiraceae bacterium
CTCGGGACCGTGCCGATCTCGAGAAATTACCTGAAGAGAAGCAAAAAGGTGTTCTATGATTTCCGGCTGAAGGGGGGATCCGTCTCCGGCGTCTGAGAGGGAGCCGGATTCCGGAAAGGAAAAAGGAAGACGGTTCCGGCGGGAGAAGAGGGCGGAACCGCCGCCGCGCGATGAGAGAGGTGCTATGAACCGGGAGGCCGCGTCCATATTTTTAAGCCTGGCAGGACAGGGGATTCGTATGACCCCTGTCTTTATCTGCCTCAGACCGAAGCACGGCACCCACGAGACGATCGCGGCGGTCTCCGTCTACGTCTGGGTCATCATGATCGCCGCCCAGTCCCTGTTCCGCATCCCCGATTCGTCCTTCCTGATCTTCCGGGGCGTCTTCAACGCGGTGTTTTTCAGCGTCCTCATGGTCTTTTTTGAGGGCTCTTTTCTTATTAAAGTATATCTCTATCTGTCGGCCTGGTTCTTCGCCGAGCTGCTCACCTCCCTGGACACGTTTCTGGGGTGGGTTTTCCGGCGCCAGTCGGCGCTGAGCTACGAGCACATCTGCCTGATCCTGGCCGTCTCGATGTACCTGCTCTACGCCCTGTTTGTCTCGAAGTGGCTGAAGGACCGCATACTCCGTCTTTTCAGCGGCATTTCCTTCCGCGACAGCGCCCTTCTGATGGCGGTGCCCTGCTTTTTCCTGGTCTTTCTCTTTTTCGGGGAGCGCACCCTCTTCCGGCCCGGCGAGCTTCTCGCCGGGACCATGACGGTCCCCGTGTTCTATCTGGTTTTCTGCGTCATGGCGCTGATCCTCTACGTGCTCGGCATCGCCGACCGGGTCCGCCTCCTCGATCAGAAGGAGTCCCGGTTTATGCTGAGCGCGGCGCGCCGGATCATCGAGCTGGAAAAGGAGAACTACAAGCAGATCCGGGATTACAGGCAGCAGATCGGCATCATCCGCCACGATTTCCGCCACCACATCCACGCCCTCCAGCACATGAACGACAGCGAGCGGAGGGAATATCTCAGGGGAATGCAGAGCGACCTGGACGGCGGCCAGGAGCTTTTCTTCTGCGGAAACGCGGCGGTCAACAGCCTCCTCCAGCAGTATGCCGCTCAGTCGAAGGCGGAGGACATCCGCTTCGAGGCCCGGGTCTCCCTGGGCAGCACGCTCCCGGTCGACGACCTGACCCTGTGCGTCATCATCGGCAACCTGCTCCAGAACGCCCTCGAGGCGGGAAGACGGTGCCCGGACGACCGGTTTATCCGCGTCTATCTCAAGAGCGAGGGCGGCGCGCTCCGCATCATGGTGGAGAACCGGTATGACGGAACGCTCAGGCGGGGCGGCGGAAAGCTGCTCTCGACGAAGAAGGACGGGGGACTGGGGATGCTGAGCATCAGACGCCTGCTGGATCAGTCCGGGGACGATTTCGATTACTATGAAAACGGCGAGGTATTTACCTCGATGGTCTACCTCGCCGAAAGAAATCCGCAGTAAGCGGACGGTCTATCTTTTTTTCGCGGCCTTGTTGCGCCGGTTCTCCTCCTCCCTCTGCCGGCAGAGCGCCGCCCAGTCGGGATTCTGCTTCACCAGCTCCGCCAGCTCGGCCATGGCCTTCGGAATGTCGATGTTCTGGGGACAGGCCCGGACGCACGCCCCGCAGCCGAGGCACGCCGACGGCATCCTGTCCTTCGGCAGCGCGTCGAACTGCATGCCGAGATTGAAGTTCGAGCCGGTAAATTTCTGGTCGTTGTAGGCGTGGATCAGCAGGGGGATATCGAGACCCGCCGGACAGCCGTCGCAGCAGTAACGGCATCTCGTGCAGGGCAGCGCGTTTTTCATGCGGTCGGCGATCTCCAGCAGCACGCCGCTCTCGCCGTCGTCCAGAGGACCTCCGGAGGAGAAGGTGCGGAGGTTGTCCTCCATCTGGAGAAGAGAGGACATGCCCGACAGGATCACGGTCACGCCGGGGATTCTCATCAGCCAGCGGAACGCCCAGGAGGCGGTGCTCTCTTCCGGCCGCAGCTCCTTCAGCTTCCGCGTATCCTCCGGGGAAAGCTCCGCGAGCCTTCCGCCCCGGACGGGCTCCATGACCCAGACCGGGATGCCGCGGCTGTTCAGGATTTCGCACTTCCGCTCCGCGTTCTGCAGCGTCCAGTCCAGATAGTTGAGCTGGATCTGGCAGAATTCCATCCGGTCTCCCGCGTAATCCAGGAACTGCTCAAGGCCTTCCGGATAGGAGTGGCAGGAAAAGCCGAGGTGGCGGATGCGTCCCAGCTCCTTCTGCCGGACGAAATAGTCCAGCATGCCCCATTTCGGATCCATGTAGGTGCCGATGGAGCTCTCGTTGATGTTGTGGAGAAGATAGTAATCGAAGAAGCGGACGCCGCATTTTTCCAGCTGCTCCTCGAAGATTTCCGCGGGATCGTAGGACGACGCGATCTGGTGGCCGGGATATTTCGTGGCGAGATTCCAGCTTTCCCGCGGATAGCGCGCCAGCGCCTTTCCGATGGAAATCTCGCTCAGGCCGCCGTGATAGGGGTAGGCCGTGTCGTAGTAGTTGACGCCGCTGGCCATGGCCCGGTCCACCATCGCCTCCACCTGCTCCTGGTCGATGGAGCCGTCTTCCCTCAGGGGGAGGCGCATCGCCCCGAACCCCAGCTTTGAGAGCTTCTCTCCCTGAAACATGCTGTAGATCATGCTGACTCCTTTCCGCAAAACGGAGCTTCCCGTTCTGCTCTGACTTCTGACTTGGCGCCGCGGAAGGCGGGAACGCCTGCCGGCGGTTAAAACGGCGGGAATATCTGCCCTCAGGGAAACCGGCGGAAAGATCTGCCGTGGATACACCGGCGGAGGCATGCCGGTCCGCGCGTAAACCGGCGGAAAGATCTGCCCGTGGATACACCGGCGGGGGCATGCCGGTCCGCGGCTGAAACTTGACCTGCCGGGCATTCTGCAATATAGTCTAACAGTAAATACGAGGCGGCAGCCGGAGGATGAAAGAGATGCAGATATTTAATTATGACAGCCCGCTGATGCAGTTTTTCAGTTTCCTGAGCAGACTGACGCTGCTGAATATCGTCTGGTTTCTCGGGTGCCTGCCCGTCGTCACGGCCGGAGCTTCGACCGTGGCCCTCTACTATTCCGTGGACCAGCTCCGCATGGGGGATACCGCCGTCTGGAAGAATTTCCGCATCGGCTGGAAGCGCCACTGGAAGAAGGCCACTCCCGTCTGGCTTCTGTTCGCCCTGATTCTGTTCGCGTTTTTCTACGACTATTTCAGTCTGACGGATCAGAAGATCTGGGGGAATCCCGTGATCGTGGTGCTGGCCGTCATCAGCCTGGTCACCACCGTGCTGACGGCTCTGTGGGTCTATCCGGTGATGATCAATTTCCGCGGGACCGTCATGGAGCTGATCGGCAACGCGTTCATCTTCGCGTTCATGTACGCGCCTATCACCCTCGCCGGCGCGGCCATGTACGCCGGCCTGTTCTGGCTGGTCATGAATCATCGGGTGATCGGAGGCGTCGTGATCGTGTTCGCGGAGGCCCTGATCGTGTATGTGACGCTGCTTCTCGACGAGAGGGCGTTCCGGAAGTACCGCGGCGATACGGGGAAACAATGAGGGAAGCGCCGCGAAGACACGCGGAGACCGGGTGCGCACAAGCAGCCGGGAGAACCATCAGAATAACCATCAGAATAACAATCGGACAAACAATATAAGAAAACAAAGACCACAAAGAAATAACCCGGAAAATGCCGGCAAGGCCGGGAGATCCGCGAAGCAGTTCCGCGTATCTCCCGGCCCGTTTTTTATGACTCCAGCTCTTTGGGATCCACCTGCTCGGCGTGGTCGGCGACCCAGTCCATGACCAGCTCGCGGACGGCCATGCGGTCCACGTAGGCCTCGTTCGGGGCGTCCCCCTGCAGCTCCTCGACGGAGTCGAAGCCGAGGTTCTCCGCCAGCGCTTCCTTCTCCGCGGCCAGAATCTCCGCGGACAGATCCAGCCCCTCGGTCTCGGCGATCAGCTGCGCCACCAGGTTCTCGAGGACGTTGGACTCGGCGGCGGAGGCCGCCTCCTCCTCGAAGTGCTCCGGACTGATTTTCATCGCCTCGAGGAATTCGTCGAAGCTCATCTCGTAGAAATCCGCTCCCTGCTGATAATAAGCGTAGAAGGAATCCTTTTCTTCCTGAATCAGCTCCTCGGGGTACTGTTTGACCGAGGAGGAGGCGAGAACGGACTGCCACACCTTGTCCCGGATCTCCTTCATCAGGTAGTCCCGGTTGTTGTTCTCCAGCACCCCGCGGATCTCTTCGCGGTACTCGTCCACCGTCTCGGACTCCGCCGATACCTTCCGGACGAAGTCGTCCGTCAGCCGGGGAAGCCGTACCTCCTCGACCTTCTTCAGGGTGACGTGGAACACGGCCGTCTTTCCTGCCAGCTCGGGAACGGCGTAGGTGTCGGAATAGGTGTGCTCCACGTCCCAGCTGTCCCCGGCGGCGTGCCCGACGGCCGACGTATCGAAGCCCTTGAACACGGTGTTGTCGCCGATGATCGTCGTGTAATCGGAGGTGCTCCCGGCGGGGTACTCCTCGCCGCCGGCGCTTATGGTGTAGTCGAGAGTGACCGCGTCGCCTTCCTCCGCCGCGCGGCTGACTTCGTTCCGCTCCGAGAAGCCCTTCAGTATGAGGGCGATATTGTTGTCGACGGCCTCGTCCGTGATGGTCGGAAGGCCTTCGACCCGGGCGACCTTGACGCCGTCGTACTGTCCGACGACGACGTATTCGTTTTCGGCGGCCCCGGCGGCCTCTTCCGCTGCGGATACGGCTTCCTCCGCCCCGGCGGCTTCTTCCGCCGCGGACACGGCTTCCTCCGTCCCGGCCTCGGCGGCCTCTTCCAACGCGGGAACGGCGGACTCCTCCGCCGCGGGTACGGCAGCCGCGGACGCCGACAGAAGCGCGGCCAGCACGGCGGCGCTCAAGGGTATCATCATTCTGTGTTTCATCGTCAGCCTCTTTTCCGGCCCGAGGGCCTCTGCCTGAAAGTAACGCCCGTCCTTCCCGGAGCGCCGGGAACCTCCGTCCCCCGGGGGCGCGGATCTCCCCGCGGACACGGCGTTCTTCCGTAAATCATAGAGCAATTGCCGGGGCGTGTCAATGATCCCGGCGCCGGGCGGAAGCCCGGGAAGGGGGCGGAACGGGACGGTAACAAATGTCCGTCGGCGTGACATTTGCGGCAATTACTGCTTGACAATCTGCACAACAGAGACTTATAATCGGATTAACAAAGTGCATAGACTGTCCGGCAGGTAAACGGAGAGTTTTGTGCAAAATTAATGAAGGAGGACGACGAACCTTATGAAGAAACGTGTTATCAGCATCATGTTGGTTGCAGCGATGTCCATGTCCCTCGTTGCCATTCCTGCCGCCGCCGAAGAGAGCGGCTTCGACTGGAAGGCATATGACGGCACCACGATCAACGTTCTTTTCAATGAGCACACCTATTCCAAGGCTGTCATTGACAAGATTCCGGAGTTCGAAGACCTGACCGGTATTCACGTTGAGTATTCAACGACACCCGAGTCCAACTATTTCGACAAGGTCACAACCAGCCTGAGCAGCCAGTCGGGTGACTCCGACGTCTTCATGACGGGCGCTTATCAGGTTTGGGACTATGCTCCCGCCGGATACATGGAAGATCTTGATCCCTACATCAACGATCCGACCAAGACTTCCCCGGATTACAACTATGACGACTTCATCCCCGGTTCTGTCGAATCCCTCCGCTGGGATCTGGTTCCGGGCCACGCCGTAGGCGAGGGCAGCCTCTGGGCTCTTCCGATGGGCTGGGAGCTGAACAACCTTTCCTACAACAAGAGAATCTTTGAAGAGCAGGGAATCGAGAAGGTTCCGGAGACCACCGATGAGCTGATGGAAGTCGCCACCTCCCTCAACGAGTTCGACGGCAGCGGCACCTACGGAATCGCGGTCCGCGGCACACGTGAGTGGGCTACCATCCATCCGGGATATATGTCTCTGTTCGCGACATGGGGCGGCAAGGACTTCGAGATCAACGACGACGGCGAGCTTGTCTGCAAGCTTGATTCCGAAGAAGCGATCGCGATGACCGACTACTGGGTCAAGCTGATCAAGGCTGCCGGCCCGCCGCAGTGGACGAACTACACATGGTATCAGGCTTCTTCCGACCTCGGAGCCGGCAAGGCCGCCATGCTGTTCGACGCTACTTCCGCCGCTTACTTCCAGAACGTGGAAGGCGGCTCCGCTGAATCCGGCAACATCGCATGGTCGACCATTCCGCTTCCGGAAGGCAAGACCGAGGCCGATATGAAGGCCAATGTCTGGATCTGGTCTCTGGCCATGAACGCGTCCTCCAAGAACAAAGACGCTGCCTGGTACTTCATTCAGTACTTCACCAGCCCCGAGTTCATGCTCTGGAGCGGCACGGAAGGCAACTGCGCTGACACACCGCGTCAGTCCGTCTTCGAGAGTGAAGAGTACAAGGCGATCGTCGGCAAGGCTGACAATTATCTTGAATCCCTGAACACGCTCTATCAGAACGCAACCATCCAGTTCACACCGCAGCCGTACTTCACGGAGTGCACGACTGAATGGGCTGCCACTCTTCAGGATCTGGTAACCAGCGACAAGTACGCCTCCACCGAGGAAGCGATGCAGAAGCTGGCCGCCGAGCTGAACGACCTGGCTAACGGCTATTGATTCTGAAGCCTTATTAGCTCTGCTGCACCCAATAAAGTAGACAGAAAAGGCAAGGGTAAACTTTAGGCACCGGCAAGGAGGGGTTACCTGACCCTCCTTGCCTTTTCTTTTTGGGTAAGCGGCGCGTCCGTCTTCCGGCCTCTCCGGGAGGAGGGTGCGGAGCGCTTCTCCCGGGATTGACCGGCGGGATGCGCCGGAAAAAGAAAAGAAAACCAAAATCGGAAACAGGAGGAGCCGATATGAGTCAAGACAAGGCAGGCGGGGCAGCGGTGGCTTCCAACTCTGCGGACCTGAACGTCGTTCCGTTCAAGACCAGGGTGCTGCCGTACTGCATCGTTGCACCGGCACTGATCATTACGATCGGAATCATGATTCCCTTCGCAATGGCTATCTTTTACTCACTGACGAATTACTCGTTCAAGATGCCCGGCTACAAGATCATCTGGTTCAAGAACTGGGTGAAGATCCTGACGAGCGACGACTTCTGGAGAGCCCTCTGGGTGACGGTCCGCTACTCGTTCTTCGCCATCGTGATCGAGATGGGCCTCGGAATGGGCATCGCCCTGATCCTGAATACGCTGAACAACAGGTTCTCCAGGATCATGAAAGTATGTCTGATCTTCCCCCTTATGATCGCTCCGATCACCGCGACCATCGTGTGGCAGCTGATGCTGAGCAACTCGGTCGGTATCGTGGAGCATCTGCTGAATGTATTCGGCGTCTACAACTTCCCGTGGGGCGCGTCGCCGAAGACCGCGCTGATGACGGTTATCCTGATCGACGTCTGGGTCAATACCTCGTTCTGTATGCTCCTGGTGCTGGCCGGCCTTCAGTCCCTGCCGAAATCGCCCTTCGAGTCGGCGAAGATCGACGGCGGCAGCGTCTGGTTTAATTTCGTCAACCTCACGCTTCCCATGCTGAAGCCCAGTCTCTACATTGCCCTTCTTTTCCGACTGATGGCGGCGCTGCAGGAGTATTCCATCATCTTCGGTCTGACGAAGGGAGGCCCCGGAGACACGCTGATGAACCTGTCGCTGACTTCTTACCAGACTGCTTTCCAGTTCCAGAAATTCGGCTCTTCGCTGCCGTACATTCTGGTTCTGTGGCTCATCATCAACTTCCTTGCCAAGTTCATCGTCGGCAAGCAGAGAGCCGCCCAGAAGCAGGCAGCCGGTCTGGAAGAGTGACGATGTGCAAGGGCTTATAAGATAAGGAGTGGATGCAAAAGATGAAAACAGGTAAAAAGACAGGCCTCAACATTCTCCTGAATGTGCTATTGGTCATATATGCGGTGTTTGCGCTGTTTCCTCTGATCTGGATGGTGATCCTTTCCTTCAAATCAGACGCGCAGATGTACAACACGATGTTCGTTTTCACGCCGACGCTGGACAATTACCGCGAGGTCCTCTTCAAGTCCGACTACCCCAGATATCTGAGGGATTCCCTGATCGTCTCCGGACTTGCCGTCGTTGTCTCCGTCGTCGTCGGCGTCCCGGCGGCCTACGCGCTCGCCCGTTACGACTTCAAGAAGAAGGAAGACATCGCTTTCCAGATTCTTTCCTTCAAGTTTGCTCCCGAGATCCTGGTCGTGCTTCCGCTGTTCATGATTTACCAGAAGCTGCACCTGTATGATACCTACCTGGGCCTGATCTGGGTGTATCAGCTGATCTCCATGCCTCTTCTGATCTGGGTTGTGCGAGGCTACTTCGAGGATATTTCCGTCGAGATTGAGTACGCCGCCCAGGTCGACGGCTACCCATGGTATCAGATCTTCTTCAAGAACCTGATACCGCTGATTCGTCCGGGCCTCGTCTCCGCGGCGCTGCTGGCGTTCATTTTCGCCTGGAACGAGTTCACGTTCCCGCTGCTGCTGGCCGGCGCGAAGGTCCAGCCCATCACGGTTGCTATCACGAAATTCCTGGGAACCGACACCGCCCACTACGGCCAGCTGGCTGTGGCGGCCGTCATCTCGGCTCTGCCGGCGATCATTTTCGCACTTTGCATTCAGAAACACCTCGTCCGTGGTCTGAGCTTCGGTGCAGTGAAGGGTTAAGGTGAACAGATGGCCAGAATACAGTTGGAAAACATCAAAAAGGTTTTCGGTAAAGTGACGGCTCTTGACGGCATTTCCCTGGATATCAAGGACAAGGAGTTCTTCGTCCTCTTCGGACCCGCCGGCGCGGGCAAGACGACGATCCTGAACAACATCGCCGGAATCCAGATTCCCGAGGAGGGAGTCGTGAAGTTCGACGGGGAGATCGTGAACCTGGTCGACGCCGCCCACCGCGATACGGCGATGGTCTTCGAGAATTACGCGCTGTATCCGCAGATGACCGTCTACGACAACATGGCTTCTCCTCTCCGCAGCAAGCTGTACAGGAAGGACGAGGCCTACATCAAAGAACGCGTCCACAAGGTCGCCGCCATGATGAACATGGACCACCTCCTCGAGAGACTTCCCTCCCAGCTGTCCAACGGACAGAAGCAGCGTGTGGCGATGGGGCGCGCCCTGGTCCGCATGCCGAAGGTATACCTGATGGATGAGCCGCTGGCCCATCTTGACGCGAAGCTCCGGAACGCCATGCGTACCGAGCTGAAGAGTATCCAGGCCCAGTTCGGAACGACGTCCATCTACGTCACCCATGACTTCATGGAGGCCATGTCCCTGGCGGACCGCATCGCGGTCATCAACAAGGGCAAGGTGGTGCAGATCGGAACGGGCGACGCCATCTACGACCTGCCCTGCAACGAATTCGTGGCGCAGCTGATGGGTGATCCCGAGATCAACCTGATCCCCGGGACGCTGCGGAAGTCCGGAGACGGCTGGAGCATTCAGCTGGATCTGGGCGCGGAATACGATCTTCCCCGCGAGGACGCGCTCTTCGCCAGACTGGACGAGCTGGGCGCCTCGAAGGTGGATATGGCGCTCCGTCCGCAGAATGTGACTTATTCCTTCGAGCCGAAGGAAGGCTTCCTGCACTGTACGGTTTACAGCTACGAGAGTATCGGCAACAAGTCTGTCATCGTCGCCGAGAAGGGCGAACAGCAGCTCCGCATGCTCGCCCCGAACGGACTGTCCGTGAAGATCGACCAGGACGTCTACGTGGGGATGCAGCTTGACCATGCATTGTTCTTCGATGCGGAAACCAGGAACTTCCTGACACGCTACAATGAGGCTGCGATCCGCGAGATCGCGGAGCCGCAGGAAGCGGATCAGCAGTCGTAACAGGAACGGGAGGAGGAACAATGTCAGGACTTAGAATTGAGCATGTCTATAAGAGATATGACAATGAAGGCAAAAAGAAAAACAAGCAGGTCAATGACTTCGCCGTCAAGGACCTGTGCATCGAGGCCAACGAGGGCGAATTCATCGCCCTTCTGGGACCCTCCGGCTGCGGCAAGACCACGACGCTGCGCATGACGGCGGGACTCGAGGAGATCACGCAGGGCGACATCTACATCAACGACGTCCGCGTCAACGACCTCGAGCCGAAGGACCGCCACATCGGCCTGGCCTTCGAGGACTACGCGATGTATCCCCCGCTCACGGTCTACGACAACATCGGCTTCAACCTGAAGGCGAAGGGCGTGGACAAGGCGGAGATCGACCGCCGCGTCCGTGAGATCGCCCCCCTGATGCAGTGCGACGACCTTCTCGACAAGATGCCCGTCAAGCTTTCCGGCGGCCAGAAGCAGCGCGTCAATATCGCCCGCGCGATCGTGCGGCGCCCGGACCTGCTGCTGATGGACGAGCCGCTGTCCCACCTGGACGGCAAGGCCAGACAGGCGATGCGTACCGAGATC
>CACYDL010000299.1 GCA_902773195.1 uncultured Lachnospiraceae bacterium
CGACTTCAAGAAGGACCGCAACGAGTACAAGTTCCATCCGTTCTTCTGGCAGGTGGGCGGCAAGTACGTCTATCCGCAGGACAAGGACAAGATCTACTATCATCACCGCAGAGGCTTCGAGGACTGCTTCGAGCATCCGCAGAATATTCCGTTCCGCTCCTGCCTGTAAGGCGGAGGCCGGAACCGTTCGCCGCGCGGAGGCCGGGAGAGCGCTCCCACCCCGCGGGCGGGAAAGGGAGACAAGATGTCCAGTGTTTTACAGACGATAGTTGAACAGAAGCATTACCGTTTTATTGACGGCGAAGGCGTGACATGGCAGGAAGCGGTGCGTCTGAGCGCTGAGAGTCTGGTGGCGGACGGCACCGTCGACGAGGACTACTACAAGCAGATCGTGGAATGCATCGAGAAGTACGGCCCCTACGTCGTATTCGACCACAACGTCGCGATGCCCCACACCACGGAGAACGCCAAGGGAGCCCACCGCACGGGCATCGGCTTCATGGTATCCGAGAAGCTGATCGACTTCGGCGAGGACGAGGACGGAGAGAAGAAGGAGGCCAACCTCTTCTTCACGCTGTCGGCGGCCAACTCCGAGGAGCACATGAACAATATCCAGCAGCTTTCGTCCATTTTTATGAACGACGACCTGCTCGACGCGCTCGCCGCGGCCAGGACGCCGGAGGATATCCTCGCGGCGGAGGCCAAGTATCCTTGCGAAGAAGAATAAGCATTTATTAATGAACAAAAACAACTGATTCAGGGAGAGAGATATGGTTATCTTAAATGTATTAAACGCTATCTGGACCTTCTTTGCGACCTACGTCCTGCAGAAGGCCCCGTACATGGTCGGTTTCCTGACGCTGCTCGGCTACTGCCTGATGGGCAAGAAGTGGTACGACACCCTCGCCGGTACGCTGAAGGCGATCATCGGTATGCTGATCCTGAACGTCGGCTCCGGCGGACTGACCAGCAACTTCCGCCCGATCCTCGCGGGACTTAAGGACCGCTTCAACCTGACGGCCTGCGTCATCGACCCGTACTACGGCCAGAACGCCGTCACCGCGGGCGTCGAGGAGGTCTTCGGCAAGGGCTTCTCGCAGGCGATGACCCTGCTGCTCATCGCGTTCATCGTCAACATCCTCCTGGTCCGCTTCAACAGGATCACGAAGTGCCGCACCCTGTTCACCACCGGCCACGTCCAGGTGCAGCAGGCGGCCACGGCCTACTGGCTGATCATGTTCGCGCTTCCCGGACTTCTTTCCAACAATGTGGCCCTCATGGTCGTCATGGCGGTTATCCTCGGTGCCTACTGGGCCGTCGGATCCAACCTCACGGTCAAGCCGATGCAGGAGCTGACCGAGGGCGCCGGCTTCGCCATCGCCCATCAGCAGATGTTCGGTATCCGCCTCTCCTACATCGTCGCCGACAAGCTCTTCGGAGACAAGGGCGGCAAGCGCAAGGTCAAGAAGGTCGGCGAGATGGAAATGCCCGGCTTCTTCTCGATCTTCAATGAAAACATGGTCTGTACCGCCATCCTGATGACCGCTTTCTTCGGCGTCATCCTCGCGGTCATCGGCAAGCCCTACTTCGTCGCCAGCGGCGACATCACAGAGTCCACCAATTACGTCTGGTGGTGCTTCGACAAGTCCCTGAACTTCGCGGTCTATCTGGCCATCCTGCAGCTCGGCGTCCGTACGTTCGTCACGGAGCTGACCGCTTCCTTCCAGGGTATCGCCGACAAGCTGCTTCCGTCGTCCATCCCGGGCGTCGACTGCGCTGTCTGCTACGGTTTCGGTGATTCCAACGCCGTGACCTTCGGCTTCCTCGCCGGTCTCGTCGGCCAGATCATCGCGATCGTCATCCTGATCATCGCCGGATCCCCGACCATCATCATCTGCGGATTCGTTCCGGTGTTCTTCGACAACGCGACGATGGGCCTCGTGGCGAACGAGAAGGGCGGTCTCAAGGCCTGCCTCATCATCCCGTTCTGCTCCGGCCTCATCCAGGTCTTCGGCGCGGCGTTCATCGCCGGCTGGGTCGGCCTCGCCAACTACGGCGGCTACCTCGGAATGTTCGACTGGGATACCGTATGGCCGCTGTTCACCGTGCTCATGCGCTATCTCAGCTACGCGGGCGTGGCGATCGTCGTCATCATCCTGCTGGCGCTTCCGCAGATCGAGTACAGAATGGATCCCGAGGGCTACTTCCTGATCACGGAAGACTACGACGCCTATCTGGAGCACATCGCGAAGAAGGGCAAGAAGTAAATCCGAGAGGGAAACAGCGCAAAGCCGCGCCATGCGGCCCGCAGGCGGCATGACGCGGCACAGAGCAGCTGTGAGCCGCTCATCGAAACGCACAGAATCACGCAGAAACACACAGAATCACAAGGCAGAAAATACGTGATTCATTCCTTATTAAAATAGGTAACGTATTTTTAAAGGCAAAAAAGACAAAAGGAGACTGTTATGGCTAAATTAGACGGCAAGAGACTGCTGGCCTGCTGCGCGAACGGCGCCGGCTCTTCCCTCATGATGGAAAACGCGATCAAGAAGGTTCTGAAGAAATACGACATCAAGCCGGCCGAGCTTCGTCACTGCTCCGTTTCCGAGGGCAAGAGTTCCGCCCGCAACTATGACCTCGTGTTCTGCGCAAAGACGTTCGTCAAGACCTTCGACGGCATCGAGAAGAACGGAACGATCCTGATCCCGCTGAAGAACGTCATGTCCGACAAGGAGATCGAGGCTGCCCTGAAGGATGCGGACCTCCTCGACTGAGACGGATCCGCCCAGGTTCCGGCTGTGAAAACGCGCATCCGGATGAAACAGCCGGAGAATTTCAGCAATAAATGAAATGGGAACCGGCCTTCTGTCTGCACAGGGCCGGTTTCTTTTGCACAATTTGCCGCGATGGTTGAGGAACTATGATAAAAGCCGTCATCTTTGACATCGACAACACCCTCTACGATTTCGACGAGGCCCACCGGAAGGCCTTCGACGCCGTGACGGAGTACGCCGTGACGGAGCTGGGGATGACCGCGGACGGGTTCGCCGTCCTCCAGAGGAGCGTCCAGAAGAGGCTCATGGAGGAGATGGGGGACGTCGCCGCGATCCACAGCCGCATCATCCGCTACCAGAACCTGCTGGAGCAGGAGGGACGGCCCCTTTCGCCCCACGCGCTCCGGATGGAATCGCTCTACTGGGACACCCTGATCGAGGCCGCCGAGCCGCGCCCCGGCGTCCGGGAGACATTGGCGGAGCTGAAGCGGCGGGGGATCCGGACCGGCGTCGGGACGGATATGACGGCCCGCATCCAGTTTCAGAAGCTGGAGAAAATGGGGCTGCTGCCGCTGATCGATTTCGTCGTGACCAGCGAGGAGGCGGTGGCGGAGAAGCCGAAGAGAAGATTCTTCGAGCTCTGTCTCCGGAAGGCCGGCTGCGAACCGGCGGAATGTCTCTTCGTCGGCGACAATCCGGGGAAGGACGTGGGGGGAGCCCTGGAAACCGGGATGCAGGCCCTTCTTTTCCGCGCGGAGGAGAAGGACGGCGGCCGGGCGGAGAAGGAGAACGGCCGGACCGGGAAGAAGGAAGACGGCCGGACGGAGAAGGAGAACGGCCGGACCGGGAGGAAAGAAGAAGGCCGGCCGGACGCCGGGAGCGGCGAAGCGCCGTCCTTCGGCGTGATCGCCTCGATGGAGGAGATCCTGAGCCTTCTGTGAGACGAGCCGGCGGGTTGTGCAGGTTTTTAAAGGAATTCGTGCTATGAGGAACAACAGAAGTACCATAGAGGACCGCCGGCAGCAGATCCTCCGAATGGTAAAAAAGAACGGGCAGATCCGGGTGGAGGAGATCGCGGAGCGGTTTCACATTTCCCTCATGACCGCCCGGCGGGATCTCAAGCTGCTGAAGCAGGAGGGACTGCTCTCCCGCGTGCACGGAGGGGCGGTCTCGATGGAGAAGGCGCATCAGATGATTTCCCCGGATGAGTGGATCGCCTACTGCAGGGACTGCATTTCCCGATACGCCGCGCGCTTCGCCGGGGACGGCGAGACGCTGTTCATCAACGGCAGCAGGACGGCCCTGCATCTGCTTCATTACACGGGAGACAAGCGCCTGATGGTCTACACCAACAACTGCTGGGCCATGGAGGAGGCGTTTCCCGAGGGCGTGTCCATCCGCTACACGGGCGGCGAGGTCCGGAACCACGTGATGGTGGGGGAATACGTCATGCGCAACCTGCTGAGCCTGGAGGCGGACAACTCCTTTATCGGGTGCGCCGCCGTCTACGAGGACGGGGAATTCCGCTACGACATCCCCACGGAGATCGGGATCAACGAGCTGCTGATGAGCCGGACGAAGAAAAAGGTGTACATTCTCGCGGACCACTCCAAGCTCCGGAGGCGGGACGAGAAAAACAACATCTACGGCAGCTGCTCCTACGATTCCCCGGTCACGCTGATCACCGACGACAACGCGGACCGGCAGATCGTGGAGAAGCTGGAGAGCGCGGGCATCGAGGTTCTGATCGTGCCCACGAACTGAATCTTCCGGAAGGAGAGAGAATCCGACATGGAGTTTTCAAAGCTGTTACAGTATATACCGGGCGTGATCATTTTTCTCGTGGGATCGGGCCAGGTCAGGGACTGGCTGCGGCTTCGCAGGGCGGAGCTGAACGCGACGGCCGAGGTGGCCGCCTGCAGCCACGTCGTGAAGAAGGACAAGAAGGACCGGGACGTCATGAATTACTACAACGTGACGGTGGAATTTGTGAATCCGGCCACCCATCACAGGGAGAGACAGGTCATCAAGTCCCCGACGGAGTACTCGATCGGCCAGCAGGTCCGTGTGGTCCGCGGCAGAAACGAGAGGAACATCGAGCTCATGGCGAACAAGAGCGAATTTGTCCTCAATCCCTGGGCGATGATGATCGGCGGCGCGCTCCTGATCCTTCTGGCGCTGGAGAACAACCGCGGCCATTTCATCCGCGCGATGATCTGCCTGGCCGTGATTCTCGCCGGGGCGGGCGCCTGCCTGATCTGGAACTACGTCTCGGTGAGCCGGAAGGGACTTGTGGAGCTCGACGGCGAGATCGTCTCGGTATATACGAGGCAGCTCTCCAAGGGGACGAAGATCCTGAAGGGAGACAAGTACACCTACTATCCCGTCGTCCGGTATCAGCTGGACGGACGGGAAAACACGAGAAGATGCAACATCAACTCGGGGAGCGAGAAGGCCTTCAAGACCGGGGACCATATGAAGCTGTACTACGATCCCGTGAATGAGGTCGTGCTGGAGAAGCACGCCAACCCGCTCATCCTGGTCGTCGGCATCGTTCTGGCCGCGGCGGGCGTCCTGGCGGGACTGAGCATCCTGTCCGTGGTGCTGCCCCGGTGAAGGAAGTGACGCCGGGAAGTAAGTGCCGCGGCGAAACCGGGTCAAGGAGATGCTGACCGGCCCGGAAAAAATCACCTGCAGAAGAAGCTGTTACGTTTTTACGTGAAAAATCCGGCCGAAGGGCCGGTTTTTTCGTGCCCGGAAGGATCCGCGGCCCGCACCGGCCCGCAAATGCGGGTTTTTTATTGTCTGAAGTGGCGTGAATGTTTATTTTTCGGGAAAAAGTTTACGTAAGTGCCCATTATTTCTACGAAACGTTTCGAAAACCGTTTCTGAATTAAGTCAATATCTGGTGTTTTTTGGGCCTGTTGGACACAATTCTGAGAAAACCGAGCCCTTGTTTTTGCAATATATTCCTCAAAACAAACCATTATTTTTGTGCATGATGTACTAAACTACGAAAATCAGGAAATGGGCCTGTAATAATTTGTTAAAAATCCCGATAAGTGGTATAATTCACCCTGTATAAGTGCGTACTTTAGGGAGAACTATGTCTTCTTAAACGATTTCGCGCAGAACATACTCCACTTATTTCTATGGGGGGAAAGTGAGGTACTACTATGAGGGACACGAGAAGGCGTTTCTTATCCATCTTCCTTGCGGCGGTTATGATGGTCAGCTCTGTATCATCGAACCTGACGCTTGCGGGGGCGGATGACTGGAGCTACGACGCGGAAGCGGAGGCGGCGGCGGAAGCGGCGGCGGCCGAAGAAGCGGCGCGTCTTGAGGCGGAAGCCCAGGCGGCGGCGGAAGCGGCGGCGGCCGAGGAAGCGGCGCGACTTGAGGCGGAGGCCCAGGCGGAGGCGGAAGCCCAGGCGGCGGCGGAAGCGGCGGCAGCCGAGGAAGCGGCGCGACTTGAGGCGGAAGCCCAGGCG
>CACYDL010000300.1 GCA_902773195.1 uncultured Lachnospiraceae bacterium
CAGTCCCGTGTACTCGATCTTTATGTCGACGTCCGGCTTCAGCCCCATCAGGCGGATCATCGTGCGGGCCAGGGTGTCGATCTTCACCGGGCTTCCCATGTCGAGGACGAAGATCTCTCCGCCCTTCGCGTCCGCGCCGGCGAGGAGCACGAGGCTCACCGCCTCCGGTATCGTCATGAAGTACCGGATGATGTCCGGGTGGGTCACGGTGACCGGTCCGCCCTTCTCGATCTGCTGGCGGAAAATCGGCACCACGGAGCCGTTGCTGTCGAGGACGTTGCCGAAGCGGACGGCCACGAACTCCGTCGAGACGGACCTCCAGAACTCCGGGCTGCGCTCCAGCTTCCGGGCTACCGGGTGGGTGAACAGCTGGGGAATCTCGCCGGCGCGTCCCTCGCGGATCATCTCGTCGAAGCTCTGGATGATCATCTCGCAGAGCCGCTTGGTGGCGCCCATCACGTTGGTGGGGTTGACCGCCTTGTCCGTGGAGATCAGCACGAAGCGGCTGCAGCCGTGAGTCATCGCCGCGTAGGCTGTCTTGTAGGTCCCGATGGCGTTGTTCTTGACCGCCTCGCAGGGACTGTCCTCCATGAGGGGGACGTGCTTGTGGGCGGCCGCGTGGAAGACCACGTCCGGCCGGTACTTCTCGAAGACGTCGAAGATCTTCCGGCTGTCGCGCACCGATCCGATGATCACGTCAAGCCTGAGACCGGGATATTTCTCCCGGAGCTCCAGCTGGACGCTGTAGGTGCTGTTCTCATAGATGTCGAAAATGATCAGCCGGGACGGGCCGTAGCCGGCGATCTGCCGCGAGAGCTCCGAGCCGATGGAGCCTCCGCCGCCGGTGACCAGGACGGTCCTTCCCCGGATGTACTCCCGCACCTCCGTGAGATCCGCGCGGATGGGCTCCCTGCCCAGGAGGTCCTCCACGGAGACCTCCTTCAGGCTGCTGACGGTGACCTGGCCGTTCACCAGCTGATAGATGCCGGGAAGCATCTTCAGCTCGCAGCCGGTCTCGTTGCAGATATTCATAATCTCGCGCTTCCTCGCCGTGCTGACGCTGGGGATCGCGATGTAGATGCTGTCGATGTTGTATTTTACGGCGTTCACCGGGATCGACGAGCAGCCTCCGACGATGGGGATGCCGTCGATGTAACGGTTCCACTTGTTGTAGTTGTCGTCGATGATGCAGACGACCTGCTCGTTGAGCTCCCGGGAGGCGGTGACGTCCCTCAGGATCATCTGCCCCGCCTGGCCGGCGCCGACGAGCATGACCCTCTTGGGAGGCGTTACCGGGTCGGCGGCCGCGTTCCGGCTTCTGAGAAGCAGGAGGAACCGGTAGGAGAACCGGATGCCCATCGTCAGTATGAACTGGATCACCGGCCCCATCACATAGTAGGAGACGGGCATTCTCTGAAACAGCAGGGTGATGCCCGCGAGGTGGAAGACCGCGGTGATCAGGGTGGCGATCATCGTCCTGTACAGCTCCGCGTAGCTGACGAAGCGCCAGATGCTCCGGTACAGCTTCAGCCCCCAGAAGACCGCCAGACAGAAGACCGTATAGATCGGCACAAAGCGGATCCAGGCGGAAATGTAGTAGGGCGGGATGAGCGAAAAGCTGCAGTCAAACCGCAGCCAGAGCGCCAAAGCGTAGGAAAGGTTGACCGCGGCGAAGTCGTAGATCATCATGATGAGGGTGATCGTCTGCCAGTGCTCGATATGCAGAAGCCGCGAGAGGCGCTTCAGAAGGCCGGGAGCTCCCCGCCCCGGCTGCGCGCCGCCTCCTGCATCCCGGCCGTTCTCACGTCCGGACCGTACCCAGGCCTTTTGTTCTTCAGGCCCCGGGGCGCGCCCTCTCCGCGGACCGCTGCCGGCCGCCGCGCCCCCGGGCTTTCTGATTTCCTTGCTCAAACCTGTCAGCCCTCTTCGTATTGCGTCTCTGTTTGATTCCGGGTTAACACCGAAAGTATATCACATCGTCCGCCCGTTGTCACACCGAAGCACACCCGCGGACGCCTCCGATGCGCTCATTCCCGCGCTTCGGCGGCAGGCCCGCCGGCGCGCCTCAGATGTCGTGATCCTCCTTCGGCACCTTGAGATAGGGCCGCTCCGGATGCCAGAACACGTAGGGCGTGTCGTAGCCCACCTCCTCCACGGGCACGTGGCGGCGGAAGGTGCCCTCCGCCTCGTCGCGGTCGAGCATGACCTCGAAGTTCAGGTGGCGGATCCCCTTCTCCCTCTCGAACTGCTCCGGATCGCTGTTCTCCACCGCCCCGAAGGGACAGATCATGAAGCAGTAGGAGCACTCGTGGCAGTCGTCGCACTGGAAGCCCCGGTTCCCGAACCGCGGCGGATCCGCCGAGAGGTCGATGTAGCCCATCATGCAGTTGTCCATGCAGACGTGGCACGCGGGGTAGTGACATTTTTCCGGGTTCCGATAGAAAGCCCCCTGGGGGTTCGTCGGACACAGGAGCATATTGGAGC